>NZ_QPKK01000066.1 GCF_003344635.1 Desertihabitans aurantiacus
CGGGGGACCGGCGGCGGCCGCCGCCGGAGGCGCGCGCGTCCGGGACGCGCGCGCCGGTGGTGAGGGTCGGGGACGTCATCGCGGGTCAGTCCTGCGCCCAGGTCGAGACGACCTCCTGCATCCGCTTCGCGGCGTCGGCAGGGCTCGTCCTGCCCTGGAGGACGTCGCTCTGGATGGCGAAGTACTGGTCGGCCTGCTGCTTGGGGAAGGCCTGGTCCTGGATCGTGTAGAAGGGCTGCTGGCCCTGACCCTGGGCCCACTCGGCCGCCAGCGGCTGGGTCTGCGGGTCGGGCTCGGCACCCTCGACCGTCGAGGCGCCGATCTTCATCGCCTGCTGCGCCTCAGGCTGGAGGATGAAGTCGAGGAGCGCGGCCGCCTTGTCCGGGTTGCCCGAACGGGCGTTGACCATGTAGCCCTCGACGAAGCCGGAGTGACGCTGCGGCTCGTGGTCGGTGGGCAGGGCGAAGACGCCGAAGTCGGCCGAGTCCGCGCCGGCGGACTGGATGGCCTGGGCCTCGGTCCAGGGGCCGGTGATGGTGTAGGCCTGCCGGCCCTGGACGTAGCCGGGCTCGACGTCGGCCGGGTCCAGCCCGACGGCGCCGTCTGGCAGCCACCCCTCGTCCTGCCACTTCTTGAAGTTGGTGAACGCGGTGACGACCTCGGGCCGGTCCCAGCTCTCCCCACCGACCAGCAGCTGGTCGTGCAGCTCGGGCCCCGCAGCGGTCTCGAGCAGGTACTCGAAGAGACGCATGATGTGCCAGCCGTACTTGCCACCGGTGGCCAGCGGCGTCATCCCGGAGCCCAGCAGCCGGGCGTTGACCTCCTCCAGCTCGGCGTAGCTGGTGGGCGGACCCTCCACCCCCGCCTCCTCGAAGGCGGCCCTGTTGTACCAGGCGCCGAGGCCGAGGGCGCTGAAGGGCACGCCGGCACGGACGCCGTCGAAGGTCATCCCCTCGATCGCGGCGGTGTTGATCCGGGAGTCCCAGCCGTACTGCTGGTAGTACGGGGTGAGGTCGAGCGCCTGCTGGGCCTCGGCGAACGGGGCGCCGATCTGGCCGCCCCAGATCCGCCAGATGTCGGGCCCGGAACCACCGAGGAGCTCGGTGCGCAGCTTGTCGGGGAAGACGGCCGCGCCGGAGCCGGGCAGCGAGTCCACCGCGGTGGTGGTGCCGTTGGCCTGGTCGAAGGCCTTGACCTGGTCGCGCAGCAGCCCGATGGTCGTGTCGTCCTCGTAGGTGAAGAGCCGCAGCGTGTTCGAGCCCCCGGATCCGGAGCCCCCGGGCGTGCCGGTGGGAGCGGCGCCGGTGCAGGCGGACAGGCCGGCACCGATCGCGGCCGCCCCCGTGAGCCCGAGCAGGCCCCGACGGGTGAGTCCAGTCATGTCAGTCTCCTTTGTCTGATGCTGGGTGCACGTCCGGACCCAGCCGGACGGTGGTGTCAGTCCCGGCCCTGCGCCGGGACGGTGGTGGTCGGCTGGACGCCCTCGCGCCCGAACCGGCGGATCTTGGCGAACATGTCCTCGAGCAGGTAGCGCACGTCGACGGCGTCGAACACCTTGACCGGGTGCCCGGCTCCGGGCAGGTAGCCGCCCTCGCGGCTGAACCGGGGCGAGGGCCTGGTGCGCGCCACCCCGCCACGGGGGTTCAGCACGAGCGAGATGGCCGGGGAGTCGCCCAGCGAGCGGTGCTCGATGGGCTCGCCGTGGTGGGCGGCGTTCCACTCCACCAGCTGGCGGATGAGGTAGTCGGCCAGCGGACTGGTGCCGCCGATCTTCTCCTCCAGCTCGGCGTACCCCACCGAGACCATGGAGTAGACCGGGGCCGGCACCTGCCAGAGCGTGATGCCGGAGTCGAAGACGACGTTGGCGGCCGGGATGTCGTTGCGGAGGTTGAACTCGATGCCCGGATAGGCCCAGTCCACGTCGTATCCCATGCCGCCGATCCAGACCACCACCACCGGCCGCGTCACGATCTCGGGGTCGAGCAGGATCGCACTGGCCATGTCGGTCAACGGGCCCAGGAAGGTCACGAACAGCGGGTCGTCGGGAGTGGCCAGCCGGCTCTCCTCGACGATCAGCCGGGCCCCCGGTGAGTCGGCGGGGGTGGCCTCGTCCGGGATCGCCGCCGCGGCCCCGTCGGCCACGACCACGTCGGGGCGGCCGAGCAGGTCCAGCAGCAGGTCCACCTCGGCGCGGGACTCGGCCAGGCTCTGCTCGGTCCGCTCGGTGCCGAAGTGCGCCGGGACCACCCCGCGCACGTCCAAGGTCGGCGACAGCAGCGCGTGCACGATCGCGTACTGGTCGTCGGCCTCGTTCTTGGCGTCGGTGTCGATGATCACTCGTCGTCGAGCCGTCACATCTCGTCCTTCGGTAGCCGTTGCATAATCATTCCGTACCCGTATATTCTCTCATCCAACGGCGTCCCGTCAAGGCTGGGTCGCCCCCGAGCAGAGGGAGTCGACGTTGACCCGCGTGCTGGCCATCGACCAGGGCACCACCAACACCAAGGCCGTGCTGGTCGCCGCCGACGGCTCGGTCACCTCCACCGGCGTCGCCGGCGTCTCCGTGCAGCACCCCGCACCAGGGCACGTGGAGCAGGACGCCGAGGAGCTCTGGGCGAGCGTCGTCCGGGCCGTCGGCAGCTGCCTGGACCAGGCGCCCGATGTCGCCGTCACCGCGCTGGTCCTCTCCACCCAGCGGGAGTCGGTGCTGGCCTGGGACCGCCGCGAGGGCCGGCCGCTCGGACCCGTCGTCGGCTGGCAGGACGAGCGGACCGCGGCCTGGTGCCGGGACAGGGTCTCCGAGGCCGAGGAGGAGCTGGTCCGCTCGCGCACCGGGCTGCGGGTCGACCCGATGTTCTCGGCACCGAAGATCGCCTGGCTCCTCGCCCAGCCGCCGGCGTCCGACCTCTCGCGGGTCTGCGTGGGCACGGTCGACTCGTGGCTGCTCTGGCGGCTGACGGGCGGGGCCCGTCACGTCACCGAGGCGGGGAACGCCTCCAGGACGCTGCTGTACGACGTCGCGGGGCTCGGCTGGTCGGCCGAGCTGCTCGACGTGTTCGGCGTCCCGCTCGAGGTGCTCCCGCAGGTGCTGCGCTCCGACGGCGACTTCGGCGTCACCCGTGACGTCCCGGGACTCCCCGACGGCGTGCCCGTGCTCGCCGTCCTCGCCGACTCCCACGCGGCCCTGCTCGGCCAGGGTTGCACCGTGCCCGGCAGGCTCAAGGCCACCTACGGGACGGGGACCTCGGTGATGACCCCGGCACCGGGTCTGGCCACGGACGACTCCGGCGTGTCCTCGACCCTGGCCTGGTTGACCGAGGCACCGACGTACGCCCGCGAGGGCAACATCCTGGCGTCCGGAGCAGCGCTCGCCTGGACCGGCCGGCTGCTCGGGCTCGACGTGCCGGCGCTGCTCGAGCTGGCCGCCTCGGTCCCCGACTCCGGCGGCGTCACCCTGCTCCCCTCCTTCACCGGCCTCGGCGCGCCGCACTGGCGGCGCGGGTTGCGGGCCGCGATCACCCAGCTCGACGCCGGCAGCGGCCGTGCGCAGGTGGCCCGCGCCGCGGTGGACGCCGTCGCCCAGCAGGTCTGCGACGTCGTCGAGGTGGTGGACGCCGACGTCCCGGTGGGCACCGTCCGGGCCGACGGCGGGGCCACCGCCTCGCAGCTGCTGATGCAGTCGCAGGCCGACCTCCTGGGCTGCCCGGTGGAGGTCGCCGACGTGCCGGAGGTCTCGGCCTACGGCGCAGCGGTCCTCGGCTGGCGGCGGCTCGGCGTGGAGCTCCCGGTGCGCCGCTCCCGCCGCACCTTCGTCCCCCAGATCACCGAGGAGGCGCGGCGCGAACGGCGGGGACGGTGGCAGCAGGAGGTGCGGCGGCTGACCTCGGCCGCCGGGTCATGACCGATACAGTCGGGGCCTCTGCCACGGAGGAGGCACTGTTGGCCGGAACGAACGCAGCCGGGACCGCTGATGCCCCGGACGGCCAGGTCCGCCTGATGACCAAGATCGCGCACCTGTACCACGAGCAGAACCTGCGGCAGAACGAGATCGCGGCCATGCTGCACATCTCGCAGGCCAAGGTCTCCCGGCTGCTCAAGCGAGCCGGTGAGGTCGGCATCGTCCGCACCGTGGTGGTCGTCTCCCAGGGGGTGCACACCGACCTCGAACGCGCCCTCGAGGAGCGCTACGGGCTGCTCGAGGCCGTGGTCGCCGACGTCTCGGGTGACGAGGTCGCGGTGCTCGCCGGTCTCGGCTCGGCCGGGGCCAGCTACCTGGAGGCCACGCTGTCCGGCGGCGAGCGCATCGGGGTCTCGTCCTGGAGCCAGACCCTGCTGGCCGTCGTCGACCGCCTGCGGCAGCGACGGACCTCCGGTGCGGAGTCGGTCGTGCAGCTCGTGGGCGGGATCGGCGCGAGCGCCGCGCAGGCCCAGGCGAACCGGCTGCTCAGCGAGTTCGCCCACGCGGTCGGCGCCAGCCCCTCCTACGTCCCCGCGCCCGGTCTGGTGGGACGTGCGGCGATGCGCCGCGACCTGATGGCCGAGCCGGCGGTGCGCAGCGTGACAGCGAGCTGGCCGGACCTGACGATGGCGCTGGTCGGCATCGGCAGCCTGCAGCCGTCGGAGCTGCTGCAGCGCAGCGGCAACGCCATCGACCCCGCCGACCAGGCGGCGCTGCTCGAGCTGAGCGCCGTCGGCGACGTGTGCCACCGCTTCTTCGACGCCTCCGGCCGCCACGTCCGCAGCGAGCTGGACGCCCGCGTCGTCGGCATCGACCCGGACAGCTTCCGGACCATCCCGCGCCGGATCGGCCTGGCCGGCGGTGAGCGCAAGCACGAAGCGATCCGGGCGGCCGTCCTGGGGCGCTGGATCAACGTCCTGCTGACCGACCTCAGCACGGCCCGCGCCCTGCTGGCGGACTGACCCGCCCCGAGACCAGACGAGGAGTCCCGTGCCAGCCCAGCAGCCCACCACCGCACCCCAGTGGCAGCAGGTCGAGATCACGCTGACCGGCCCCACCGCCGACAACCCCTATACCGACGTCGACCTGTGGGTCGACTTCACCCACGACAGCGGCGACACGCTGCGCCGACCGGCGTTCTTCGACGGCGGCACCACCTGGCGGGTGCGCTTCGCCTCCACACTGCCCACCGGCCGGTGGACCTGGTCCGCGCACGGGCACCCCGCGGTCGACGGCACGATCGGCGAGCTGACGGCCGCCCCGCCGGACCCGAGGCCGCACCCGGCGACCCGGCACGGGTTCTGGCGCCTCTCCCCCACCGCGCGCACGCTCGAGCACGCGGACGGCACCCCGGTCCTCGTCGTGGCCGACACCGCGTGGGCGCTGCCCTGGCGGGCGACCCCGGAGGAGGTGGTCGACTACGCACGGCACCGCAGCGCGCAGGGGTTCAACGCGGCGCAGCTGATGAGCGTGCAGCCGGACATGCGGGCGACCGGACCACGGGCCCGGGGCGTCGACGAGGGCTTCGACACCGGGTTCGACGACCTGCCCGAAGGACGCCTCACCCGGCTTCGGGTCGAGTACTTCCGCACCCTCGACGAGCTGACCGGGGTCCTGGTCGACCACGGGATCACCCCGGTGCTGCAGCCGGTCTTCCACGGCTTCGGCTGGAAGGGGCTCGACGTCGCGGGCCCGGTGGTGCCGCCCGAGGACTACGCCCGCTACTGCCGCTACCTGGTCGCCCGCTACGGCGCACGTCCGGCCGTCTACCTCGTCGGTGCGGACGGGGCCGGCACCGAGCCGCAGATCGAGGCGGGTGGGAAGGAGGTCGAGCGGCAGGACTGCTACGGCCAGCCCACCGGCATCCACTACCGGCCGCACGCCCGCAACGACGCCCACCAGGCCGCCGCCTGGCTCGACTTCCAGTGGTGCCAGACGGGTCACGCCGGTGAGCACGTACCCGAGCGCCTGGCGACCATGTGGGCACACCGGCCGGTGAAGGCGGTGATGAATGGCGAGCCGACCTACGAGCACACCGGCCTGCGCGGGCGCGCGGCCGGCTGGTGGCAGGGCCACGAGGCGTGGCAGAACCTCTGTGCCGGCGGCGTGATGGGCGTCGCCTACGGCGCGGGCAGCCTCTGGCAGTGGGCCGTCCGGCCCGATGAGCCGGGGCAGTCGGAGTTCTTCCTGGCGCCCGGTGCCGGCTGGCGCGAGGCCCTGCACTTCGAGGGGGCGGGCTACGTCGGTCTGGTCGGCCGCATCCTCGCCGGACTCCCTGTCGCCCGCCTCCAACCCTGCTGGGACGTCTCCCTCAACACCCGCGGCCTGCTCGACCCCGGCGTCCTCTACATCGGCTACGCCGAGCACGGCGGGCCGTGGCGGTTCCTGGACGCCGACGGCCGTGTCCCGTCGCGCTACTGGCTCCTCGACCCGACCAACGGGGCCGTGGTCGACGCCGGTCTGCGGCCCGGCGACGGCGGTGTCATCGACGCGGAGGGCGGGGCCCCGCGCGTCCTCATCTGCAGCGAGGTGACCCCGCCGTCCTGCGCCTGAGCGCCGACCCGGACGCCGACCGTGGGTCAGGCGGCGGGGAAGCCGGTGGCAGGAGCGACGTCGCGGTCGGCGTCCAGCGGCTCCCGGAGGGTCTGCACCTTGGGGGTGGCGTAGGCGTGTTCGTCGGTGCCGAAGTCGGCGACCTCCCCGGCCAGCGCCTCACTCATCGCCTCCAGGCCGGCACCGACCCGGTCCCCGGCTGCGGCCGACGCCCCGGGCGGTCCGGGTACGACGAACGGCCCCGGCCGGAGCCGGGGCCGTCCATCTGAGGGCTGTCAGGAGCGCGCGGGCTGCTCCGGGCCGGGCTCGCCCGGCACCACGGTGGCGGAACCGCGGCCGCCGTCCTCGCTGTAGCGGTCGACCAGCTTGCTCAGGTCGACGCCGGTGCTGTTCTTGATCAGCTCCATCGCCTGGACGATGTTGCTGGTCACCTGCTTGGGCATCTCGCCGGCGCCGTCGGTGGAGATGACGGTGAGCTTGTCGATCGCCGACATCGGGGCCGCGACCTCGCGGGCCACCTGGGGCAGCACCTCGACCAGCATCTGCAGCACGGCGGCGTCGTTGTACCGGGCGAACGCGTCGGCGCGCTTGTTCATCGCCTCGGCCTCGGCCTGACCGCGGGCCAGGATCGCGGCGGCCTCGGCCTCACCCTCGGCCCGCAGCGCCTCGGCCTCGGCGATACGACGGGCCTTCTCGGCCTCACCGCGCTTGGCACCCTCGATCGCCTCGGCCTCGGCGAGCGCGGCACGGCGGGACTTGTCACCCTCACCGGTGAGACGGGCCTTCTCGGCCTCGGCCTGCGCGGCGGCGATGGAGGCCTGGCGGCGGGCGTCGGCCTCGAGGATCTCGGACTGGCGGCGACCCTCGGCCTCGGTCTCGACCCGGTAGCGCTCGGCGTCGGCGGGCTTGCGGACCTCGGTGTCGAGCTGGCGGTCCTTCAGCGCGGCCTGCCGGACGGCCACCTTCTCCTGCTCGGCGAGGATGGCCTGGTCGCGGTCGGCCTGGGCCAGCGGTCCGGCGGCGGCGGCCTGCGCGGCGGCGGCGTCGGTCTCGGCCCTGATCTCGGCCTGCTTCAGGTTCAGGGACCGCTCGGAGATGGCGATCTCCTGCTCGGCGGCCAGCCGGGCCTGCTGGGCGGCCTGGGTGGCGTTGGCCTCGGCGATGGCCGCGACCTGACCGACCCGGGCGGCCTCGGGACGTCCCAGGTCGGAGAGGTAGGTGCCGTCGTCGGTGATGTCCTGGATCTGGAAGGTGTCGAGCACCAGGCCCTGACCGGTCAGCGAGGACTCCGACTCGTCGGCCACCCGCTGGGCGAAGGCGGCGCGGTCGCGGATGATCTGCTCGACCGACAGCGAGCCGACGATGGAGCGCAGCGAACCGGCCAGCGTCTCCTGGGTGAAGGTCTCGATCTCCTCCTGCTGGGTGAGGAAGCGCTGCGCGGCGGCGCGGATCGAGTCCTCGTTGCCGCCGACCTTGACGATGGCGACGCCGTCGAGGTTGAGCTTGACGCCCTGGCCGGAGACCGCGCCACGGATCTGCACCATGATGCGACGGCTGGAGAGGTCGAGGATGTGCAGGCGCTGCACGAACGGCACGACGAAGACGCCGCCGCCCATGACGACCTTCTGGCCGGACAGGTCGGTGGAGATCTCACCGGTCTCGGGGTTCTTCACCTCCTTGCCCTTGCGTCCGGTGACGATGAACGCCTCGTTCGGGCCGGCCACCTTGTAGCGGCTGGTGATGAGGAGGACGACCAGCACGACCAGGACGACGAGCGCCAGGATCGCGATGATCGGACTGCCGAGCAGATCCATGTGGGGGTCCTTCGTTCTCACCCGCCGGCGGGAGCGGTCCCGCGGGCGGGCTCGGTGGGCGACGACGGGCGCAGTCTGTCACCACCGGGGGTCGCCCGCACCCCGAGCGGGGAGGCTCTCAAGGCGCTCGGGCGGGGTTTCCGGACGACGGCAGCGGGCGGATGCCCCGGCGCCACGCGGCGCGCGCGGTCTTCCCGGCTCGCGGACGGTCCGTCCGAGGGCAGGAGAAGTCTCAGCGGACTCTCAGCGCTGGGTGTCGTCGCGGGCCCACGGCGACCAGGTCTGCTCGGGCGGGGTGAACCCGGGCCCGCGCTGCTCGGGCTCGGGTGCGGCGCGGCGCGCGGGCGGCTCGGTACCCGCCGGGGGCGTGACGTCGACGTCGGGTTCGGCGCTGGGCGGCGGCGGGGACGGCGGCAGGTGGTCCAGGGCGACGTCCTGGCCGACCCGCGGGGCGGCGGTGGTGACCGGTTCGACCACGACCGCGGTGGCGGAGAGGATCGCGGTGATGGTGACGTTGGCGCCGACCGGGATCGGGGCCGCGGCGCGGGCGTTCAGCCGGGTGATGTGACCGGCCGCGACCAGGGTCACCTCACCGTAGCCGTCGGCCGGGATGGGGGTGCTGACCGAGCAGGCCCGTCCGACCAGCGAGGCGGTGCGGACGGTGGAGTCGTTCTCCTCCTTGCGGAGGAACCGGGTGCCGACCGCCACCAGCGCACCCATCGCGACCCCGGCCAGCAGCCCGACGACGATGCCGATCCCGACGCTGCCGCCGCTGAGGTCGTAGGCCAGCGCCCCGGCGAAGCCGAACGCGCCGATGAACCCGGCCAGGCCCGCACCGGAGAGCCACTCGCCCCCGATGCCGTCGAAGATGCCCTCGACGACCTCGCCGGCGATCAGCGTGACCACCAGCAGCACCAGGCCGACGGCGCCCACCACGAAGAACACGGTCATGGTCTCTCCCTCCCGCTGGTGCCGGAGTCTAGTGGTCGGGACGTCCTTGGGCCGGGCTGCTTGACTGGCGCCATGGCTCCGCGCTCCCGCCGACCCAGCTGATCACGTGCGGCTGCTTCCCCTGTTCGGCTGCCTGCTGGCGTCCCTGCTGCTGCTCGTCCCGCCCGCCCCAGCCTCGGCCCGCACGGCCTCCTGGGACGGGCTGGACGACGTCCCCGACCCCTCCAGCGCACCGGCCGGTGAGTGCGCCGACCTGCTGTTCGTCGGCGCCCGCGGGTCGGGTGAGGTCACGCCGTGGGGCGACACCGTGGAGCAGGCCCGGACGGCCCTGGACGAGGCGGTGCGACGCTCCCCCACCAGCCGGCCGCTGACCGCCCGGACCGTCTGGCTGGACTTCCCGGCCTCCGACCCGCACACCCTGGCCGAGGTCGGGCTGGAGGAGCTGGCGCTGGCCGAGGAGCCGCCGCCGACGACCTACTTCGACAGCGTGACGGTCGGTGAGCAGCGGCTGCAGCAGCTGCTGGACGACTCGGCCGCGCGCTGTCCGCGGGAGCGCTGGATCCTCGTCGGGTTCTCCCAGGGGGCCGAGGTCGTCACCGCCGCGCTCAGCCGGCGCACCGACGGGTGGCGGGTGGCCGGGGCGGTGCTGGCCGGCAGCCCCGCCACCTACCCCGGGCAGGCGGTCCGCCGCCACGGGACGGCCCCGGAGAGCGCGACCGGGCTGGTGGCGACACTGGGCTACGTCCGCGCCCAGGTGCAGGAGGCCCGCCGCAGCGGCGCCGACGGCGAGGGGGTGTCGACCATGGTCCGCTCGCTGATCCAGGTGGCGGTGGACCAGACCGACCCGACGGCGATGGCGGCGGCGGCCGCCGGGGACGACCTCGACCTGCCCGCCGACGTCCCGGTGTTCTCCGTCTGCGACAGCGGCGACCTGGTCTGCGACGCCGGGCCGGCGCTGCTGCGGGTGAGCAGCGGGTCCACCGACTTCGCCGAGGAGTTCGAACGGACCCGGCCCGTCCACGGCGGCTACGGCGCCGAGCACTTCGCGCCGGTCTTCGACGCGGTGCTCGCCGAGCTGCCGCCGCGGCTCCCGCCGCCCGAGCCGGTGCCGACGGTGCCCCCGGTGGAGCGCCCGGACGCCGTCGCCGTGGTGGTCGCGACCGGGGCGCTGCTGCTGGTGCTCGGCGCGGTGGGGCTGACCTGGTGGCGCCGGCGTCGACGTCCTGCGCCGGCGGACGACGCCCCTGGTCGCCGGGGTGGCGCTCAGTAGCCCCAGCGCACGCCGAGGGTGCCGGGGCCGAAGTTGCGCTGCCGGTGGTGCACGACGGTGAAGCCGTCGACCTGGGCCGGGTAGAGCTCGCTGCCGCCCTCGGAGTCGGTGTAGCGCTCGACCCAGGCGGGCAGCCGGTCGGGGTGGAACCGGACCGAGGCGAGGATCTCCTGGTTGCGCTGCTCGGTGTAGCACTCGAACCGCTGCGCGGGCACCGCGTGCTGCGGCCGCATGGTCCACTCCAGCATGACCTCCTCGCCGAGGTGCAGCGGGCGCGGCAGCAGCAGCTCGGCCACCGACACCTTGGCCTCGGGCCGTCGGATGACGCGACCCAGGCTGCAGCCGATGGTCTCGATGGTGGCGAACGGGTCGGAGTCCTGGCTGAGCGCGACGTACATCTCGGCCAGCCGCTCGATCCCCGGCCGCCCGGCGCGGTAGAGGCCGCGGTTGCCGAAGGCGGTCGGGGCGCCGTCGGGGCCGATGTCGACCCAGCGGTGCAGCCACTCGACGTAGAGCCCGTTCATCAGGTCGTCCAGGCCGAGCTCGGCGAAGATCTCCGGGACGCCGTCTCGGGCCAGCAGCCGGTCCGCCCGGGCCGGGCCGCGGGGCCCCAGCCGGCGCGACGGCGGCACCGAGCGCTGCAGCTCGTCCGGGTCGAGCCCGAGGATCTCCTCGATGTCGCGCACCACCAGCCGCGAGTCCGCACCCTCGGGCACCCGCTTGCCCGAGCGCCAGTAGCTGAGCGTGGACAGGCTGACCGGGTTGCCGCGCTCGACCAGCTCACGCCGCAGCGCGGTCAGCGTCCAGCCGCTGGCGCGCAGGGCGGCGGCGAAGGACTCGCTGAACCACGACGCCCCGCCGGTCGCACCACCGCCGTCCGACGGGGTCTCTCCCTCCGTGCGCGGCTTCACAGTGCGACCCCGGATCCGTGAAGGCGAAGTTGTCTAACCTTCCCTGAGCGGGGCGCGGCACTCAGCTCTGCGGTTCGGGGGAACGTCAGGAGGGTGCCGCGTCCTCGTTCCCGGTGGACGGTGCTGGTCCCTCCCTCGCTCGTCACGAGACCTGGTCCGACAGGCTCCACACCTGGGGTAGTGGTGCTGGTGAGCCGTCCGGGCCCGCGGGATCGAAGTGGTCCACGATCTGACCGATGTGCTGCTGCCAGCGGGCGTCCGCCGGGCTCTCGGCCAGCGCCGCCAGCGCGGCCTCCCAGTCGTCGCAGTCGACCCGGTGGAACAGGTGCCGGCCCGCCCGCCAGATCGTCCAGTCGTGGATGCCGATGCGCGCGAACTCCGCGGCCAGGTCGTCCGGGATGACCCGGTGCTCCCGGTCGTAGTCCAGCTCGCGGCCCTCGCGGATGAGCGAGTGCAGGGTGACGATCACCAGGACCTCCTCGTGCTGCACGGATGCGTCAGCGCAGAACGGTATAGAGCCCCGGGCTCACTTCATCAGGCCCACGCATCGGGCTCGCCGGACGGCTGGTCCTTGGGCGGAGGTGGCCTTACTGTTATGGTGTACATATACAGTTGGAGGTGGCCATGCGGGTTGTCGTGTCGACCAGCTCGACCACACCGATCTACGAGCAGATCAGGTCCCAGGTACGGGCCTCGATCCTGTCCGGCGAGATCGGTCCGGGCGAGACGCTGCCGTCGTTGCGCCAGCTCGCGGCTGACCTGCGGGTGAGCGTCATCACCGTGACGCGCGCCTACAACGACCTGGCCGCCGAGGGCCTCGTGCACAGCGAGCACGGACGCGGCTTCGTCGTGCTCGAGGTCGACGCCGACTCGGCGGCGACCGCGCTGCGGGGCCGGGTCGACGCCCTGCTCCGCGAGCTGTACGTGGCGGCCCGGCACGCGCGGCTGGACCAGCACGACATCCACCACCGTCTCGACGAGATCTGGAGCACCCATGACCGACCCGAGGACGCCTGACCACGCAGCACCCGCGCCGATAGTGCGGATCGAGGAGCTGCACGTCCGTAGACCAGCGTTCGAGCTCGACGGGATCTCCCTCTCCCTGTCCCGCGGCTCGGTCGTCGGCCTCGTCGGACCCAACGGCGCCGGCAAGACCACGACCATCCGGGCCCTGCTGGGGTTGCTGACCCCCGACTCGGGACGGGTCGAGGTGCTCGGGCACCCGGCCGGCGCGCCCGAGGCACTGGCCCGCACCGGTGTCGTGCTCGACCAGCCGACCGCGGCCGCGGAGTGGCGGGTCGACTCCGTCGGCCGCCGGCTCGCGCCGTTCTACCCCGGCTGGGACGCCGACCGGTTCGGCGAGCTGCTCGACCGGCTGCGGGTCCCCCGACAGCAGCGGGTCGGCGAGCTCTCCCGTGGGCAGGGCGTCAAGCTGTCCGTCGCGACGGCTCTGGCCGCCGACCCCGACCTGCTGGTCCTGGACGAGCCGTCCAGCGGGCTGGACCCGGCGTCGCGCCGCCAGATCGGTGACGTCATCCGCCAGTTCGTGATCGACCCCGAGCACGGGGTGCTCTTCTCCACCCACATCACCACCGACCTGCACGACCTGGCCGACGAGCTGGTGGTGATGGTCGGCGGGCGGATCGCCCACCGCGGCGTGCTGACCGACGTGGTGGAGGAGTTCGCGGTGGTGCGGGGGTCCGGTCCGGCGCCGTCGGTGCCGGTGCTCGGGCTGCAGCGCTCGGGCCAGCAGTGGTCCGCGCTGATCCGGATGGCCGACTCGGCCGCCTTCGGGCCCGAGGTGGTGATCGACGCCGCCGGCATCGACGACATCGTCGTCCACCTCGGCGCCGAGCACGAGGAGGCGGCCGCATGAGCGCACTGACGTTCACCCGCTTCGACCTGGCCTCGTGGTTCCCGCGGCGCCAGAACCTGCTGACCCTCACCTTCGCCGCGCTGGCTGGCGTGGCGCTGCCGGTCCCCGGGATGGCGGTGGTCGCGGCAGCCCTGGTCACCTCGCTGATGGTCTCCGCGCCCTTCCTCGGCGACGAGCGCGGACGCCTCAACACCCTCTACGGCGTGCTGCCGGTCTCTCGGCGCTCGGTCGTGCTGGGACGCGCGCTGTCGGTGCTCGTCTACTACCTCGTCGCGGCGGTGGTCGGCACCGTGGTCACCCTGGTGGTGGCGGCCGTCCGCGGCGACGCGTTGCCCGCACCCGAGCTGCTGGTGACGGTGCACGCGATCGCCTTCGCGGTGGTCGGGGTGGCGATGGCGGTGCAGCTGCCGGCGCTCTTCCGCGTCGGCTACTCCGCCGGACGCCTGATCGCCTACGCCCCGGCGTTCCTCATCGCCTGCCTGGCCTGGCTGGCGCAGGCGACGGGCGTCCTCGCCCCGCTGGCCGCGAGCGCGTCGGAGGTGCCGGTGGCCGTGGTGGCCGCCGCCGGGTTCGGTCTCGGCGTGCTGGGGATCGTCGTCGGAACTGCGCTGGCCGTCCACTTCTACCGGACGCGTGAGCTGTGAGCCGCCGACCGACGGGCACCGCCGGCTCCGGCAGCCGAGTCCGCGTGCTGCTCTACGGGATCGTGTTCGCGGCCCTCATCGCCAACGCCGTGGTCTCGCGGATGGGCGCGGAGCCCTGGATCAACGTGGCCCTGACCGGGGTGCTCGTCGTCGCGCTGCTCATCGACGTGAAGATGCGACGCTCCGCTCGCGCCGAGGAGGCCCGACGACGCTAGTCCGGACGGCTGGTGGCGCTCGCTCTGCGCCGCCGGCCGCTCGCGCTTTCGTGAGGTAGCCTCGGCGCTGCGGCGCCTCTGTCGCGGGCGTCCCAGGAGGTCTCTCCCAGCCCCGTCCGGGAGCGCTGCGGGCCTCTAGCTCAACTGGCAGAGCAGCGGACTTTTAATCCGCGGGTTGTGGGTTCGATCCCCACGGGGCCCACCGGATCCCGGCCCCCTGCCGCGTCCGCGGCAACTGGGACACCTTCCTCATCGCCCCAGCCGAGGCGCTGTGGCCGTCGGCGCGGTGGTCGCGCGACGGGCTGGGCGCTGAGCAGCTGGCCTGGCTGGCCGCGCCCGGCAGCACCGACCTGCTCGCCTGGGCCAGCGTCCGCCCGGCTCAGGACGCTCGCTGGGGGCGACGCCGGGTGGTCCTGCGGAGCACCGACCTCCCGGCCAGGGCCAGCGCGGCGCCGCCGAGCCAGGGCGCGGCGACCAGGAAGGGGTCCATCCAGGTGTGGGCGGTGTCGACCCGGCGGGCGTTGCGTCCGGTGCGGGAGCGGATCCCGCCGTACTTCAGCTCGGCACGGATCCCGGTCTCGCTGATCGGGTTGTCCGGGCGTCCCTGCAGCAGGGCGGTGACGCGCGACTCCGCGAACTCGACCCGGTCGGCCGCGATCAGCAGCAGCCAGTGCGCGGCGCGGGCCTCGCTGAAGCGCTCGTAGGAGTAGCGCCGGATGGCCCCCGACACCCCGTGCAGAGGCTGCGCGGTGCCGAAGACGGGCGTCACGCCGGCGTGCTCGATGGAGTGCTCCCGCGGCCGCTCCTCCGGCTGGCGGTCGGGGAGCTCCCAGTGCGCCCCGCTGGCCTCGGGGTCGAAGCGCAGCATCGGGGTGGAGGGCCGGTCGGCCGGGTCGAGGTCGACGCCCCAGCCGGGGATCCGGGCGCGCAGCTCCTCGGCGGGCGGGTTCGGGTGGGGGCGGTGGGCGGTGTAGGC
>NZ_QPKK01000067.1 GCF_003344635.1 Desertihabitans aurantiacus
GCGGCGGGCTGAGCCGCGGGTAGACCTGGCGGGCCAGGTCGTCCAGCAGCGCCTGCCGCGGCGGCCGGCGCATCTCGGCGCTGCGGCGCACCACGGTGCGGGCGGCGGCGAGCAGGTCGTCGGGCAGCCCGCTGAGCTCCAGCCGGCGACGCCACCCCTCCAGGTCGGACGCCGGTTCGGGCGGCAGCGGCGGCTGGCGGGGGGAACGGACCCGGACGACCACCGTCCCGGCCAGCAGGTCGCCGACCCGCTTGCCCTGCGGGTGCGCCCCGGCCACCACCAGCCCCAGCAGGCCGAGGGTGAGCGGGGAGAAGTCGACCAGCCAGAACGCGAGCCACCGGGTCACCGCGTGCCGCAGCCGGACCACGCCGCCGTCGTCGCGGACCACCCGCAGCCCGGTCGCCCAGCGGCCGGGGGTGCGTCCGCGGCTCAGGGTCTCCACCGCCACCGGGACGACGAAGCAGATCAGCAGGTAGCCGGCGCTGCCCAGGGCGGCGGTCGCGGCGGGGGAGCCGTCGAGCTCCTCGGTGGCCCGGGCCCACAGCAGCGACAGCACGAGCAGGCAGGTCAGGTCGACCGCGGCGGAGACGGCGCGGGTCGGCACCCGGGCGGGACGCAGGTCCAGACGGACCGCCTCCCCGGTGTAGAGCACGCCGCGAGCCTAGTGCCGACCGGTGCCGAGCCGCCCGCCTCGTAGGGTGCGGTCTGTGGACATCGACTCCTTCGTCGCCGAGCGGGAGGGGCAGTGGGACCGGCTCGACCGGCTCACCACCCGGCGCCGGCTCACCGGGGAGCAGGTGGACGAGCTGGTCGACCTCACCGCCCGGGTCGGCACCCACCTGTCGGTGGTGCGGGCCAGCGCGCACGACCCGCTGCTGGAGGCCCGGCTGACCGGGCTGCTGGCGCGGGCGCGGGCGGTGCAGCACGGGTCGGGCCCGGTGCTGGCGGCCACCGTGGTCCGCTTCCTCACCGTCGCCTTCCCCGCCGCGGTCTACCGCAACCGCTGGCCGGCCCTCGGGGTGGCGGTGGCGATGCTCGCCGTCGGTGCGGTGCTGGCCGCCCGGGTGGCCGGCAACCCCGACCTGGCCGACGCGCTGCTGCCGCCGGACCTGCAGCGGGCCTACGTCGAGCACGACTTCGCCGCCTACTACAGCGAGAACCCGGCGCACGACTTCGCCTTCCAGGTCTGGCTCAACAACGCCCGGGTGACGGCGATCTGCCTGCTGCTGGGGGTGGCGCTGGCGCCGCTGCTGCTGGTGCTGTGGTCGAACACCGAGAGCCTCGGGGTGGCCGCCGGGTTCATGGTCGCCCACGACCGCGCGGACGTCTTCTTCGGCCTGATCCTGCCGCACGGGCTGCTGGAGCTGACCGCGATCTGGATCGCCGCCGCCGGTGGGCTGCGGGTGGCCTGGGCCTGGATCTCACCCGGCCCCCGCACCCGCGGCCGGGCCCTGGTGGCCGAAGGACGGGCGGCGGCGACCCTCGCGATGGGGCTGGTGCTGGTGCTCGCGGTCAGCGGCGGGCTGGAGGCCTTCCTCACCCCGAGCACGCTGCCGGTGTGGGCCCGGGTGCTCCTCGGCGCGCTGGTGTGGCTGGCGGTGCTGGGCTACTGCACCTGGTTCGGACGCAGGGCCGTGCGGGCCGGCGAGACCGGCGACCTGCTGCCCGCCGAGCGGGAGGCCGAGCAGCCGTTCGAGGCGGCCGTCTAGGCCGAGCGGTGCAGCGCCGCCGAGGACGCCTGCTCCCGGGGACGCCCGCCGGCTCCTGTCCCGGAGCGGCTCATCTCGGCCCACACCTCGTCCAGCGACAGCCCGAGCACGTCGGCGACGGCCGCGATGGTCGGGAAGGCCGGGGTGGCGACCCGTCCGGACTCGATCTTGCGCAGCGTCTCGGGAGAAACCCCGGCCTGCAGCGCCGTCTCGAGCACCGTGCGCGACCCGCGGGCGCGTCGGAGCAGGGCACCGAGACGTCGACCGCGTTCGATCTCGGCGGGGCTGAGCGGCAGACGGACCATGGCGCCAACTCTAATACCGGGATAATCTGACCGGGATAGTTATCCGACTGCCAGGAAGGCACCATGATCGAGATCCTCAGCCCCAGCCGGGTGGAGCGGGCCCGGCGCACCGGCGCCCTGGTCGGCGACATCCTGCAGACGCTGCGCCACCGCACCGAGGTCGGCACCAACCTGCTCACCCTCGACCGCTGGACGAAGGAGCTCATCGAGGAGGCCGGAGCGACCTCGTGCTACGTCGACTACGCGCCGTCGTTCGGCCGCGGGCCGTTCGGCCACCACCTGTGCACCGGGGTCAACGACGCGGTGCTGCACGGCCGGCCCCGCGACCAGGTGCTCGCCGACGGCGACCTGCTCAGCCTCGACCTGGCCGTCACCCTCGACGGGGTGGCGGCCGACGCCGCGATCAGCTTCGTCGTGGGCGAGGCCCGTCCGGCCGAGAGCGTGGCGCTGGTCGAGGTCACCGAGCGGGCGTTGGCCGCGGGGATCGCGGCGGCCCAGCCGGGTGCCCGGACCGGTGACATCTCCGCCGCCATCGGGGCCGTGCTCAGCGGGGCGGGCTACCCGGTCAACACCGAGTTCGGTGGGCACGGCATCGGCTCGACCATGCACCAGGACCCGCACGTGGCCAACACCGGACGTCCCGGGCGCGGCTACCCGCTGCGTCCGGGGCTGCTGCTGGCGCTGGAACCGTGGGTGATGGCCGACACCGACGAGCTGGTCACCGACGCCGACGGCTGGACGCTGCGCAGCGCCACCGGGTGCCGCACGGCGCACAGCGAGCACACCGTGGCCATCACCGAGGACGGCCCGGAGGTGCTCACCCTGCCCCGGGCGGCGTGAGCGGGCTCAGCCCTCGTCGCCGCCCGCGCCGCCGTCGCCGCCGTCGCGCAGCGACTCCCAGATCTCCTTGCACTCCGGGCAGACCGGGAACTTGTCGGGGTTGCGGCTGGGCACCCACACCTTGCCGCACAGCGCCACCACCGGCGTCCCCATCACCATCGCCTCGGTCAGGGGCGCCTTGGGGACGTAGTGGGAGAAGCGCTCGTGGTCGCCGTCGTCCAGCCGCTGGTCGGTGCGCTCGTCGAGGATCGTCTCCGCGCCGGGGCTGAGCTCCTGGGTCGTCTGCTGGCTCACTGGTCCCTCCCTGGAACGAGTCGGTCGCCGCTCCGCATCCCGCCACTGTAGTGCGCCGGCACTAGGTTGGGCCCATGGTCGAGCTGCACAGCGCCCGGACGGTGGAGCGGATGCGTCCGGCGGGTGCGTTCGTCGCCGAGGTGCTGGCCGAGCTGCGCGAGGGCGTCCGGGCGGGGACGAACCTGCTCGAGATCGACGAGCTGGTGCGGCGGCGGGTGGAGGCCCGCGGCGCGGAGAGCTGCTACGTCGACTACCACCCGTCCTTCGGCGCCTCGCCGTTCGGGCACTACATCTGCACCTCGGTCAACGACGCCGCCCTGCACGGGCTGCCGCACGACTACACCTTGGTCGACGGCGACCTGCTCACCCTCGACCTGGCGGTGGCGGTGGACGGCTGGGTGGCCGACTCGGCGGTGACCTTCGGCATCGGCGGCACCAGTCCCGAGGACGCGCGGCTGGTCCGGGCGACGGAGGAGGCGCTGGAGGCCGCGATCGCCACCGCCCGTCCGGGACGCCGGATGGGTGACGTGTCGGCGGCCGTGGCCGCGGTGGCCGCCCGGTTCGGCTACCCGGTGAACGGGCAGTTCGGCGGGCACGGGGTGGGACGCACCATGCACCAGGAGCCGCACGTGCCCAACGTCGGCGAGCCGGGCACCGGGATGACGCTGCGGCCGGGGCTGGTGATCGCGATCGAGCCCTGGTTCATGTCCGGCACCGACGAGCTGGTCGTCGATCCCGACGGCTGGACCCTGCGCAGCGTCGACGGCAGCCGCTCGGCCCACTCCGAGCACACCGTCGCCGTCACCCGGCGTGAGCCGCTGGTGCTCACCCGCCCCGTGTGAGCGCCCGGTTGACCTCCAGTGCGCTGGAGGTGCTGCGATGGGCCCCGCACCGCACGAACCCCCGAACGGATCCCGCATGACCGACCAGCTCACCCGCCCCGCCCGGGACCGCCGCGCCCTCGGCGTCGGGCTCTGCATCGGCGTGGTCGCGATCGCCTTCGAGTCCGTCTCGGTGGCCACCGCCATGCCGCGGGCCGCGGAGGACCTGCAGGGCGTGCGCTACTACGCCTGGACGTTCTCCCTCTTCGTCATCGGCATGCTGCTGGCCACCGTGGTCGCCGGACGGCTGGCCGACCGGGTCGGGCCGCTGCGTCCGCTGGCCGGCGGCATGGTGGTCTTCGCGATCGGGCTGGTGGTGGCCGGAGCCGCGCCGACCTTCGTCCAGCTCGCCGGCGGCCGGCTCGTGCAGGGGCTCGGCGCCGGAGCGCTCAACCTCGGGCTGTTCGTCGTCATCGCCCGCGCCTACGACGAGCGGGGCCGGGCCCGGATGATGACCTGGATCTCCTCGGCCTGGGTGGTGCCGGCCTTCGTCGGCCCGCCGGTGGCGGCGTGGGTGACCACCACGCTGAGCTGGCACTGGGTGTTCTTCGGGGTGCTGCCGCTGGTGGTGCTGGCGGCCGTGCTCGGGTTGCCGACCCTGCTCCGCCTGCAGGCCAGCGGCGTCCTCGACGGCGACCCGGACGCGCGTCCGGTGCCGCTGTGGGCCGCCGGGGTGGTGGCGCTGGCCGCGGCGGCGGTGCAGCTGGCCGGGCAGCGGGCGGCCGACGGCGACCGCGACTGGATCACCGTGGCGGTCGCGTTGGCGGGTCTGGTCGGTCTCGTGCTGGCCCTGCCGGCGCTGATGCCGGCCGGCTTCTGGCGCTTCCGTGCCGGGCTGCCGACGGTGGTCTGGGCCCGGCTGCTGGTGGCGGGCTCCTTCTTCGGCGCCGAGGCGTTCGTGCCGCTGATGCTGGTGCGCACCCGCGAGCTCGACCTGGTGCTCGCCGGGGCGGCGCTGACGGTGGGTGCGGTGGGCTGGTTCACCGGCTCCTGGCTGCAGTCGCGCTCCTGGGTGCGGCTGGCCCGCCACCAGCTCATCACCACCGGCGCGCTGTGCGTGGTGACCGGTCTCGGTGTCACCGCGCTGGTCGGCGCCCGCACCGAGCTCTGGTTCGGGCTGGTCGGGCCGGCCTGGGTGGTGGTCGGGCTCGGCATGGGGCTGATGATGTCGAGCACCTCGGTGGCGATGATGACCCTCAGCCCGGTCGTCGAGCAGGGCCGCAACTCCTCGTCCCTGCAGGTGGGGGAGGCGGTCGGCAACGCCGTGCTGGCCGGCACGGCCGGCACCGTCTTCGCGCTGCTGCTGGCCCCTGGCGCCGAGCCGACCGCCTTCGGGGCGGTCTTCACGGTCATGACGGTGGCCGCCGGCGTGGGCGCCGTGCTGTCGCTGCGGATCGGACGGATCCGACCGCCCGCGTCCTGACGCGCCTGCTCAGACCGCCAGCTCGTCCACGGAGGGCAGCTCGGGGCGGGTGGTCGTGGGCACGTCGAGGTAGCACAGCGCCAGCGAGGCGATGTCGTCGCGCAGCGGCAGGTAGCGGTGGCCCGACTGCCAGCCCAGCGCCTGGATGTCGACCCGCAGGTCGGTCTCGAAGGTGATCGGGTCGGGCACGTGCCAGCGGTACATCCCGAACCGCTGCTGGCTGTCGTAGAGCCCGTCGGGACGAATCACCTGCGGCATCCCGAGGAAGGGGGTGCTGAACTCGGTGTAGCCGCGGCCGGGGACGTCGAAGTTCCAGGCGCCGCCGAAGTAGTCCTCGGTGCCGGTGCTGGCGATGGTCGGGTCGGTGTCGCCATCCAGGTGGAACTTCACCTCGCCCTCGCCCCACCAGCCGTTGGAGTTGACGCCCCAGGCCAGGTAGGTGCCCACGTAGTGCCCGCGACCGGTGACCTCCAGGATCGGGTGGGTGGTCAGCTCGGGCAGCGGGTTGCTGCGCCGGAACTGGGCGTGCAGGTAGCCGGTGCCCTCGACGTCGCCGCCGACCTCGTAGTCGAGCTGGTAGTAGACGACCGCCGGCTCGGTGCCGATGTTCTCCAGCGTCAGCCGCGCCGAGCCGGCGAAGGGCATCGGCCAGTAGGAGTTGAACCCGCCGTGCGGGTTGGTCGCCACCATCTGCGAGGACACCTGGGCGAAGCGGCCCCAGCCCTGGGCGAAGAAGTCGCCCACCGGGGTCTCCACCGCCGGCTCGTCGGCGCCGTCCCAGTACGCGCGCAGCACCAGCGAGCGCCAGTGGCGGGTGTGGGTGGTCATCCAGATGTGGGTGATCCGGCCCGGCTCGTCGATGCGGCCCAGCTCGTGCGTCTGCCCGGCCGCGATCTCGACCGACGGTGACACCTTCCAACCCCGGCCCAGCTCGCGGGCGGCATGGGCGCCGGTGCCATCGGTGGCGCGGGCGGCACCGCCCTTGGCGCCGTCGGGGTTCTCGGGGCAGATCGAGCGGGACCGGGTGCGGCGCAGCCGCGCGACGTCGGGGAACACTCCAGCTCCTTCGGGGTGACGGCCCGGTGCCGCGGTCGGCCCCGGTGCCGACCCCAGCAGACCAGACCCCGGACGACACCGCCAGCACCCGGGCCGCCTGCGGACGTCGGCCGGACCTGCCAGGCTGGGCCGGTGACCACCGGAATGCTGCCACCGCTGCCCGAGGACGTCCGCTGGTCGGTGTGCCTGCGCGAGGCGGCGACCTCCCGGGTGCTCGCCGCGCACGCGCCGGAGCAGGTGCTGCGCACCGCGAGCGTCGGCAAGGTGTTCCTGCTGCTCGAGGTGGCCCGCCGGCTCGAGACCGGCGAGCTCGACCCGGACGAACCGCTCAGCCCGACGCCGGAGCAGACCGTCGCCGACTCCGGGCTGTGGTACCTGATGCGCACCGGCACCCTCGGCGTGGTCGACCTGTGCTGGCTGGTCGGCGGGTTCAGCGACAACCTCGCCACCAACGTGCTGCTCCGCCGGGTCGGACTGGACGCCGTCACCGCGCTCACCCGCTCGCTGGGCGTGCACCGCAGCGCCCTGCTCGACCGGGTGCGCGAGGACCGCGGCCCGCAGCACCCGCCGACGCTGTCGGTGGGGTGTGCCGAGGAGCTCTCGGAGGTGCTCGCCCGGCTGCACCGCGGTGAGCTCGTCTCCTCTGCGGTCAGCGCCCGGGTGCGCGGCTGGCTGGCGGCCAACGCCGACCTGTCGATGGTGGCCTCGGCCTTCGGGCTGGACCCGCTCGCCCACGGCGAACCCGACCGCGGGGTCCTGCTGCTCAACAAGACCGGCACCATCTCCACGGTCCGGGTCGACGTCGGCGTCGCCGCCGGCCCCAGCGGTGCGGTCGCCTGGGCGGTGCAGGCCGACTGGCAGGACGCCACCCGCGACCCGCGCGGGGAGGTGCTGGCGGTGATGGCCGAGATCGGACGCCGGGTGGCCGACCTGGTCGGCGTCCCGGCCGTGCCCGCCGGGCTCAGACCCGCTCGAGGAAGCGGGTGAGCACCCGCGTCCCGCCGACCAGGGAGGCCACCGGCACCCGCTCGTCCACCCCGTGCACCCCGCCGGGGATGCGTCCTGCGGGGTCGAGGGTGAGCGGGGAGAAGCCGTAGCAGGCGATGCCGAGGCTGCTGAACGCCTTGGCGTCGGTGCCACCGCCCAGGCAGCCGGGCACGACCACCGTGCCGGGGGTCTCCGCGGTGACGGCCTCGACCATGGCCGCGAACCAGGGCCCGTCCAGCGGGGCCTGAACCGGCGGCTCGAAGACGGTGTGCTCGAGCTCGACCCGGTCGCCGACCAGCTCGGGCAGCCGCGCGACCACCTGGTCGAGGTAGCCCGGCGGGCAGCGCACGTCCACCTCGGCGCTGGCCGTGCCCGGGATGACGTTGACCTTGTAGCCGGCCTGCAGCATCGTCGGGGTGGTGGCGGCCCGGACGGTGTAGCGGGCGGCGTCGACGGCCGGCCCGAGCAGCTCCAGCGCCCGCTCCACGTCGGCGTCGTCGTCCAGGTCGACCGGGTGCCCGAGCGCGTCGGCGGTGCCGGCCAGCTGGGCCCGCACCAGCGGGGAGAGGTGGATCGGCCACTGGTGGTGCCCGATCCGGTGCAGGGCGTCGACGAGGGCGAGCACCGGGTTGTCCTCGTGCGGGCGCGAGCCGTGCCCCGACGTCCCGCGGGCGGTCAGCCGGACGTGCAGGGTGCCCCGCTCCCCGGCGGCCACCCGGGCCAGCCGCACCCGGTGCCCGTCGCGGTGCGGCCACTCCTCGACCCTCCCACCGGACTCACCGATCGCGGCCTCCACGCCGGCGAAGAGACCGGCGTGCTGCTCCACCAGCCAGCGGGCCCCGAAGCGGCCGTCGGTCTCCTCGTCGGCGACGAAGGCCACCACCACGTCGCGGCGGGGACGCCGGCCGCTGCGGCCCCAGTCCAGCAGCACCGCCAGGGTGGCCGCGGCCATGTCCTTCATGTCGGCCGCACCCCGGCCCCACACGTAGCCGTCGGCGACGCTGCCGGCGAAGGGCGGCACACTCCACTGCTCGGGCTCGGCGGGCACCACGTCGAGGTGGGCGTGCACCAGCAGGGCGGGCAGCGTGCGGTCCTCGCCGGGTACCCGCAGCACGACGCTGGCCCGCTCCGGCGCGTCCTCGGGGGCGAGCAGCAGCGGCTCGAAGCCGACCTCCTGCAGCCGACCGACCAGCCAGCGGGCGCAGTCCAGCTCGCCCTCGGCGTCACCGGGGGAGCGGTTGGTGGTGTCGAAGGCGATCAGCCGGCGGAGCAGCCCGACCACCTCCGGCTCGGCGGAGGGGTCGGGGACGCGCGGGAGCGATGCGGAACACATGTCGCGGGCCACTGTGCTGCAGAACCGCTCCGTTGGCGAGAGGCGGCGCCTCGCGGCGAGACGAATGTCAAGGTTGGGTTACGTATCCCGCCGCGACCATTGACACGTCCGGACCGGGCTGCTTGGTTCGTGCCGTCCGGGAACCCCGACGGAACGAGGAGAGATGGTCAGCTCGATGGTGCGTCGCGTCCGCGGCGCGATGGGTGTGCTGGTGGCCGCCGTGCTGGCGTTCGGGATGCTGGTGGCGCCGGCCCCGGCCTCCGCCGAGCCGGCCGCCGCCCCGCGGATCAAGGTGGCGCTGACCAGCGACATCGACACCTTCAACCCGTTCCTGGCCATCCTCGCCTCGAGCACCGACATCCTGCGCTTCCAGTACGAGCCGCTGGTGGTGTGGGGACCCGACAACGAGGTCGCGCCCGGCCTGGCCGAGAGCTGGGAGTCCTCGGAGGACGCCCGCACCTGGACCTTCACCATCCCGGAGGGACGGCTGTGGTCCGACGGGCAGCCGCTGACGTCGGACGACGTGGCCTGGACCTTCCAGCAGGTGATCGACGACGACGCCCTGCAGCAGGCCAACGGCGGTCTGGTGGAGAACGTCGAGAGCGTCACCGCCCCGGACCCGCAGACCGTGCAGATCCAGCTCACCGCCCCGCAGGCGTCCAACCCCGGCGCCGAGCTGCCGATCGTCCCGCGCCACGTCTGGGAGGGCGTCGACGCCGCCACCTACGCCAACGACACCGACACGGTCGGCTCGGGACCGTTCGTCATCGAGTCCGCCACCACCGGGCAGTCGGTGGAGATGGCGGCCAACCCGCACTTCTGGCGCGGGGCGCCGAAGGTGTCGGGCCTCACCTGGGTGGTCTACCGCAACAGCGACGCCGCGGTGCAGGGGCTGCGGGCCGGTGAGATCGACATCCTCAACGGCCTCACCCCGGCGCAGTTCCAGTCCCTGGAGGGCCAGCCGGGCATCACCACCAACTCCGGCGCGGGACGGCGCTACCAGTCGATCGCCATCAACCCCGGCGCCATCGACGCCGAGGGCAACCCGATGGGCGACGGCAACCCCGCCCTGCGCGACCCGGTGCTGCGCGAGGCGATCTTCACCGCCATCGACCGCCAGGCGCTGCTCGACACCGTCCGCCAGGGCCTCGGCGTGCCCGGGCAGACCGAGGTGCCCAGCGTCTACGCCGACTACTTCGGCTTCGCCCCCGGCTACCAGGCCTGGCCCTTCGACCCGGCCGCGGCCAACCAGATGCTCGACGAGGCCGGCTACGAGCGGGGCCCGGACGGCATCCGGCTCGACCAGGACGGCGAACCGCTGCGGCTGCGGCTGATGGGGCGCAACACCGACGCCTCCCACCAGCAGATGGCCGACTTCGTCGGGCCGTGGCTGGCCGACATCGGCATCGCCACCGACGTGATGATGGTGCAGCCGAACCAGGTCAACGACGACTCCACCCTCGGCAACTACGACCTGTACTTCACCGGCTGGGGGATCGGGCCCGACCCCGACTTCCAGCTCTCGATCAACACCTGCGCCTCCCGGCCCAACGCCGACGGCTCGGGGGCGACGAGTGAGAACAACTGGTGCAGCCCGGAGTTCGACGAGCTCTACGCCGCCCAGCACGCCGAGCTCGACCCGGGGCGCCGCGCCGAGCTGGTCAAGGAGGCCTTCTCGGTGCTGTACGAGGCGGCGGTCAACATGCCGATCTACTACGCCGACACGCTGGAGGCCTACCGCAGCGACCGGTTCACCGGGTTCGTCACCCAGCCCACCGAGGGTGGGGTCATCCTCAGCCAGAACGCCTACTGGGGCCTGTACGGCGCCGAGCCGGTGGTGGCCGAGCAGGCCGGCGGTGAGGGCGATGGCGGTCTGCCGGCCGCTGCCTGGGTGGCCATCGTGGTGGCCGTGGTGGCCGGGGCCGTGGGCGTGCTGATCGCGATCCGGCGCCGCGGCGGCGCCGACGACCGCGAGTGACGCTCGCGGAGTCGACGCCGGCGCTGGAGGAGGAGCAGCCCCGCGGCTCGACCCTGGGCCGCTACCTGGCCTGGAAGGGCGGCGGGGCCGCGATCAGCCTGGTGATGGTGGTGGTGCTCGGGTTCTTCGCCTTCCGGGTGCTGCCCGGTGACCCGGCGATCAACCTCACCCGCGGCCGGCGGGTCAGTGCCGCGGAGGTGGAGCGGCTGCGCGAGGAGCTGGGGCTGAACGACCCGCTGCCGCTGCAGTTCGTCTCCTACCTCGGCGACCTGCTGCGCGGCGACCTGGGCGTCTCCTACGTCTACAACCGCAGCGTCGGCGCGCTGATCCTCGAGGGGCTCGGCCCGACCGTCCTGCTCACCGGGTCGGCGGCGCTGATCTCGATCGTGCTCGGGCTGTGGCTGGGGCAGAAGGCGGGCTGGGCGCGGGGCAGCGTGTTCGACAAGTCGCAGACCGGGCTGGCGCTGGTGTTCTGGTCGGTGCCGACCTTCTGGCTCGGGCTGATCCTGCTGCTGGTGTTCAGCGGCGGGTTCGGCTGGTTCCCCAGCGGCGGCATGGTCACCGCCGGCACCGACCTGCGCGGGCTGGCGCTGGTGCTCGACGTGGCCCACCACCTGGTGCTGCCGGTGCTCACCATGGTGGCGGTGGTCTACGCCCAGTACCTGATGGTGATGCGGGCCTCGGTGCTGGAGGAGATGACCTCGGACTACCTGACCACCGCACGGGCCAAGGGTCTGCGCGAGGACCTGGTGCGCACCCGGCACGCGGTGCCCAACGCCCTGCTGCCCACGGTGACGTTGATCTTCCTCACCATCGGCGGGCTGGTCGGTGGCGCGGTCACCGTGGAGACGGTCTTCTCCTGGCCAGGGCTGGGCTACCTCACCTTCCAGGGCCTCAGCGCCCCCGACCTGCCGCTGCTGCAGGGCACCTTCGTGGTCTTCTCCTCGATCGTCATCGTCATGAACTTCGTCGCCGAGCTGGTCTACCGGGTGCTCGACCCGCGGCTGAGGTCGTCGTGACGGCCCCCGCCTCCCCGGTCTCGGTGGTCCGGGCCCGTCGACGGGCCCGCGCGGCCGGGCTGTGGCGCGAGTTCGTGGCCACCCGCTCCGGGCTGATCGGGCTGCTGGTGCTGGCGGTCGTCATCGTGCTGGCGCTGCTGGCCCCGCTGCTGGTGCCGATCGAGACCCTCGACGTCACCCGGGTCACCGCCGGGATCAACGAACCGCCGAGCGCGGCCCACCCGCTGGGCACCGACCCCTCGGGCCGCGACGTGCTCGGCATGCTGCTGTGGGGAGCCCGGGTCTCGCTGCTCGTCGGCTTCTCCGCGACCGCGGTCTCGATGCTCATCGGCACCGCGGTCGGGATGGCGGCCGGGCACTTCTCCGGCCTCACCCAGGCCGTGATCATGCGGGTGATCGACTTCTTCCTGGTGGTGCCGAGCCTGGTGCTGGCGATCGTGCTGTCGGCGGTGCTGTCGCGGGGGCTGTGGACCATCGTCATCGCGATCGGCGTCACCAGCTGGGCCGCCACCGCCCGGGTGGTGCGCTCCCAGACGCTGACCATCGAGGCCCGGCCCTACATCGAGCGGGCCCGGGCGCTGGGCGGCGGCCACCTGCACGTGCTGGGTCGTCACGTGCTGCCCGCGGTGATGCCGCTGGTGCTGGCCAACACCACCCTGACCGTCGGCTCGGCGGTGATCGCGGAGTCGACGCTGTCCTTCCTCGGGCTGGGCGACGCCACCCAGTTCTCCTGGGGCTCGATGCTCAAGCGGGCCCTCGACACGGGTGCCGCGACGGCCGGGTTCTGGTGGTTCGTGCTGCCGCCGGGGCTCGCGATCGTGCTCGTGGTGCTGTGCTTCACGCTGGTCGGCCGGGCCCTGGAGGCCGTGCTCAACCCGACGCTGAGGGGACGCTGATGGCGCAGACGGCGGCACCCGCGCTGGAGTGGCGCGGGGTGACGATCGGCTACCGGCGTCCCGGTGAGCCCGAGCTGGTGGCCGTGGACGACGTCAGCCTGCGGGTCGGCCGGGGGGAGACCCTCGGGCTGGCGGGGGAGTCCGGCTGCGGCAAGTCCACCCTGGCGATGTCGGTGCTCCGGCTGCTGCCGCGTTCCTCCCGGCTGGACGGCGAGGTGCTGGTGCACGGCGAGGACGTCGCCGCGATGTCGTGGGGCCGGCTGCGGACGGTCCGCTGGACCGAGGCGGCGATCGTCTTCCAGGGGGCGATGCACTCGCTCAACCCGGTGCGCACGGTGCGCTGGCAGATCCTGGAGGCGCTGGAGCTGCACGCCGACCGCGGCGGCAGCGCGCAGAGCCGGCAGGCGCGGGTGGCCGAGCTGCTCGGCATGGTCGACCTGCCGGTGGCCCGCGCCGACGCCTACCCCCACGAGCTGTCCGGTGGGCAGAAGCAGCGGGTGATGATCGCGATGGCGCTGGCCTGCGACCCCGACGTCATCATCGCCGACGAGCCGACCACCGCCCTCGACGTGGTGGTCCAGGCCCAGGTGCTGGACGTCCTCAGCACACTGGTGCGCGAGCGCGGGCTGACGCTGGTGATGATCAGCCACGACCTGTCGGTGCTGGCCGCGGTCTGCGAGCGGATCGTGGTGATGCGCCACGGGAAGATCGTCGAGCAGGGCCCCTCGGACCGGATCCTGACCGCCCCCGAGCACGAGCACACCCGCGAGCTGGCCGCCGCCTTCCCCGTCATCGGCGACCCGGCCTCCCGGCGGGTGGTCGGCCGCGTCGCCAGCCGCGACGCCCTCGACGCCCAGCGCACCGAGCCCACCCCCCAGCGCCCTGAGCCCACCGCTCAGCGCCCTGAGCCCGTCGAAGGGCGATCACCCGACCCCGCCGACCCACCCCTGCTCGAGGTCCGCGACCTGGTGGTCGACTTCCGCTCCCGCGGCCGCGCGGTGCGGGCGGTCGACTCGGTCTCGCTGCAGTGCCGCCGCGGCGAGATCGTCGCGCTGGTCGGGCAGTCCGGGTCGGGCAAGACCACCCTGGCCCGCAGCGTGCTCGGGCTGCAGCGCCCCACCTCAGGGACGGTGCTGCACCGCGGCGAGCCGCTACCGACCGACCGAGCCGGGCTCAAGGCCTACCGCCGGGCCGTGCAGTTCGTGCTGCAGGACCCCTCGGCCTCGCTCAACCCCAAGCACACCGTCTACCAGGCGGTGGCCGAGGGGGTGCAGATCCACCGGCTGCCCGGGGACGAGGCCGAGCACGTGGCCGAGGCGCTGCGGCGGGCCGAGCTGAACCCGCCGGAAACCTTCTTCGGCCGGCTGCCCCAGGAGCTCTCCGGCGGGCAGCGGCAGCGGGTGGTGATCGCCGGCGCGCTGGCCCTGCAGCCGACCTTCCTGGTGGCCGACGAGCCGGTGGCCAGCCTGGACGCCTCGGTGCGCGGTGAGGTGCTGGCCCTGCTGCTGGAGCTGCAGCGCGACCTCGACCTCGGCGCGCTGGTGATCACCCACGACCTGGGGCTGGCCTGGAACATCGCCGACCGGGTGGTGGTGATGCACCAGGGCCGGCTGGTCGAGGAGGGCTCGGTCGAGCAGGTGCTGCTCGACCCCCAGCACGCCTACACCCAGAGCCTGCTGCGGGTGGTGCCGTCCCGGCTGGGCAGCCGGCGGTGAACGCGCGCGTGCTGGCTCCGCTGCGTCCGGGGTCGCGGGTGGCGCTGGTCGCCCCGTCCGGCCCGCTGGAGCCCGGACGTCTGGAGCGTGCGGTCGGGCTGCTGCGCGGCTGGGGACTGGATCCGGTGCCGTTCCCCAGCACCACCGCGGCCCACCCGCGGGCGTCCTACCTGGCCGGCAGCGACGAGCAGCGCGCCGCCGACCTGCAGCAGGCCTGGTGCGACCCCGGCCACGCCGCCGTGTTCTGCGTGCGCGGCGGCTACGGCGCGGTCCGCGTCCTCGACCGGCTCGACGTCGACGCCATGCGGGCGGCCGAGCCGAAACCGCTGTTCGGCAGCTCCGACATCACCGCCCTGCACGAGTGGTTCGCCGAGCGGCTCGGCGTGCCGACCTGGTTCTCGCCGATGGTCGCCACCGGCGCCCTGCTCGACGACGAGGCGGCCACCGCCGACCTGCGCCGGGCGGTGCTCGGCCCCGCCGGCCCGCGCACCTGGACGTCCCCGGCCGCGGCGACGCTGGTGCCCGGGGTGGCCGAGGGCCGGCTGGTCGGCGGCAACCTCAGCCTGCTCGCGATGACGCTGGGC
>NZ_QPKK01000068.1 GCF_003344635.1 Desertihabitans aurantiacus
CGAGACGAGGAACTCTCTCGACAGCCTCGCGGAGCGGACGCTGGCGCTCCTGCCCGAGTTCGCGGCCTGACCGACGGGTGCCCTGCCCGCGGGGAACCACCATGACGTCGACCCCCACCGGTACCGCGCACCTCGACGGGGCGCGCCCGCGGATGACTCCGCCAGACGCCTGCTCGCCCGCACGCCGGTGTGGCTACTGGTGGGCGCGGTCGGGGTGGGCTTAGGCACGGGGGTGAACGCCAGCCAGCCGCTGCTCGCGGTGCTGGGCGCGCACCGGCGTCCTGACAGCCGCTGGCCTCACGACCACTGCTCGAGCTCGGCCTCGAGGCGCTCGTCCTTGCGCACCCACACCTCGCCGCTCGCCGCGCCAGCGGGCGGGTCGGCGCGTTCGAGACCGAGGCGCTCGACCAGCGCCAGCAGCTCGGCGCGCTCGGCCCGCGACATCTCCAGCGTGTGCGTGTCGAAGAAGACGTAGTACTGGTCGGTCGGGTCGACGTAGCCCGAGTCGCTCCACATCCGCAGCACCTCGTCGAGGGCTTCGCGCTCCGTCGACACCGCCGCGGCCCGCCGCTCGCCCTGCTCCTCTGGTGAGGCGTCGAGGTCGGCGAGCTCGCGGAGCCACAGCCCGGAGTGGTCGACCCCGGCGTAGCCGTCCTCGAGGAACCGCATCACGAACCGCCCGTACAGGTTGCGCCTGGCGACCGCGCAGTACTCCGTGTGCGGCTCGGCGGATCCCGCGACCGCTCTCGTGCGGGCGACGGCGCCTCGCGTCAGCAGCAGCACCAGCGCCTCACCCGTCGCCTCGTCCTCGATGCGGATGCTCTCGGCGTCCGCGTGCTCGTCGGCATACGCCTGGAACGCCTCGTAGGCTGCCTGCGCGCCGTCCGGGGACCGCTGCTGCTCTCCCTCGCCGGCGCGGAAGATGAACTGTCTCGGTGCCATGCCTGTCCTCCGTCGGGGTCGTGCTCAGCATCCTCCCTGCTCGGTCGTCGTGCGGACCCCTCCCACCCTCCAGGTGGACGGCTGCACCCGAGCTCAGCCGGCCGGGCCTGCCAGATTGGCCGCATGCTCCGACCCGCAGCCCGACCACCGTCACGGACGGGCGAGGCATCGGGGCGCACGCCGACCACCGAGGTCGTCCACCCCACGCCCGACGAGCCGGAAGCCTGAGGCGCATGGACGCGGTGGGGATGGCGCGGCTCGTCCGCGAGCACGTCGGCCCGCGGCAGAGCCGGTGCCGCCTCGGCAGACCCCAGGGGCTTCCCGCGGTCGAGCGAGCGGTCACCTTCGTCCTCTACGACGCCTTCGTGGTCACGGGCGCGCAGGACGACTACGGCTCGGGCACCAGCTGGGGCTTCGGCGTGGTGCTGCCGGGCGGGGTGTCTGTCAGCAGCGTCCTGAGCGAGCGGCTCACGCTGGTCGAGCCCACGCGCGAGGCGCTGACGAGAGCATTCGACGGAAACGACCGCTACGTGCGGCTGCGGCTGGGACGGGAGTACCTGGAGGCGTGGGAAGCGGCGCAGGAGAGCAGTAGGTGACGCAGGACGCCCAGGTCGCCGAGCTGGTGCGGCTGATCCGGCTCCACGATCAACCTCACGCAGTCCGCGATGCAGGGGTACGCCGCCCCTGACCTACTCGGAGATCACGCGCTGTGCGGCGCGGTAGCTCGGCTCGCGCACTCTGCGCACCCAGGGGTAGGTGGTGGACCCGGGGAGCGGATGCCCCACCGGATCGAAACGAAGCTCTGCCGAGTCCACCTCGGCAGCAGGCCGAAGCAGCACCTGCGCGAAGGGACGCCACATGCGGGTCGGTGCCGCGTGATACAGCCGGACCTGCCACGGCTGCTCCTGGAGCGACCGCCGCAGAGCGCCGAGCTCCGCCGGGAGCACACGCGAGGGGACGCTCCGGGCACAGATCAGCACCGGTCCCCGTGGCGAGCGGTACGGCAGGAGACTCCCGAACGTCGTGCCCGTCGCCGAGCGCCGGGGCACGAGGACGAACCGGAACGGGAACCCGGTGCCCGTCGACGCGAGCAGCACATCCGCGTGCCGACCGTCGTCGGCGTGGAATCGCAACGCGAGGCCGAGCACGTCTGGCAGTTCATCGGGCAGCCCGACTCCTCGGGACAGCCGCGCGGTCACCTCGAGCGGCTCTCCCCGGAGGTCGTCGATCCAGCTGATGCCTGACGGCCCCGCCTCGCGGATCGGGGTGGCCTGCCCCGTCAGCACCAGCCCGCGCGAGTGTATTGGGCGCGGATGACGGACGCGCCGGAGCAGAGAGAAGAAGCCGCGCAGCGCGGATCCGGCCACCTGTGCAAGTCCAGCGAGCATGCGGCCATCATCCCGACCGAGCGGTGCCGAGGTCACCCCCCCTGTTCCTGGCAGCCTCAGACGTTGGATGATCGTGGACGCCCCAGGCAGGGCACGACGGGTCTGCGCGAGGCGCAGAACACGTGCCTTCGTCAGCACGGTCATCAGCCTCCTGGTGAAGCGGTGACGCGTGCGGAGACGACGCTGATCGGTGGATCAGCCTGGGGGCGTGGCAAGCGGCGCAGAAGGGCAGCAGATGACGCAAGAGGCGCAGGTCGCCGAGCTGGTGCGGCTGATCCGGCTCCACGGCGGCGTGGACGCCGAGCACGGCTGCTCCTGGGTCGCCACCGGCCACGAGCGCCAGGAGCCCGGCGTCTTCGAGAAGGTGACCGCGCTCGTCGAGCAGCTCGGCCTCGAGCGGATCAGACCCGCGCCAGCCGGGCTGATCCCCGGAGCGCTCGGCGTGGCGATCGCCCGCGACCCGCGGATCGACGCTGCGCTCTGAGGAGCGGCACGGACGGTCGCGCGATCAGCCGCCCGCGGAAACGGAATCCGGTGCCTGGAGGAGCTGGGCGACGAGGGAGCGCGCGGTTGGGGCCAGCGTCTTTACGTCCATCCCGCTACGCCCGATGAAGGTCGGGTCCTGCCACGCGGCGAGCAGCGCCCGCGCGGTCTCTGTCGGGTCACGCTGGGTGGACAGGCCGCCCTCCTCCTGAGCTCGCACGACACACTCGCGCAGCAGCGCTGTGATGCTCTCGTACGCCCGGCCGGCCTCCGTCGCCAGGACCGGGTCCGCCGCGGCTAACTCGGTGCTGTTGGCGAGGAAGCAGCCGCGCCGCGCGGCCGCCCCGGCTGGGTCGCCGACCGGCATCATCAGGTAGTCGCGCAGGGCGTCGACCGCGCGCGGGGCGGAGGCGAAGCTCTCCCGCAGCGCGGCGTCGAGCGCGTCCACGTAGCGCCGCAGCGCCCGGAGGAAGAGCTCATGCTTGCCCCCGAAGGTGGCGTAGAGGCTGCCCTTGCCCAGACCGCTCACCCGCACCAGGTTCTGCAGCGACGTCGCCGCGTACCCGCGTCCCAGAACTGGTCGCAGACCGCGCCCAGCACCGCGTCCTCGTCGAACTGCCTCGGTCGCGCCACGCCGACAGCGTGGGCTCGGTTCGTTCCTCGACTGCGGGAACGAAGGTCGCTAGATAGCCCATGGGCGACGGATTGACCTTGCCAATCGAACAACAGGTTTGTCTGGAGGCCACCGAGGTGAAACCAGGACATGATGCACGATTGTCTCTAGGCTGGCGGCATCGGCTTGTCGATCCCAGTCAACGCTTACAGGAGACGTGCATGAAGATCCGCCTCGGGCCCGACGGTGTGCACCTCTTCGACCGGCAGACCGGCCTGAACGTCCTCCTCGACGAGGTCCAGCCAGCTGAGCGATCGTGGTCGGCTGCGCCACGCCAAGTCTCAATTGCGGTGACCAACGCGTGCAACCTGGCGTGCTCCTACTGCTATGCCCCCAAGCACCGCGCGGCCCTCGAGAAGAGCCAGTTGCTCAGATGGATCGACGAACTTGACGAAGCTGGAGCCCTTGGCATTGGGTTTGGCGGTGGAGAGCCGACTCTGTACCGACACCTCCCCGAAGTCTGCGCACACGCAGCTAGCAACACCGACCTCGCGGTAACCATGACGACCCACGGCCTCCGTTGGAACGCCGACTTGATCTCGCGTCTTCGAGGCACTGTGAACTTCGTCCGGGTTAGCGTCGACGGGGTCGGAAGCACATACGAGCGCCTCCGCGGGCGGAGCTTCACCCAACTGCGGGCGGCCTTGGAAGCGATCGCAGGCACCTTCCGCTGGGGCATGAATACCGTAATAAATGAAGACACTGTGGGAGACCTCGACGCCATCGTCGCTGTCGCCGCGGAACATGGAGCTTCCGAACTTCTCCTGCTCCCGGAGCAGCGGACCGCCAGCACGGCCGGCGCCAGTAAGGGAACGCTACGTGTCCTGCAGAACTGGGTTAGCGCGTATACAGGTCCAGTACGGCTCGCCGCGTCGGCCGAGGCTGAGCTGGGCGTCCCGACGGCGGACGCACTGCCCAGGGAGACGGGCCTCCGCTCATACGCACACATCGACGCGAGTGGAACGGCTCGCACCTCGTCGTACGCACCGAGTGGCATACGAGTTGGCGACAGCGTTATCGCTGCCTTCGAGCAGCTCGCACGAATGGAGGCGGCATGAAAATCTGGCACGGCTATGGGTCTGAGCACTCCATGAACCTCAAACTTGTAGGGCACTTCGCGGGCGCCGACGAAGCGAAGTCGACAGTCGAGGCCATCAAAGTCCTGACCGGAGCGGCACAGGCAGAGCAGGAGGCCGGACGCCTGGAGTACGGCGAGCCCCTTCGCATGTTCAGCGATGAAGTCCTCGCCGTGCTGAGCAAGGTGCAGATTCACAGTTTCGGCTACGCCGACGTCGAGCAGTTCTTATACGACGTCGACATCAAGGTGGACGGCTCCGACGTCATCATTCAGACTGACGAGATCGACGTGATCGCCTTTATCAAGGTACTCCTCGCCCGTGGTGCCAAAGTCGAAATGTACTCCATGCACGAACACAGCACCGGGCTGGGAGGGCAGTAGTGCTCTTTACATCTGCTGGACGACGCATTGACGGCCCCACTGTGAGCGCCGCCTCGTGACAGCGCTCGACTGGAGCCGGTTCGAAAATTTGCCCGGGGACCGCGCCGCAAACTTCGAACTTTTGTGGCGTGGGGCGGTGCGTCACAATTACGCCAGATACGGACGGTTCCAGGCGCGATCTCAGCAGCCGGGTGTCGAGTTCCATCTCAAGCTCGAACGTGACTGTTCGCTCGGGAATGCCGGGGACTGGTTCGGCTGGCAGACCAAGTGGTGGCCTGATCTGCGGGGTCGGACCATCGGCGCGGGTCGGAAAGAGGACGTGCAGGACTCGCTCGATAAGACGAAAATCCACATACCCGGGCTTACCGACTGGGTTCTGTGCACGCGCCGTCCGCTCGCGCCGACCGACGAACCCTGGTGGGACGGACTCAGTACGAGTGCGCCATTCAGGCTCGATCACCAGGTCGCAGAGGAGCTTGCCAACCTACTCACCGGGGACGCCGAACTTTTCCGCCAGACGTACTTCGGCGACTTAGTACTGGTTCCGAACCGCCTGGAGGCGCTGAAGGAACTCGCTCTCGCCGACGTGCGGGAACGCTGGTTCCCCGAAGTGCACCAGACCAGCTCAGCCGAGGTAACTCTTCGGCGCATGCTCGCGGAGCCCGGCGCGTGGGAGCACCTCAAGGTGGTTGGGACCGAAATCACCACTCTTACGGCAATTATCGAGAGCGACGTTGCGGCAACGGCTCTTGACGCATCGGTACAGGCGGACCTGGATGCGCTGCTTGCAACTGCCGAAACCATCCGGCAACTCCTTGCGCATGCGCACGAGCACCTCGCCCCAGGCGGTGACCACACCTGGCGTGATTTGGGCGAAGCCAACGTCCCGGACGCACCGAACCCGGTCCCCCCGGTCCTTCGCAAGCTTCGCGCTGCCAACCATCCGGCGGCGCTCCCGTGCACCAACTTGGTTGCACATACCCGCGACGCCGCCGCTCTAGCCAAGAGTGTCTTCGGTGAACTCGCGGTCCGACGCGTCATCGTCACCGGTGGCGCTGGCTACGGGAAAACCCAGCTCGCAGCCAACTTGGCTAGTTCCACCGAATTCCGCCCGGCTGGCGTGCTGCTCTTCGGACGTCATCTGCGGAGCCGAGACGACCTCGACGACCTCGCACAACGGATGTCCGTCAATGGGAAGAAGATCGAGACCTTTGAGGCCCTGCTGGCATCTGTCGATGCGGCCGCCGCGCGCGCTCAGTGCCGCCTCCCCCTCATCATCGACGGCCTCAACGAGGCCGAGGACCCACGCCAATGGCAGGCGCTCCTCGAGCGCGCCCAGGTCCTGCTCGAGGACTACCCGTCGGTCCTCCTCGTGTGCACGGTTCGGTCGGCCTTCATTGACCGAGCCGTCCCCACGTCACTGACCGACTCCGTAGCTCTCGACGGATTCGGTGAAGACGTCGACCAGGCGGTCGAGAAGTACTTCGATCACTTCAACATTGACGCTAGCGGCGTCGACCTGCCTTTCGAGCGTTTCGACCACCCGATTACGTTACGGATCTTCTGCTCGGTCACAAACCCGACTCGAGAGCATCGTGTTCGACTCGTCGGCCGGGCTCCGGCGTTAAACGCGATGTTCGAAAGGTATCTCGCCGACGCCGCCGACCGTATCGAGGCCCTCAGTGATTCCCGTATCCGAGCTACAGATGTTCACAATGCCCTGCAGGCGCTCGGCGTCGAGATGTGGCATACCAATTCCCGAGAGGTCAGCGAAACGCGGGTGAAGGAGATCTTCGGCGACAACCGCCGACTCTGGGGTGACAGCATCCTCAATGCCCTACAGGAAGAAGGCGTCCTCATCCGCCAAACAGTCCGAGAGGTCAACCAGACGCGCGATACTCCGGGCGCCCCCGAGGCGGTCGGCCGTTCAGAAGGGCTAATCGTCACGGTCGTCTACGACCTCCTCGCCGGCCACGTCATCGCTTCGGCCATGGCCGACACCAGCGGCGCGCTGTTCGCGACTTCGCTCAGCACACTCGAGGTTGAAGCCAAGTTCGCCGGCGAGGCGGCCGGAGCCCACCCCTTGGCCGTCGACATTTTCGACGCCCTGGTCTTTGTGCTACCGCAACGCGGTCTCGGCCACCTTTGGGAGCACGTCCAAGACGCGCTGCTCGACGCTGCGCTCCTTCGGACGACCGAACTCGAGCCCGATGAGATCAACGCAGCAACAGTGACAGCCTGGGAACAGAACCTTACGGGCCTGTCGCGACGGCCAGACTTCTGGCCGCGGCTCCGGTCCGTTCGTGCTGTTCCGAACCACCCGTTCAATGCGACTTTCACTGACCACGTTCTGCGGTCGCTGAGCGTGGCCAAGCGCGACCTGACCTGGACCGAATGGCTCCGCAGTTCGACCCAGCCTTACCTGCGCCCAGACGCCGGAACAGATGTACGCGCCTTGGAAGACCTCCGATCGTGGATCATGCGGTGGCGAGAAACCACCGACCGAACGGAAGCTGACCAGCTGCGAGCGTGTTGGTTTATGTGGATGCTCAGTAGCACAGTGCGAGATCTCCGCGATGCAGCGACAGCCGCCCTGTACTGGTTCGGACGCGGTGACGCCGCCTCGCTCTTCGAGCTCGCCGCAAGCGCGTTGGAGATCAACGACCCGTACGTCGGCGAACGAGCTACCGCTGCCGCGTACGGCGTGACCACTGCGCACCAACTGCCAGACGCCGAGTTCGAGAATCGCCTCGGGGCATACCTCGAAGCCATCGTCGCTGCCACCGCAGGAGACGCAGCTACTTCGCCCACGTACCACCGGCTGATCCGGTACTACATCGCCGGTATAGTCGAGTTCGGACGAATCCACTACCCGGCCGCGGTCCCCGCGGCGGCGGCCGACGGGATCGAGTTCGCTGAGGGCGCGCTCCCCGACCCCCTTTCCGAAGGTGACGAGCGACGTGACGAGGTCGAACGCACCATGCACATAGACTTCAGGAACTACACCCTCGGACGGCTATTCGACGACCGCGCCAACTACGACTTCGAACACGAGGGCCACCGCTCGGCGACCGACCAAGTCCTCGGAGTGGCCTACGGCCTCGGCTGGCGCAAGAGCGAGTTCTCGTCGGTAGACAACGCGATCGCTCGCCAGAACACAGACAGAAGCCCCAACCGCGTCGAGCGGTACGGGAAGAAGTACAATTGGATCGGGCTGTACTTGGTAGCCGGGATGCTGAACGCACGTGGGGACCGTGTCTACGGCCTCGCGGTCGATATCGACCCAACCTTCCCGGAGGCCCCGCCTCGTCTACCACTTCAGATTCCAACCTGGGTACGTCCGACACCTGTTGATGACCAAAGGTGGCTTATCCGGGGCATCGTCAATGTTCCCGACAATCTTCTGTGCTCCCAAACCTTAGCGGGCGTTGCGGGGCCCTGGGTACTCATCCACGCGGAGATCGACGCAAAGGACGAGCGCACGGGGCGCGAGGCGTACGGCCTATTCAATGCCGTCGCGATCGCGCCTGGCGACCTTGAAGCATTCGTGCGGCACTGGGAGGCGAAGGACCACCCCGGGCGTGAACTGATCGAGCTCCCCACGGCGTACTATCTCTTCGCCGGCGAAATCCCATGGCACAAGCGAATGGCGACCTCGGGTGACGACATCGCAGGCACGGGAGTGCGCCCTATGGCGCGCGACGAGGACGACGGGTGGCAAGACCCCCACTATGGCGAAGACCCCTACATCGACCACATCTGGATGCACGACGAGGATCAAGCGGACGAGGGGGCGCTGAGCTACGAATCATTGAAGCTCCCATACGAGACGACTAAGGAACCCGCGGAGGTGGGGAGCGACACTCACCTCCTAGCCGACACCAAGGCCCAGGACGCCGCATACCTTGCGGCGACCGCACCGCAAGTGCTTGAGTTCGAGTCGCTTGCTCACACGTTCGCGTGGGAGGGGCACCACAGTTCGGAGAACCAAGCGTTCGCGTACGTCCCAAGCCAACGAATCTCCCAGCATTCGGGCCTACTTTCTGTCGCCGCCGGGTTCGATCAGGTCGATGCTGCAGGCCGTCCGGCAGCCATGAGCTTCAGCGCACCGCCGGGCTTCAGCGGTCATCTGCTATACCTCCGCGAGGACGTCCTAAAGGCGTATGCCGGTCAACGAACCGTCGTCACCTTCGGGTGGGGTGAGCGCCAGATCCACGCCACCTGGCCCAAGCAGATTCCCGACCGTCTATTGGAGGTCTACCGCGCGGCCCGCAACATCTGGCGAACACACCGGGTAGTCGCTGAAGGACAGCAATCAGGAGTTGGCGGTAGACAGGAGTCCGAAGCGCAGGACTGAGTAACTGCAACTAGGCCGCGGGCCTTCTGAACCTCTTTAAGCACCCGGTGTGCTGAGAGCGAAATGACCCTCAAGGACCGCACGACCTGGCTTGACGCAGGCAACTGGTGCGGGGTCACACGTTGAAGCGGAACTCCACCACGTCGCCGTCGGCCATCACGTAGTCCTTGCCCTCCAGCCGGACCTTGCCGGCCGCCTTCGCCGCGGCCATCGAGCCGGCGGCGACGAGGTCGTCGAAGGAGACGATCTCGGCCTTGATGAAGCCCTTCTGGAAGTCGGTGTGGATGACGCCGGCCGCCTCCGGGGCGGTCGCGCCGACCTTGATCGTCCAGCCGCGGGCCTCCTTCGGGCCGGCGGTCAGGTAGGACTGCAGCCCGAGCGTCTGGTAGCCGACCCGGGCCAGGTGGTCCAGGCCGGGCTCCTCCACGCCGAGGTCGGCGAGGAACTCCGCGGCGTCCTCGGGCTCCATCTGGGCCAGCTCGGACTCGATCTTGGCGTCGAGGAAGATCGCCTCGGCCGGGGCCACCAGCTCGCGCATCCGCTGCAGCAGCGCCTCGTCGGCCAGCTCCTCGGAGTCGCAGTTGAAGACGTAGAGGAACGGCTTGGCGCTGAGCAGGAAGAACTCGCGCAGCGGCTCGCGGTCGAGCCCGGCCTGGAAGACGGTGCGGCCCTCGTTGAGCACCTCCAGCGCCTGCTGCACGGCCTCCAGCACGGCGGCGCGGTCCTTGTTCATCCGCGACTCCTTCTGCAGCCGCGGCACCGCCTTCTCCAGCGTCTGGATGTCGGCCAGCACCAGCTCGGTGGTGATGGTCTCGATGTCGTTGCCGGGGTCGACCGCGCCGTCGACGTGGGTGACGTCGGGGTCGCGGAACACCCGGGTCACCTGGCAGATCGCGTCGGCCTCACGGATGTGGGAGAGGAACGCGTTGCCCATCCCCTCGCCCTGGCTGGCGCCCTTGACGATGCCGGCGATGTCGACGAAGGAGACGGTGGCGGGGATGATCTCGGCCGAGCCGAACATCTCGGCCAGCACCGGCAGCCGCGGGTCCGGCACGCCCACCACACCCACGTTCGGCTCGATGGTGGCGAACGGGTAGTTCGCCGCCAGCACCTCGTTGCGGGTCAGCGCGTTGAACAGGGTCGACTTGCCGGCGTTGGGCAGGCCGACGATTCCGATGGTGAGTGCCACGGGCGTGCACTGTACCGCTGCCCACCCGCCGCGACGGCCTCCGCGGGCGTGGCAGAGTGCCGGGGTGCGCCCGCCCGAACCGGACTCCCCTCCTCCCCCGGACGACGGCACGCTGGACGCCGAGCGGTTCGCGGCCACCCTCGACCTGGTGGTCGACGCCGACGCCCGGCTGGCCGCGGTGGTCGACCGGTTCGGACGTCCCGGCTTCTGGAGCCGACCGGCCAGCTTCGCCACCCTGGTGCTGCTGGTGCTGGAGCAGCAGGTCTCGCTCGCCTCGGGCAAGGCCACCTTCGACCGGCTCCGCGCGCTGGCCGGCGCCGTCACCCCCGAGGCGGTGGCACCCCACGACCTCGACGCGCTGCGGGGCTGTGGCCTGACCCGGCAGAAGGCCGGCTACGTCGCCGACCTGGCCCGCGGCGTCCTCGACGGCACGGTGGACTGGGCGGCGGTGGTCACCGGCGACCGCGACGCCTGCCGCCGTGCCCTGCTGGCGGTCCGCGGCATCGGACCGTGGACGGCCGACGTCTGGCTGCTGGCCTGCCGCGGGTTCCCCGACGAGTGGCCGGTCGGCGACCGGGCCCTGCAGGTCGGCTGCGGCGAGGTGGTCGGCGCCCCCGGACCGCTCACCGGCGAGGCACTGGTCGACGTCGCCCGCGACTGGGTGCCGCACCGCTCCACCGTCGCCCGGCTGGTCTGGCACGACTACCTGGGACGCCGGCGGCGCGCCGAGACGGTCGTCGAGGGCCTCGACGGCCTCTGAGCTCAGCGCTCCGGCTCCTCCAGCAACGAGGCGTAGAACCCCGCGACGTCGTCGAGGAACGAGGCGATCACCGCCCGCTCCTCCGCGCTGCGGGACGAGGCCACCTGCACCACGCCGGCGATGATCGGCCGCAGCTCGACCATCGCCCGCTCCACCGCCTCCGGCTCCGTCTCCACCCGGACCTTGCGGCGGTCCGACGGGTGCGCCGCGCGCCGGACGTGCCCGGCCCGGCTGAGCCGGTCGATGACGTGCGTCGTGGCCGCGGTCGACATCTGCATGCGTCCCGCCAGCTCGCTGGCCGTCATCGGACCGTTCTCCAGCAGGTGCTCCATCGCCGTCAGGTCGGTGGGGTTGACCTCCAGCAGCCGCGCGAGCTGGCGCTGCACCTTGTCGGAGATCACCTGCACGCGCCGCACCCTGGCGGCGATCGCCGGCCCGTCGGTGCCGGCCTTGTGCGCAGTGGACATGTGGGTCATGCTAAACCGGTAGATAATCAAAAGTTTTAGTTACCGAGACGTGGGGTGGGTCGCGTGCTGCGTGCGCTGGTCGGACGGGTCGGGGCCTGGGTCGTGCTGGGTCTGGCGGTGGTCGCCAGCGTGGCCCTCTTCGTGCTCGTGCCGAGCGTGGAGAGCGACGCCTTCCCCTCCGCGGGCCTGCCGGCCGAGACCCAGTCCGCGCAGGTGGAGGCCCTGCTGGAGGAGTTCCCCGACGCCGACGTGAGCGCCGCCCTGCTGGTCTTCGAGCGCGGCGGGGACCCGCTGACCGACGAGGACGAGGCGGCGGTCGCCGCGCGGGCGGAGGCGCTGGCGGCGGAGTCGCCCACCCCCGAGGCCGTCCGGCCCCAGCTCAGCGAGGACCGGACCGCGGCCCTGGTGGTGGTCCCGGTGGACGGCGCGGACGTCGAGGCCGACCTGGCCGGTACCGCGGACCGCTTCCGGTCGCTGGCGGCGGAGGACCTGCCCGAAGGGCTCCGCTCGGCGCTCACCGGACCGATCGGCTTCTCCGACGACGTCTCCAGCGCCTTCGCCGGCGCCGACCTGAGGCTGCTGCTGGTCACCGTGGGGGTGGTGGCCGTGCTGCTCATCGTCACCTACCGCAGCCCGCTGCTGTGGCTGGTGCCGCTGGCCGTGGTGGGGACCGCCGACGGGCTCGCCCGGGTGGTGGTGGCCCCGCTGGCCGAGCTGGCCGGGCTCCCGGTGGACGCCTCCATCTCCGGCATCCTCTCGGTGCTGGTCTTCGGGGCCGGCACGAACTACGCACTGCTGCTGGTGGCCCGCTACCGCGAGGAGCTGACCAGCCAGACCGATCGGCACGCGGCGATGCTGACCGCCGTCCGCAGCGCCGGACCGGCCATCGCGGCCAGCGGCGGCACCGTCGCGCTCAGCCTGCTGACCCTGCTGCTGGCGTCGCTGCAGGGGAACCGGGCGCTCGGCCTGGCCTGCGCCCTCGGGGTGGGGATCGCGATGGTGTTCGCGCTGCTGGTGCTCCCCGCCGCGCTGGTGGTCTGCGGGCGCGGGCTGTTCTGGCCGTTCGTGCCGCGGGTGCAGTCCGACGGCGAGGAGCGGCGGGCCGGGGCCTGGGAGCGGCTGGGGCGGGGGGTGGCCCGGCGCCCCGTCCTGGTGGTTGCGGCCGCCGTGGTGGGGATCGCGGTGCTCGCCCTGGGGCTCGGCGGCTACCGGGTCGGGCTGTCGCAGACCGAGCAGCTGACCGGCGACCCCGAGTCGGTGCAGGCCCAGCGGGTGCTGGACCGCTCCTTCAGCGCCGGGCTGTCCGGGGGTGTGGACGTCCTCGTGCCCAGCGAGGACGTCCCGACGGCGACCGAGCGCGTCCAGGCCGTGGAGGGCGTGGAATCGGTGCGACCGGGCGCCGAGCACGAGGACCTCACCCGGTTGACGGTGACGACGTCGGCGGCCCCGCAGAGCGAGCAGGCCTTCGAGGTCGTGCGCTCGCTGCGTGCCACCCTGGCCGACGACCCCGCGCTGGCGGGGAGCCTGGTCGGAGGGTCCGACGCCACCGCGCTGGACACCCTCGATGCCGCCGAGGACGACCTGCGGCTGGTTGTGCCGCTGATTCTCGGTGTGGTGGCGCTGGTGCTGCTGGTGCTGCTGCGCTCCGCGCTGGCTCCGGTGCTCCTGATCGCCAGCGTGCTGGGGACGTTCTTCGCCAGCCTCGGTGCCGGCACCTGGCTGTTCAGCACCGTCTGGGACTTCCCGGCGCTGGACGCCAACGTCACCCTCTACGCCTTCCTGTTCCTCATCGCGCTGGGCGTGGACTACAACATCTTCCTCACCTCCCGGGCCCGGGAGGAACGGGCGCGGGTCGGCGCGCGGGAGGGGATGATCACCGCGCTCGGCAGCACCGGCGGCGTGATCACCAGCGCCGGCGTGCTGCTGGCAGCGGTCTTCGCCGTGCTCGGCGTGCTCCCGGTGGTGGCGCTGACCCAGGTCGGGGTGATCGTCTGCCTCGGCGTCCTGCTGGACACGCTGGTGGTCCGGACCCTGCTCGTCCCCGCGCTGGCCTTCCTCACCCGCAACGCCTTCTGGTGGCCCACCCGCGGCGTGGCCCCCGATCCCGGGTGAGTCGGGGGGACGTCAGCCCAGCAGCAGCTCGATCCGGGTGAGCTGGTCCCGCGACACCCAGGACGGATTGGGCCCGAACGGCTGACGCTGCACCTCCAGGTCGTTCACCCCGACGGCGCGGAGCTCGGCGTGGGCCACCGGCGCGTCGAAGAGCTCCAGGTCGACCGGCACCCGGCAGCGCACCCGCGCGGCGTCCTCGGGCCGGCGCCAGTGCCCGACCTCCTCCTCGACCCAGGGCTCGGCCGGGCCGGTCACCCGGCCGTCGGCCCAGATCCCGCGGACCAGCCCGTCGCGGCCGTCGCCGGACAACCAGAACAGCGCCCGGTCACCGGCCGCCATCAGATCGGCGCGGTAACCCGGACGCACCGACCAGGAGGTCAACCGACGCTCGCCCGTGGCGAGGAAGGCACGGAGGTCCCACACCACCGGGTTGGCCTTGAGCAGCCAGGCACCCAGGACGGAGCGGTCGACGCTGCGGGACATGCGGCCCACTGAACCATCGGCCGTCCACCCACGCGCGGCGGGGTGCTCCTTGCCTAGGCTCGACACGTGCCAGGTGGACTGCGGTGGGACGGGTCGGTGGCGGTGCTCGTGCTGGCGGTGGCCGCCGTCGGCGGAGGCGTGGTCGGGTCACTCGCCGCGCCGTCGGCGGTGCCAGCGGTCCTCACCCTGCTCCTGCTGCAGCTCGCGGGCACCGCGGTCGGCTGGTGGCGCACGCTGCCGCCGGTGGTGACGACCGGGGTGGTGGCCGCGCTGACCCTGCTGACCGGGCTGGTGCCCGAGCTGGGCGAGCTGCTGAGGATCGGGGCCGTCCCGTGGGTGACGCTCGCGCTGGCGCTTGGCACCCAACGGCTGATCCAGCGCTCGCGGACCCCGGCCGGTCTGGTGACCGGGATCGGCCTGCTCGCGGTGGCCGTGGCGGTCGTGGCCGCCGTGACGGTCCGGGGCGGCGCCCCGGTCGTGCCCAGCACCCTCGCCGCAGCCGTCCCGGTGCTGGGCGGCGCGCTGAGTGCGACCGCCCTCGACCTGGCACGGGCCCGGCGCGACCGGCTGGCCCGGAGCGCGCCCCTGCCTGCGACCGACGACGGCGGCGACCGGGCCCGGCGGGCGCTGCTGCTGGTACTGCTGCGGGCGGAGGTGGCGCTGGC
>NZ_QPKK01000069.1 GCF_003344635.1 Desertihabitans aurantiacus
CTCCCGGCGCCCGGTCCGCCGGACGCCGGAGGGTGGCGAGACCGAGCGCAAGGGCCGGGCCACCCGGCGCCGGGGTGACGACGACGATGACACCGCGCGCCGCACCGGCCCGGTCACCTTCGTCAACGAGTCGGTGGGCGAGCTGCGCAAGGTGGTCTGGCCGACCGCCGAGCAGATGCGCACCTACTTCATCGTGGTGCTGGTGTTCGTGGTCTTCATGATCGCCCTGGTCAGCCTGCTGGACCTCGCCTTCGGCACCGCCCTGCTGGAGCTGTTCAGCTGATGACGACGAACGAGTACGGAGAGAACGTGTCAGAGAACCCGTCCGGGAACGAGCAGCGCGAGGTCGAGATCGACCTCGGCGCACCGGAGCAGTCCGGTGACGAGGTCGAGGTCGACCTCGGCGAACTCGAGCCCGGCGCCGGTGCCTCTGACGAGGACGACCTCGATCTCGGCTTCGGCGACGACGAGTCCGACGAGGAGGAGGCCGGGGTCGACCTCGACTTCGACACCGAGGACGACGAGGACGAGGACGAGGACACCGAGGACGAGGGTCCCGATCCCGGCGAGGAGGCCGTGCGCCAGCTGCGCGCCGACCTGGAGTCCAAGTTCGGCGAGTGGTACGTGGTGCACACCTACTCCGGCATGGAGAACCGGGTGCAGCAGAACCTGGAGAACCGGGTCCAGTCGCTCAACATGGAGGACTACATCTTCGAGGTGGTCGTGCCCACCGAGGAGGTCGTCGAGATCCGCAACGGCGCCAAGAAGCAGGTCCGGCGGACCGTGCTGCCCGGCTACGTGCTGGTCCGGATGGACCTGACCGACGAGTCCTGGTCGACCGTGCGCCACACCCCCTCGGTGACCGGCTTCGTCGGCCACGCCACCGCGCCGGTGCCGCTCAGCCTCGACGAGGTCGAGAAGATGCTCGCACCCGCCGTGGCCGCGGCCGCCAACGCCGCCTCCGACGCCCCGGCGAAGAAGAAGCAGAAGAAGGTCGAGGTGGCCGACTACCAGGTCGGGGACTCGGTCATGGTCACCGACGGCCCGTTCGCCGGCGTCCACGCCACCATCACCGAGATCAACGTCAACACCCAGCGCCTCCGGGCGCTGGTGGAGATCCTCGGGCGGGAGACGCCCGTGGACCTCACCTTCCCGCAGATCTCCAAGGTCTGAGGAGAACCCCGCGGGGCTCCGGTCGCCCGACCGGTCGTCCAGCGGGCCCGCACACACGAAGCACCGACGAAGCAAGGACCCGAACCATGCCTCCCAAGAAGAAAGTCGCCGCCCTCGTCAAGGTGGCCCTGAACGCCGGCTCGGCGACGCCGGCCCCGCCGGTCGGTACCGCCCTCGGTCCGCACGGCGTCAACATCATGGAGTTCTGCAAGGCCTACAACGCGGCCACCGAGTCCCAGCGTGGCCAGGTGATCCCGGTCGAGATCACCATCTACGAGGACCGCACCTTCACCTTCGTCACGAAGACCCCGCCGGCCGCCGAGCTCATCAAGAAGGCCGCCGGTCTGCAGAAGGGCTCCGGCGTGCCGCACAAGGAGAAGGTCGGCAAGCTCACCAAGGAGCAGGTGCGTGAGATCGCCAGCACCAAGCTGCCCGACCTCAACGCCAACGACGTCGACGCCGCGATGAAGATCGTCGAGGGCACCGCCCGCTCGATGGGCGTCACCGTCGAGGGCTGACCCCGCCCGGGGCAGTCTCGTCGAGGCTCACACCTCGACACCCCGTGGGAGGGCCGGCGCGGCCCGCACCACACCTGGTCACAACGAGAAGGACACCAGTCATGAAGCGCAGCAAGAGCTACACCGAGGCGGCCGCCAAGCGCGACGCCGACACCGTCTACCCCCCGAAGGAGGCCATCGGCCTCGTCAAGACCGGGGCCAAGGCGAAGTTCGACGAGACCGTCGAGGTCGCGATCCGGCTCGGGGTCGACCCCCGCAAGGCCGACCAGATGGTCCGCGGCACGGTCAACCTGCCCAACGGCACCGGCAAGACCGCTCGGGTCCTGGTCTTCGCCACCGGTGAGCGGGCCGAGGCGGCCATCGCCGCGGGCGCGGACGAGGTCGGCTCGGACGACCTGGTCGAGAAGATCCAGGGCGGCTACCTCGACTTCGACGCCGTCGTCGCCACCCCGGACATGATGGGCAAGATCGGCCGGCTCGGCCGGGTGCTCGGCCCGCGCGGCCTGATGCCGAACCCGAAGACCGGCACCGTCACCGTCGACGTCGCCAAGGCGGTCACCGACATCAAGGGCGGCAAGATCGAGTTCCGGGTCGACCGGCACGCCAACCTGCAGTTCATCGTCGGCAAGGCCTCCTTCACCGAGGAGCAGCTGCAGGAGAACTACTTCGCCGCGCTGGACGAGGTGCTGCGGCTCAAGCCGTCCAGCTCCAAGGGCCGCTACCTGAAGAAGATCACCGTCTCCTCGACCATGGGTCCCGGCGTCCTGGTGGACGTCAACCGGCTCAAGGCCGACGCCGAGTGACACCTGCGCCGGCCGCACCGGCCGGCGCCCGCAGCCGCCGCAGCCCCCGACCGGATGGGTCGGGGGCTGCGGTGCGTCCGGGCGCCGTCGCCCGCGATTTGGTGCCCGCGTCCGGGCGGGATAGTGTGCTCGGAGCCGAAGACCGCTGGTCGACCGGGAAACCGGTCCGAAGTCCTCACGGAGCCCGCGCAGGTACGTACGACAGCCCACCAGTGGTGTGCTTCGCCCCGTGCCCGCGTGCCGGGGCGTTTCTCGTTCCCGGGGCTCTTCGGTTCTCCGGTCGCCCGCGCGGCCGGGGTGGAACCTGAGGAAGTGGGAAGGGAGAACCATGGCGAGGCCTGACAAGGCAGCCAGCGTGGCCGAGCTGTCGGAGCAGTTCCGCAGCGCGGACGCGACCGTGCTGACCGAGTACCGCGGACTCTCCGTGGCGGCGCTGAAGGAGCTGCGCCGCTCGCTCGGAGACGACGCCAGCTACGCCGTGACGAAGAACACGCTGACCAAGATCGCGGCCCGCGAGGCCGGGGTGGAGGGCATCGACGACCTGCTCGTCGGCCCGACCGCGATCGCGTTCATCAGGGGTGACGTCGCCACCGTCGCCAAGAGCCTGCGTGACTTCGCCAGGGCCAACCCGCTCCTGGTGGTCAAGGGCGGTGTCATGGAAGGTCGCTTCCTCGACGCCGGCCAGGTCAACCAGCTGGCCGATCTGGAGTCGCGCGAGGTCCTCCTCGCCAAGCTCGCCGGCGGCATGCAGGGTGCCCTGCAGCAGGCCGTGTCCCTCTTCGCCGCTCCGCTCGCCCAGGCCGCTCGCGCCCTGGGTGCGCTGCAGCAGGCCGCGGAGGCGGATCCCTCGGTCATCGCCGGGGCCGGCCAGGGCCAGACCCAGGAGCCTGGGAACGACACCCCCGCTGCGGACGCCGCGGGCACCGACACGGACGCGGACGCCGCGGACACCGACACGAACGCGGCTCCCGCCGCGGGCAACTGAGAAAGGACACTGACATGGCAAAGCTCAGCACCGAGGAGCTCCTCGACGCCTTCAAGGAGATGACCCTGATCGAGCTCTCCGAGTTCGTGAAGACCTTCGAGGAGACCTTCAACGTCACCGCCGCCGCTCCGGTGGCCGTCGCCGCGGCCCCGGCCGCCGGTGGTGCTGGTGGCGAGGCCGCCGCCGAGGAGGAGGGCAGCGACGAGGTCGACGTCGTCCTCGAGTCGGCCGGTGACAAGAAGATCCAGGTCATCAAGGAGGTGCGCGCCCTCACCAGCCTCGGCCTGAAGGAGGCCAAGGACCTGGTGGAGTCCGCCCCGAAGGCGATCCTGGAGAAGGTCAAGAAGGAGGACGCCGCCAAGGCCAAGGAGCAGCTCGAGGCCGCCGGCGCCAGCGTCAGCCTGAAGTGACCGCGCACCGGCACGGCCGGTGAGCGCACACGCAGAACGGCCCCGCACCCTCTCCGGAGGGGGCGGGGCCGTTCGGCGTCCCGGGGGCGGGTCAGTACCAGATGCCCTCGCCGTTCTCGGTGACGCGGTCGTCCGCGCCGGCCGCGTACCAGATGCCCTCGCCCGCGGACTGGACGTCGACCTTGTACCAGATGCCCTCTCCCGCACGCTCGGTGCTGACGCCAGCTGCCGCGCCGGAGAGGAGGAGGCCCGCGGCGGCGACGGCCGCGACCACGATCTTGCGGGGAGTGATGCTCATACTCGGTCCTTTGCTGTCAGGTGGCGCGATCGGAGCAACCACGGCCGTGGGGCTTGACCAGCAGCGACCCACCCGATTGACTCGCTGTCAGGTTTGTCAAGCTCGCACCCCAAGACTGGTTCATCACCAGTGGAGTTGGCAACCATCCGGAGCACCCCATCTGGAACTGAAGACAGGAGCGATCGTGGCTGACACCGTCACGGTGACCCAGGACGCCGAGATCGGCCAGCGGCTCAAGCGGCTGCGGCGCGAGCGCCAGCTCTCCCAGGCGGAGCTGGGCGGCGAGAAGTTCACCGGCAGCTACGTCTCCCACGTCGAGAAGGGCCGGCGCCGGCTGAGCCCGGAGATGCTGGAGTACTTCGCCGAGCGGCTCGGCGTCGCCGTGGACGCCCTCACCGGCGACGGCGGGCCGACCGCGGCGGTCGGGGACGCCGACAAGGTGGTCGCCTTCCAGGAGGTGCAGCGGGCGATGGCCGCCCACGAGTTCAGCCGCGCCGCCCGGGCCGCGGAGCAGGCCGCCGAGGACGCCCGGGCCCGGGGCGACGCCGCCGACGCCTGGTCGCTCACCCTGCTGCGCGCCCGGGCGCTGTTCGAGGACGGCGACTACCACCACGCCTCGGAGGTGGCCTCGCGGCTGGCCGACGAGCCGCTCTCGCAGTACCTGCCCTACCTGCCGGTGGAGGCGCTGCTGGTGGCCGCCCGCAGCGCCCGCGCCGGCGGCGACCTCAGCGCCGCGCTGGAGCGGGCCCAGCGGGCCACCCAGCTGCTCGACCGGCTGCCCAGCACCGACCTGCGCGCCGAGACGCTGGCCGTGCTGATCGGCGCGCTGATGGAGGTCGACGAGCTCGAGCAGGCGCGGACGGTGGCCGACCAGCTGGCCGGGGTGGTCGACGACGTCCGCTCCGACCAGGTGCGCGGGCTGGCGCTGTGGATCGTCGGCAACATGGACTTCCTCACCGGCCGGGTCGAGGACGGCCTGCGGCGCCACGCGCAGGCCGCGGAGCTGCTGCACCCGCAGGCCGACCTGCGGCTGTGGGGCCGGTTCCGCAAGGCGAGCGCGGTGGTCCGGCTGCAGAACCGGATGACCGAGGGCGTGGGAGCCCTGCTGGCCCAGGCCGGGGACGCGCTGCGGATCGTCGGCAACAGCAGCGACCTGGTCGAGCTGCGGCTGGCCGAGGCACGGCTGTGGCTGCTGGAGGGCGACACCGTCCGGGCCCGCTCCACGGTGGAGTTCTGCCTGGCCGACGAGGGCCTGGCCGCCCAGCCGCACTCCCGCGCCGAGGCCGAGGCGCTGCTCGCCGACGTCGAGGCCGCCGACGGGCGCCCGGCGCAGGCCGCGGCGGCCTACCTGCGGGCCGCGCTGCGCTACGAGGAGGCCGGGGCCTACCGCCGTTCGGTGGACATGTGGCGCCGGCGGGCCGAGATCGCCGAGACCGAGGCGGCCTCCTGACCGCAGGCGGCCCGGGCGGACACGCGCGGCGACTCCTTGCATCGTCCCCGGTGCTGGCTATGCTGATGCCACGAGCGGCGCCCCGCACCGGTCTCCACGACGGGCGGGCTTGACCGCGGGATCTCGGCCTGCCCGAGTACTTGCATCGAGGCTTGCCTCGGCAGTACTCTGTGTTCTTGCCCCATGTGCTCTGACCACCCGTCTCTCTTGACACGGGTCCGTCATGGTGCCCAAGAACCGCTCAGCGAGTCTCGGAAGGACCAAACTGTTGGCCGCCTCGCGCACTGCCTCGAACACCAACGTCATCTCCCGCACCGGTCGCATCTCGTTCGCCAAGATCGCCGAACCCTTCGAAGTCCCTGACCTGCTCGACCTCCAGATCGACTCCTTCGACTGGCTGATCGGCAACGACGTGTGGCGCCAGCGGGTCGACAGCGCGCTGTCCGAGGGGCGTTCCGACGTCAACCCGCGTTCGGGTCTGGAGGAGATCTTCGAGGAGATCTCGCCGATCGAGGACTTCAACCAGACGATGTCGCTGTCCTTCCGCGACCACCGCTTCGAGGACCCGAAGTTCTCCGTCGACGAGTGCAAGGAGCGCGACGTCACCTACGCCGCGCCGCTGTTCGTCACCGCCGAGTTCATGAACAACGAGACCGGCGAGATCAAGAGCCAGACCGTCTTCATGGGCGACTTCCCGCTGATGACGCGCAAGGGCACGTTCGTCATCAACGGCACCGAGCGGGTCGTGGTCTCCCAGCTGGTGCGCTCGCCCGGCGTCTACTTCGAGCAGACCCCGGACAAGACGTCGGACAAGGACATCTTCACCGCGAAGATCATCCCCTCCCGCGGCGCCTGGCTCGAGTTCGAGATCGACAAGCGCGACACCGTGGGCGTCCGCCTGGACCGCAAGCGCAAGCAGAACGTCACCGTGCTGCTCAAGGCGCTGGGCTGGAGCGACGAGAAGATCCTCGAGGAGTTCGGCGAGTACGAGTCGATGCGGCTCACCCTGGAGAAGGACCACACCACCACCCAGGACGAGGCGCTGCTCGACATCTACCGCAAGCTGCGCCCGGGCGAACCGCCGACCCGCGACGCCGCCGAGACGCTGCTGCAGAACTACTACTTCAACGCCAAGCGCTACGACCTGGCCAAGGTCGGTCGCTACAAGATCAACAAGAAGCTCGGTCTCGACCTCCCGTTCGACACCCAGACGCTGACGATGGACGACATCGTCGCCACCATCCGCTACGTGGTCGCCCTGCACGAGGGCAAGCAGTACCTCGACGGCGCCGCGGGTGAGCAGACGGTGCTGGTCGAGGAGGACGACATCGACCACTTCGGCAACCGCCGGCTCCGCACCGTCGGTGAGCTGATCCAGAACCAGCTGCGCACCGGCCTGGGCCGGATGGAGCGCGTGGTCCGCGACCGGATGACGACCCAGGACATCGAGGCGATCACCCCGCAGACCCTCATCAACATCCGCCCGGTGGTGGCGGCGATGCGTGAGTTCTTCGGCACCTCGCAGCTGTCGCAGTTCATGGACCAGACCAACCCGGTGGCCGGGCTGACGCACAAGCGCCGGCTCTCCGCGCTGGGCCCGGGTGGTCTGTCCCGCGACCGCGCCGGCATGGAGGTCCGTGACGTCCACCCGTCGCACTACGGCCGCATGTGCCCGATCGAGACCCCCGAGGGTCCGAACATCGGTCTGATCGGCTCGCTGGCCTCCTTCGCCCGGGTGAACGCCTTCGGCTTCGTGGAGACCCCGTACCGCAAGGTCGTCGACGGCCGGGTCACCGACGAGGTGGAGTACCTCACCGCCGACGAGGAGGACCGCTACGTCACCGCGCAGGCGAACGCCGTGCTCAACGAGGACGGCACCTTCGCCGAGGAGCGGGTGCTGGTCCGCCAGCGTCACGGCAAGGTCGACACCATCCCCGGTGCGGAGGTCCAGTACATGGACGTCTCCCCGCGCCAGATGGTCTCCGTCGCCACCTCGCTGATCCCCTTCCTCGAGCACGACGACGCCAGCCGGGCCCTGATGGGTGCGAACATGCAGCGCCAGGCGGTGCCGCTGATCCGCAACGAGGCCCCCTTCGTCGGCACCGGCATGGAGTACCGCGGTGCGGTCGACGGCGGTGACGTGACGGTGGCCGACAAGGCCGGTGCGGTCACCTCGGTGAGCGCCGACCTGGTCGAGGTGGCCAACGAGGACGGCACCTACAGCAGCTACAAGCTGGCGAAGTTCCAGCGGTCCAACCAGGGCACCTCGATCAACCAGCGCCCGCTGGTCCAGGTCGGCGACTCCCTGGCCGCCGGCGACCCGATCGCCGACGGTCCGTGCACCGACGGTGCCGAGATCGCGCTGGGCCGCAACCTGCTGGTGGCGTTCATGCCGTGGGAGGGCCACAACTACGAGGACGCCATCATCCTGTCCCAGCGTCTGGTGCAGGACGACGTCCTCACCTCGATCCACATCGAGGAGCACGAGGTCGACGCCCGCGACACCAAGCTGGGCGCGGAGGAGATCACCCGCGACATCCCCAACGTCAGCGAGGAGATGCTGGCCAACCTCGACGAGCGCGGCATCATCCGCGTCGGCGCCGAGGTGAGCACCGGCGACATCCTGGTCGGCAAGGTGACCCCGAAGGGCGAGACCGAGCTGACCCCGAAGGAGCGTCTGCTGCGCGCCATCTTCGGCGAGAAGGCCCGCGAGGTCCGCGACACCTCGATGAAGGTGCCCCACGGCGAGTCCGGCACCGTCATCGGGATCCGGGTCTTCGACCGCGAGGACGACGACGAGCTCAACCCCGGCGTCAACCAGCTGGTGCGGGTCTACGTCGCCCAGAAGCGCAAGATCTCCGACGGTGACAAGCTCGCCGGCCGCCACGGCAACAAGGGCGTCATCGCGAAGATCCTCCCGATCGAGGACATGCCGTTCCTCGAGGACGGCACTGCGGTCGACATCGTGCTCAACCCGCTGGGTGTGCCGAGCCGGATGAACGTCGGCCAGGTGCTGGAGACCCACCTCGGGTGGGTGGCCAAGACCGGCTGGGACATCACCGACGTGGACGAGCCCTGGGCCGAGCGGCTGCGCTCGGTGGGGCTGGGCCGCGTGGATGGCGACCAGCGGCTGGCGACGCCGGTCTTCGACGGCGCCACCGAGACCGAGCTGAGCGGTCTGCTGGCCCACGGCCTGCCGACCCGCGACGGGCAGAAGCTCGTCGACGGCACCGGCAAGGCCCGGCTCTTCGACGGCCGCTCCGGCGAGCCGTACCCCGAGCCGGTGGGTGTCGGCTACATGTACATGCTGAAGCTCGACCACCTGGTGGACAACAAGATCCACGCCCGCTCGACCGGTCCGTACTCGATGATCACCCAGCAGCCGCTCGGTGGTAAGGCGCAGTTCGGTGGCCAGCGGTTCGGCGAGATGGAGGTGTGGGCGCTCGAGGCCTACGGCGCCGCCTGGGCACTGCAGGAGCTGCTCACCATCAAGTCCGACGACGTGGCCGGCCGCGTCAAGGTCTACGAGGCGATCGTCAAGGGCGAGAACATCCCCGAGCCGGGCATCCCCGAGTCCTTCAAGGTGCTGGTGAAGGAGATGAAGTCCCTCTGCCTGAACGTGGAGGTGCTGTCCTCCGACGGCAACCTGATCGACCTGCGGGACTCCGAGGAGGACAGCTACCGCGCCTCCGACGACCTCGGCATCGACCTCTCCCGCCGCCCCGGCGAGTCCTTCGCCGGCGTCGACGAGGTCTGAGCACCACCCGACCGGGACGGGGGACCGTCCCGGTCGGGCAGGCCGACGAGACCACAGCTGAACAAGGATCGGGGTCCCGCCCCGACCACCCGGACTTGAAGTCAGTTTTCAAGCACGAACGGATCGCTTCCGTTCGTAGAAAAGAGATCAAGCAACGTGCTCGACGTGAACTTCTACGACAAGCTGCGCATCGGACTCGCCACCGCCGACGAGATCCGCGGCTGGTCGCACGGTGAGGTCAAGAAGCCCGAGACGATCAACTACCGCACGCTCAAGCCGGAGCGTGAGGGCCTGTTCTGCGAGCGGATCTTCGGTCCGACGCGGGACTGGGAGTGCTACTGCGGCAAGTACAAGCGCGTCCGCTTCAAGGGCATCATCTGCGAGCGCTGCGGCGTCGAGGTGACCCGTTCCAACGTGCGTCGCGACCGGATGGGCCACATCGAGCTGGCTGCCCCGGTCACCCACATCTGGTACTTCAAGGGCGTTCCCAGCCGGCTGGGCTACCTGCTCGACATCGCCCCGAAGGACCTGGAGAAGGTCATCTACTTCGCGGCCTACATGATCACCTCCGTCGACGAGGAGGCCCGCCACCGCGACCTGCCGTCCCTGGAGGGCAAGATCGAGGTCGAGCGCAAGAACCGCGCCCAGCGTCGCGACGCCGACATCGAGACCCGGATGAAGAAGCTCGAGGAGGACATGGCCGCCCTCGAGGAGGAGGGGGCCAAGGCCGACGCCAAGCGCAAGGTGCGCGAGGGTGCCGAGCGCGAGGTCAAGCAGCTGCGTGACCGCGCCCAGCGCGAGCTGGACCGGATCGACGCGGTCTGGGACCGGTTCAAGAACCTCAAGGTCCAGGACCTCGAGGGCGACGAGATCCTCTACCGCGAGATGAAGGCGCGTTTCGGCAAGTACTTCGAGGGCTCGATGGGTGCCGACGCGATCCAGAAGCGTCTGCAGAGCTTCGACCTCGAGGCCGAGGCGGAGTCGCTGAAGAACACCATCCAGACCGGCAAGGGCCAGCGCAAGACCCGCGCCCTCAAGCGGCTCAAGGTGGTCTCGGCCTTCCTCACCACCGAGAACAGCCCGACCGGCATGGTGCTGGACTGCGTCCCGGTGATCCCGCCGGACCTGCGTCCGATGGTGCAGCTCGACGGTGGCCGCTTCGCGACCTCCGACCTCAACGACCTGTACCGCCGCGTCATCAACCGCAACAACCGGCTGAAGCGGCTGCTCGACCTCGGTGCCCCCGAGATCATCGTGAACAACGAGAAGCGGATGCTGCAGGAGGCCGTCGACTCGCTGTTCGACAACGGCCGCCGCGGCCGTCCGGTCACCGGGCCGGGCAACCGTCCGCTGAAGTCCATCTCGGACATGCTCAAGGGCAAGCAGGGCCGGTTCCGCCAGAACCTGCTCGGCAAGCGCGTCGACTACTCCGGCCGCTCGGTCATCGTGGTCGGCCCGCAGCTCAAGCTGCACCAGTGCGGTCTGCCCAAGGCGATGGCGCTGGAGCTGTTCAAGCCCTTCGTCATGAAGCGGCTGGACGACCTCAACCACGCCCAGAACATCAAGTCCGCCAAGCGGATGGTCGAGCGCCAGCGCCCGGTCGTGTGGGACGTGCTGGAGGAGGTCATCGCCGAGCACCCGGTGCTGCTGAACCGTGCTCCCACGCTGCACCGTCTGGGCATCCAGGCCTTCGAGCCGCAGCTGATCGAGGGCAAGGCGATCCAGATCCACCCGCTGGTCTGCACCGCCTTCAACGCCGACTTCGACGGTGACCAGATGGCGGTCCACCTGCCGCTGAGCGCCGAGGCCCAGGCCGAGGCCCGGATCCTCATGCTGTCGACGAACAACATCCTCAAGCCGGCTGACGGCCGTCCGGTGACCATGCCCACCCAGGACATGATCATCGGGCACTACTTCCTCACCATGCAGCGCGACGGCGTGGCCGGTGAGGGACGGGCCTTCAGCAGCACCTCGGAGGCCGTGATGGCCTTCGACCGCGGCGAGCTCGCGATCGGTGCCAGGGTGCGGATCCGGATGACCGACTACGTCGCCACCACCGGCGCGGAGCCGGTGGCCAAGCTGGTCGAGACCACGCTGGGCCGGGCCCTCTTCAACGAGGCCCTGCCGGCGGACTACCCCTTCGTCAACCACGAGGTGGGCAAGAAGCAGCTGGGTCACATCGTCAACGACCTGGCCGAGCGCTACCCGAAGGTCGAGGTGGCCAGCACGCTGGACAACCTCAAGGACCTGGGCTTCCGCTGGGCCACCCGCTCCGGTGTCACCGTCTCGATCAGCGACGTCTCCACCCCGCCGACGAAGCCGCAGCTGCTGGCCGGCTACGAGGAGCGCGCGACCAAGATCGACAAGCAGTACGAGCGCGGTCTGATCACCGACGAGGAGCGCCGGGGCGAGCTCATCGAGCTCTGGAACGACGCCACCGCGAAGCTCGGCCAGGAGATGGAGGCCAACTTCGAGTCGACGAACCCGATCTACATGATGGTGCACTCCGGGGCGCGCGGGAACATGGTGCAGATGCGCCAGATCGCCGCCATGCGAGGGCTGGTGGTGAACCCGAAGGGCGACATCATCGAGCGGCCGATCAAGTCCAACTTCCGTGAGGGCCTGTCGGTGCTGGAGTACTTCATCTCCACCCACGGTGGTCGTAAGGGCCAGGCCGACACCGCGCTGCGGACGGCCGACTCCGGCTACCTGACCCGTCGTCTGGTCGACGTCTCCCAGGACGTCATCATCCGCGAGGAGGACTGCGGCACCGAGCGCGGCCTGACCAAGGTCATCGCACAGGCGCCGGAGGGTGACGAGAACGGTCCGCTGGTGGTTGACGAGAACGTCGAGAGCGCGGTCTACGCCCGCACCCTCGCCGTCGACGTCACCGACGAGAACGGGGAGGTGCTGCTGCCGGCCGGGGTCGACCTGGGCGACGTCAACATCGCCCGCCTGGTCGCCTCCGGGGTCCGGACCGTCAAGGTGCGCAGCGTGCTCACCTGCGAGGCGGCCACCGGCACCTGCTCCAAGTGCTACGGGCGCTCGCTGGCCACCGGCAAGCTGGTGGACGTCGGTGAGGCCGTCGGCATCGTCGCGGCGCAGTCGATCGGTGAGCCCGGCACCCAGCTGACGATGCGCACCTTCCACACCGGTGGTGTGGCCGGTGACGACATCACCCAGGGTCTGCCGCGTGTGGTCGAGCTCTTCGAGGCCCGTCAGCCCAAGGGCAAGGCGCCGATCGTGGAGACCTCGGGTCGTGTCCGGATCGAGGAGGGGGACCGCAGCCGCACCGTCGTGCTGACCCCCGACGACGGCTCGGAGGAGATCGAGTACCCGGTGGGCCGTCGCGCCCGGCTGCTGGTGGAGGACGGCGACACCGTCCAGCTCGGCCAGCAGATCACCGCCGGCACCCAGGACCCGCAGGACGTCCTGCGCGTCCTCGGCGTCCGCAAGGTGCAGGAGCACCTGGTGGACGAGGTGCAGGCCGTGTACCGCACGCAGGGTGCCCCGATCCACGACAAGCACATCGAGATCATCATCCGGCAGATGCTGCGCCGGGTGACCGTGATCGAGTCCGGTGACACCACCATGCTGGCCGGCGACCTGGTCGACCGGCAGTCCTTCGAGGCGGAGAACCGCCGGGTGAAGGCTGAGGGTGGGCAGCCGGCGTCCGGTCGTGCGGTGCTGATGGGCATCACCAAGGCCTCGCTCGCGACCGAGTCGTGGCTGTCGGCCGCCTCCTTCCAGGAGACGACCAAGGTGCTCACCGACGCGGCGATCCACGGCAAGTCCGACTCCCTGCTCGGTCTGAAGGAGAACGTCATCCTCGGCAAGCTGATCCCGGCCGGCACCGGTCTGGACCGCTACCGCAACATCAAGGTGGAGCCCACCGAGGAGGCCAAGGCGATGGCGTACTCGATGAGCTACGAGCCCTACGACTACGACTTCGGCTCGGGCTCGGGTGCGGCGGTGCCGCTGGAGGAGTTCGACCTCGGCGACTACCGCTGAGCCAGGCTCACCCGCTCGCGAGGGGCGGTCCGGACCATCCGGGCCGCCCCTCGCGGCGTTCCCGGACGCCGGTCGGGGTCAGCTGAAGTCGTGCTGGCGCCAGGCCTCGTAGACCGCGATCGAGGCGGCGTTGGCGAGGTTGAGCGAGCGGCGTCCGGGCAGCATCGGGATGCGGACCCGTTCGGTGACCCGCTCGTCGGCCAGCACGGCGGGATCGAGGCCGGTGGGCTCGGGGCCGAACAGCAGCACGTCACCGGGCCGGTAGGCGATGTCGGTGTGCCGGGTGGTGGCGTGCGCGGTGAAGGCCAGCACCCGGGCGGGCAGCAGCGCGGCGTAGGCCGCCTCGAGGTCGTCGTGGACGGTGAAGCTGGCCAGCTCGTGGTAGTCCAGCCCGGCCCGCTTGAGCCGGGCGTCGGTGAGCTCGAAGCCGAGCGGCCCGGCCAGGTGCAGCGGGGCGCCGGTGACCGCGGCGAGCCGGATCGCGTTGCCGGAGTTCTGCGGGATGCGGGGGGAGTGGAACAGGATCCGGACGGGGCAGGCCATGAGGACAGTCTCCCCCCGCGGACCGGTGCCGACGACCGCGTCTACCCGCCGCCCAGTCCGCCCTCGCGGGCCCGGACGATGGCCACCGAGCGGTTCGGCACCCCGAGCTTGGTGAGCACGTTGGAGACGTGGTTGCGCACGGTCTTGGGGCTGAGCACCAGCCGGCGGGAGATCGCGGTGTTGTCCAGCCCGCGGGCCATCAGGTCGAGAACCTCCCGTTCCCGGTCGCTGAGCTCGGGGAACGGCAGCCGGACGGCCGTGCGTCCCGAGACCAGCGCCGACAGCGCCCGGGCGGCCACCTCCGGACCGAGGATCACCTCGCCGTTGGCCACCGCCCGGACCGCGCGCTCCACCTCGGCCGGCCCGGCGGTCTTCAGCAGGTAGCCCCGTGCGCCGGCGCGCACCGCCGCGACCACCGCCTCGTCCTCCTCGCTGGAGGTGATGACGAGGACGGCGAGCCCGGGCCGCAGCCGCACCAGCTCGCGGGTGAGCTCGATCCCCGACTCCGCGCCGAGATGCAGGTCCATCAGCACCACGTCGGTGTCGTCGCCCACCTGCTGGTGCGCGGCGGCGGCATCGGCGGCCTGCCCGGTCACCCGCACACCGGGCAGCGAGGACAGCAGCCCCGTCATGCCCAGCCGGAACAGCGGGTGGTCGTCGACCACCACGACGCGGATCGGCTCGTCGCCCGCCACGGGCGCCTGGTCGGCGATCACGACCGGGCCGCCGTCGCCGGGGCGACCGGGACGCCGTCCGTCGCGGGGGTCAGTGGCAGCACCGCCTCGACCACGGTGCCGTGCGGGTCGGCCGGTCCGCGGAGGAAGGTGCCGCCGAGCTCCTCGGCCCGCTCGCGCATCGCCCGGGTGCCGACCCCGGCGACCGCCGTCGACGGGACGCCGACGCCGTCGTCGCGGCAGCGCACCCGCAGCGCGCCGTCGCCCACGGTGACCTCGAGGTCGCAGCCGCTGGCG
>NZ_QPKK01000007.1 GCF_003344635.1 Desertihabitans aurantiacus
GGCCCGGCTCGACGCGCCCGCCCCGGCGCGGCTCGACGTCGACGACGAGGCCGACCTGGCCCGGGCGCTGGCCTCCGGCGTCGGGCCGCGGACCACCGAGTGGGCTGCGGCCCGGGCCGGCGGCTGAGACCGGGCCGTCAGCCCGCTTCGACGCCGGCGCGCACCGCCTCGAGCGAGGCCGTCATCATCGGCGACATCGTGCTGCGCAGGAAGGCCTCGACGAGGGGCGCGGTGAGCGGGGACGTCGGCCGGAAGGCGTAGCGCCACCGCAGCCGCGTGCCGCCGGCCTCGGGCAGGAAGCGGAACTCCGCCACCCCGTGCTCGACGGCCAGGCGCTGGGGTTGGTGAAGCCCCACACCACGTACCGGAAGGTGCCGGGGTCGTCGACGAGCACCTCCTCGGCCAGGAAGTGGCCGTCGGCGAACTCGACCCGCCGGCGGTCTCCGACCCGGGAGCCCGGCACCCACTCCCCGACCAGCGCCTGGGTGGCGACGACGGCCGGGAAGTCCTCGAAGTGCACGAGGTCGGCCAGCGGTCGCGACGGGTCGTTGGTCCACGCCCACACCTCCTCCGGCGGGGCGGCGACGAGGACGTCGTGGGTCACCTCCGCGTAGCCGTCCGTGGCGGTGACGGGTCGCGCGGCGGTGTAGGCCGGCGGGTGGGACGGCGGTCGCACGACCGCCCAGACCCCGGTCGCGAGCGACCCAGCGAGGAGGAGGGCCAGGCCGAGCACCACCGGAGCACGGCGGCCGAGGACGGGGCGGGACGTGGGCACGGGACGGCACCTCCGGAACGGCGACAGGTTGACATCGTCAACCGTAGGTGGCGAGGGTTGACGCCGTCAACCACCGAGGAGCCGACGGTCTACCATCGGCTCGTGCCCATCCCGACCCGTGCCGCGCTCCTCGCCGCGGCGACCGCGCTGCTGGACGAGGGCGGTGTCGAGGCAGTCACCCTCCGCGAGGTGGGCCGCCGGGCTGGCGTCTCGCACAACGCCCCGTACAAGCACTTCGCCGACAAGTCCGAATTGCTGGCCGAGGTGGCCGCGGCCGAGCTCGACGAGCTCGGCGCACTGCTCGCCGCGGGGGTCGGGCGGGGCACCGGCCTCGACACCGCGGTCGAGGGCTACCTCGCGCAGGCGCTGCGCCACCCGCACCGGTTCCAGCTGGTGCACGGGCGGTGGACGCGGACCTGGCCGGTGCTGGAGCAGGCGGCAACCCGCGCCCAGCAGCGGTTGCTGGAGACGGTGCAGGCCGCCCAGTCGGCCGGTGAGCTGCCCGCGGGGTCCCCGGCGCGGCTCGCGGCGCTGCTGCGGGCGACAGCGCACGGGGCCGTCGTGCTCGAGCTGGCCGGCCACCTCGGCAAGACGGGCTCCGGCGACGGGTCCGCCGAGGCGCTGACGCCCCGGCAGGTGGTGGCCGAGCTGGTCGGCCGCCTCCGCGGGCCGGTCACCGACCAGTGAGGTCGACCCGCGGGGGCGGTTCGCAGAGGCCGGGGCGTCCGGGGTCGCCGACCGGACGCGGGGTCTGGTTCAGCCCGCGGTGCGGACCGGCAGGGTGGCCGGCTTGAAGCCGGGCCGGGACGCCTCGAAGGCGGTGATGTCCTCCTCGTGGCGCAGGGTGAGGGCGATGTCGTCCAGACCCTCCATCAGCCGCCAGCGGGTGTAGTCGTCGATCTGGAAGTCGACCTGCAGGTCGCCGTGGGTGATCCGGCGGGCGCCGAGGTCGACCGTCATCGGCACCGTCGGGTCGGCCTCGACCGCATCCCACAGCCGCTCGACGTCGCTCTGCTGCACCAGCGCCACCAGCAGGCCGGACTTGCCGGAGTTGGAGCGGAAGATGTCGCCGAAGCGGGAGCCGATGACGACCTTGAAGCCGTAGTTCTGCAGGGCCCAGACGGCGTGCTCGCGGGAGGAGCCGGTGCCGAAGTCCGGTCCGGCGATGAGGATGTCACCGCTCTTGTACTCGGGCTGGTTGAGCACGAAGTCGGGCTGGTTGCGCCAGGCGGCGAACAGCCCGTCCTCGAAGCCGGTGCGGGTGACCCGCTTGAGGTAGACCGCCGGGATGATCTGGTCGGTGTCGACGTTGCTGCGCCGCAACGGGACGGCGGTGCCGGTGTGGGTGGTGAAGGGTTCCATCGGGTTCTCCAGCTCTGCGGTCGGCGGGTCAGAGGTCGGCGGGGGCGCTCAGCGTGCCGAGCACCGCGGTGGCGGCGGCGACGGCCGGCGAGACCAGGTGGGTGCGTCCACCCTTGCCCTGCCGTCCCTCGAAGTTCCGGTTGGAGGTCGAGGCGGCCCGCTCACCCGGCGCCAGCTGGTCGGGGTTCATGCCCAGGCACATCGAGCAGCCGGCCGCGCGCCACTCCGCGCCGGCGTCCAGGAACACCTTGTCCAGGCCCTCCACCTCGGCCTGCAGGCGGACCCGGGCCGAGCCGGGGACGACGAGCATCCGCACCCCGGCGGCGACCTGGCGGCCCTCGAGCACCGAGGCGGCCAGCCGCAGGTCCTCGATCCGGCCGTTGGTGCAGGAGCCGAGGAAGACCGTGTCGACCTTGATGTCGCGCATCGGCGTGCCGGCGTCCAGGCCCATGTAGGTGAGCGCCCGCTCGGCGGCGCTGCGGTCGACCTCGTCGGTGAAGGCCGACGGGTCGGGGACGGCCTCGCCCAGCGGGACGCCCTGACCGGGGTTGGTGCCCCAGGTGACGAAGGGCGTCAGCGTGCTGGCGTCGAGGTCGACCTCGACGTCGAAGGTGGCGTCGTCGTCGCTGCGCAGGGTCTTCCAGTAGGCCACCGCGGCGTCCCACTCCTCGCCCTGGGGGGCGTGCGGGCGTCCCTGCAGGTAGTCGAAGGTCTTCTGGTCCGGCGCGATCATGCCGGCCTTGGCGCCCCACTCGATCGACATGTTGCAGATCGTCATCCGGCCCTCCATGGAGAGCTTCTCGATCGCGCTGCCGCGGTACTCCACGATGTGGCCGGCGCCGCCGCCGGTGCCCACCTTGGCGATCAGCGCCAGCACCAGGTCCTTGGCGGTGACGCCCTCGGGCAGCTCGCCCGAGACGTTGACCGCCATCGTCCGCGGCCGCGCCTGGGGCAGCGTCTGGGTGGCGAGCACGTGCTCGACCTCGGAGGTGCCGATGCCGAACGCGATGGCGCCGAAGGCGCCGTGGGTGGAGGTGTGGGAGTCGCCGCAGACCACCGTCATGCCCGGCTGGGTGACACCCAGCTGCGGGCCGATGATGTGCACCACGCCCTGGTCCTTGTCGCCCAGGCTGTGGATGCGGACGCCGAACTCCTCGGCGTTGCGACGCAGCGTGTCGACCTGGGTGCGTGAGACCGGGTCGGCGATCGGCTGGTCGATGTTCAGCGTGGGGGTGTTGTGGTCCTCCGTGGCCAGCGTGAGGTCCGGCCGGCGCACCCGGCGACCGCTCTGACGCAGGCCGTCGAAGGCCTGCGGGCTGGTCACCTCGTGCACCAGGTGGAGGTCGATGTAGAGCAGGTCCGGCTCTCCATCGGCGCTGCGCACCACGTGGTCGTCCCACACCTTCTCGCTGAGCGTCCTGCCCATCAGATCCTCTTCCTCATCCGTCGCCGGCCACCCCGTCGGGGCACTGCGCCACCGTGCCTGGCCGCCCCGGGAGCGCCGAGTTGCATATCAGCATCCGAGACAGCAATATCAGTACATGGACAACTCTAGCGGAGTCGGCGTTCTCGACAAGGCGGCCTCGGTGCTCAGCGCCCTGGAGACCGGGCCGACCACCCTGGCCGGCCTGGTCACGGCCACCGGACTGGCCCGTCCCACCGCGCACCGGCTGGCGGTGGCCCTGGAGCACCACCGGCTGGTCAGCCGCGACCTGCAGGGACGCTTCGTGCTCGGCCCCCGGCTGGCCGAGCTGGCCTCGGCCGCCGGTGAGGACCGGCTGCTCGCCACCGCCGGCCCCGTGCTGGCCCGGCTGCGTGACATCACCGGCGAGTCCGCCCAGCTGTTCCGCCGCCAGGGCGACGCCCGGATCTGCGTGGCCGCCGCCGAGCGCACCTCGGGGCTGCGCGACTCGGTGCCGGTCGGCTCCCAGCTCACCATGTCGGCCGGTTCGGCCGCCCAGGTGCTGCTGGCCTGGGAGGAGCCGGACCGGATGCAGAAGGGTCTGCGCGGCTCGCAGTTCTCCGCCGTCGCGCTGGCCTCGGTCCGCCGCCGGGGCTGGGCCCAGTCGGTCGGTGAGCGCGAGGTCGGGGTGGCCTCGGTCTCGGCCCCGGTCCGCTCCCCCTCCGGCAAGGTGATCGCCGCGGTCAGCGTCTCCGGGCCGATCGAGCGGCTCTCGCGCCAGCCCGGGCGGATGCACGCCCCGGCGGTGATGGCGGCCGCGGAGCGGCTCTCGGAGGTGCTGCGCCGCAGCGGCCAGGAGAGCTGACCGGGACACCCGGACAGCACAAGACCCCCTGGAGCGTGCTCCAGGGGGTCTCACCTTCTTGTAGCCCCGACGGGATTCGAACCCGCGCTACCGCCTTGAGAGGGCGGCGTGCTAGGCCGCTACACAACGGGGCCCTAGCTGGTCGCTCGGAGCGACCGGAGAAACCTACCAGACCTGCCGGGATCCAGCGAGTCCGGAGACTTCCGCTGGGGTACTAGGACTCGAACCTAGACTAACTGAGCCAGAATCAGTCGGGCTGCCAATTACCCCATACCCCAAGGCATTTCCTGCTGTCCGGCGAGCCGGGCAACGACGTGGAACTCTAGACCATCGGGGCCGCCGGGACCAAACCGGCGGGACGCCGACGCGGCCGGTCGGGCACCCGCACCGGCCTCACTCCCCCACCGCGGTGTGCACCCGCATCCGGCGGCCCACCAGCCAGGCCACCGCGGCGAACAGGACGAACCCGCCGATGTCGAACACGGCGTCGAGCGGGCCGACCTCCTGCAGCGCCCGGGCCTCGGCCACCGAGGTCGTGGTGGCGGCGATGCCGAAGGAGAGCAGGTTGTTGACGACGTGGGCCGCCGCGGCCGCCTCGAGCCCGCCGGTGCGCCACACCAGCACCCCGGCCACCAGGCCGAACACCCAGCGGTCGGCGAACAGCCAGACGTTCTGGGTGCCGTGGAAGAGCGCAAACACGGTGGCGGAGACGACGATGCCGAACCAGGGGCTGCTCAGCACCGCCCCCGCGGCCTGGGTGAGGTAACCGCGGAAGAAGACCTCCTCGGCCACCGCCTGCAGCGGGGACGTGAGGAGGATCACCAGCAGGAACCACAGCAGGTCCGGCTGGGGCCGCCAGGCGACCCCGCCGCCGCCGGCGAGCACCGAGACCAGGTAGACCCCGCCGAGGGCGGGCGGCGCCAGCAGCAGGCAGGCCAGCAGGTAGCGCCACCGCACCCGCCCGACCACCGAGACCAGCCAGCTGGGGTGGCGCCGGTGCAGCCAGGCCACCAGCAGCGCCGAGACGGGCAGCAGCACCGTGATGGCGAGGTTGCCCGCCACCACCCCGAGCGGGGTCTCGAAGCGCATGGCGGTGGCGTAGTACTCCGCGAAGGGCAGGCTGGAGCCCGACACCGCCCAGGTGGTGCCGAGCAGCAGCTGCGGCACCAGCCCGGCCAGCAGGGTGAACAGGGCGATCCCCAGCACCACTCCGACGACGGCCTGCACCAGCCGCGACCAGGCTCGCCCCGGGGTGCGCAGCAGCTGGGGGTAGGCGGTGCCGCGTGCGGGGACGGTGAACGGCGCCGGCTGCAGCAGGCTCACGCGGACGCTCCCGGGCCGACGCCGCCGTCCCTCATCCGGCCTCGGGAGCGGGCCCGCCCTCCAGGTGCTGCAGCGCGGTGCGCAGCCGGTTCATCGTCGAGGTGCGGCCGAGCAGCTCCATCGACTCGAACAGCGGCGGGGAGACCTTCCTGCCGGTGACGGCGATCCGGACCGGGGCGAAGGCGAACTTCGGCTTGATCCCGAGCCCGTCGACCAGGCTCTCCCGCAGCACGGCCTGGATGTCGTCGGCCTGCCACGAGCGCACCTCGGCCAGCACCGAGATCGCCGCCCGCAGCGCCTCCCGGTCGCTCTCCTTGCTCCCCAGCCCGGCGGCCGGGTCGATCTGCAGCGCGTCGTCGGCGGTGAAGAGGAAGCCGGTCATCTCCACGATCTCCCCGCAGGTGCTCATCCGCTCGTGCACCAGCGGGACGACGCCGTCGAGCAGCTGCTGCTGGGCACCGGTGGGCGGGTCCTCGACCAGCCCGGCCGCGACCAGGAACGGGACCAGGTGCGGGGTCAGCTCGGTGGTGCTCAGCCGGCGGATGTGGTCGGCGTTGATCGCCTCGCACTTCTTGGGGTCGAAGCGGGCCGGGTTGGCGTTGACGCGACGGATGTCGAAGGCCGCCACCATCTCGTCCAGGCCGAAGACGTCGCGGTCCTCCGAGAGCCCCCAGCCGAGCAGGGCCAGGTAGTTGAGCAGCCCCTCGGGGAGGAAGCCGCGCTGGCGGTACTCGGCCAGCCCGGAGCCGGCGTCGCGCTTGGAGAGCCGCTTGTTGCCCTCCCCCATGACGATCGGCAGGTGGCCGAACCGCGGGGTGCGGCCGCTGCCGATGCCGAGCTCGGCCAGCGCCTCGTACAGCACGATCTGGCGCGGCGTGGAGGACAGCAGGTCCTCCCCGCGGAGCACGTGGGTGATCTCCATCAGGGCGTCGTCGACGGGGTTGACCAGGGTGTAGAGCGGGTCGCCGTTGGCGCGCACCACGACGTAGTCGGGGACGTGGGCGCCGTCGAAGGAGACCCGGCCGCGGACCAGGTCGTCGAAGGCGATCTCGCGCTCGGGGACGCGGATCCGCACCACCGAGGACTCCCCGCGCTCCAGCCGGGCGGCGACGTCGTCGGGGTCGAGGTCGCGGCAGTGCCCGTCGTAGCCCGACGGGGCACCCTTGGGCAGCAGCGCGGCCCGGGCCTCCTGCTCCTCCTTGGTGCAGAAGCAGCGGTAGGCGTGCCCGCCCTCGAGCAGCCGGGCGACCACGTCGCGGTAGGTCTCGGTGCGCTCGGACTGCAGGTAGGGCCCGTGCGGGCCGCCCTTCTCCGGGCCCTCGTCCCAGTCCAGCCCGAGCCAGCGCAGCGCCTCCAGCACCCCGCGGTAGGACTCCTCGGTGGAGCGGGCGGCGTCGGTGTCCTCGATCCGCAGCACGAAGGTGCCGCCGAAGTGGCGGGCGAAGGCGTAGTTGAACAGCGCGCTGCGGACGTTGCCGACGTGCAGGTTGCCTGTCGGCGACGGGGGGAACCGGACGCGGACGTCGGCCGGGGCGACGTCGCCCAGCACGTCGACCGGGGCGTCGGGGGAAGGGGTGGTGCTCACTCGGTGTCCTCGGTGCTCGGGGTGCTGGGCGCCTGCGCGCTGGCGACGGTGTTGGTCAGGGTGCCGATCCCGGAGATGCTGACGCTGACCTCCTGGCCGGGCAGCATCCGGCCCACCCCGGCGGGCGTGCCGGTGAGGATGACGTCACCGGGCAGCAGGGTGGTGAAGGAGGTGATCCACTCGATCAGCCGCGGGATGGGGTGCACCATCAGGTCGGTGGTGCCGTCCTGCTGCACCTGCCCGTCCAGGGTGGTGGTGATCCGCAGCGCGGAGGCCTCCTCCAGGCTGAGGTGGGTGACCATCCAGGGCCCCAGCGGGCAGAAGGTGTCGTAGCCCTTGGCCCGGGCCCACTGCCCGTCGGTCTTCTGCAGGTCGCGGCAGGTGACGTCGTTGGCGATGGTGTAGCCGAAGACCACCTCGGCGGCCCGGGAGGCGGGGACGTCGCGGCAGAACCGCCCGATGACCACCGCCAGCTCACCCTCGAAGCTCAGCAGCTCGGTGGTGTCGGGGTGGATGATCGGCTCCTCCGGCCCGATCACCGAGGTGTTCGGCTTGAGGAAGACCAGCGGGTCCCCCGGCACCTCGTTGCCCAGCTCCTCGGCGTGCGCGACGTAGTTGCGGCCCACCCCGACCACCTTGCTGCGGGGGATCACCGGGGCCAGCAGCCGCACCGCACCGAGCTCGTGCCGGACCCCGGTCAGCTGGACCGGGGTGGCGAGCGGGTCGCCGTTGAGGGCGGAGACGGTGTCGGGGTGCTGGCCGCCGTCCTCGGCGAGCTCGACCACCCCGTACTGGGGGTCACCGTCGGCGACGAAGCGTGCGATGCGCATTGCCGCAGCCTATCCAGGGCGTCCGGCTGGGGCATACTCGCCGCCATGGCTCATGACGCGGTGCAGCTGATCAAGCACAAGCGCGACGGCGGCGCCCTCGACGGCGACCAGATCCGCTGGTTGATCAGGGCCTACACCGCCGGCGAGGTGGCCGAGGAGCAGATGTCGGCGATGGCGATGGCGATCTTCTTCAACGGCCTGGACGCCGCCGAGCTCGCCACCTGGACGACGGCCATGATCGAGACCGGGGAGCGGCTGGACTTCTCCTCGCTCTCGCGCCCGACCGCCGACAAGCACTCCACCGGCGGCGTCGGCGACAAGATCACCCTGCCGCTGGCCCCGCTGGTCGCCGCCTGCGGGGTGGCGGTCCCCCAGCTCAGCGGCCGCGGGCTCGGCCACACCGGCGGCACCCTGGACAAGCTGGAGTCGGTGCCGGGCTGGCGGGCCGACCTCAGCACCACCGAGATGATCAGCCAGCTGGAGGACGTCGGCGCGGTGGTCTGCGCCGCCGGGTCGGGGCTCGCGCCGGCGGACAAGAAGCTCTACGCGCTGCGCGACGTCACCGCCACGGTGGAGTCGATCCCGCTGATCGCCTCCTCGATCATGAGCAAGAAGATCGCCGAGGGCACCGGCGCGCTGGTGCTCGACGTCAAGGTCGGCACCGGGGCCTTCATGACCTCTCTCGACGACGCCCGCACCTTGGCCCGGACCATGGTCGGGCTCGGCACCGACGCCGGGGTGCGCACGGTCGCGCTGCTGACCGACATGTCGACCCCGCTCGGCCGGACCGCCGGCAACGCGCTGGAGGTACGGGAGTCGGTGGAGGTGCTGGCCGGCGGCGGGCCGTCCGACGTGGTCGAGCTGACCCTGGCCCTGGCGCGGGAGATGGTCGCCGCCGCGGGCCGCGATGACGTCGACCCCGCCGAGGCGCTGGCCGACGGCCGGGCGATGGACGTCTGGCGGCGGATGGTCAGCGCCCAGGGCGGCGACCCCGACGCCCCGCTGCCGACCGCCCGGCACACCCACACCGTCCCCGCCCCCGCCGACGGCGTGGTGACCCGGGTCGACGCCATGGCCGTCGGGCTGGCGGCCTGGCGGCTGGGGGCCGGACGGGCCCGCAAGGAGGACCCGGTGCAGGCCGGGGCCGGGGTCGAGCTGCACGCCCAGGTCGGAGAGCGGGTGCACGCCGGCGAACCGCTGCTGACCCTGCACACCGACGACGAGCACCGGGTCGAGCGCGCGCTGGAGGTGCTGGCCGGCGGCGTCGACGTCGGCGATGAGCCGCCGTCACCCCGCGCGGTGGTGCTGGAGCGGATCGCCTCCTGAGCCGCCGCCGCGTCGCCCTCGTCACACCGGGGCCCATCAGCGGCTAGGAGGCCCGCTCCGGGGTAGACGGCGGTCGTGCCCGACGACCGACCCGCCGAGGAGACCGTGACCCGCATCGCCGAGACCGCCCGCGCCCGCTTCGGCATCGAGGAGGTGCGCGGGTGGCAGTCCGACGCCGTGGCCACCCTGCTCGAGGGGTGCGACGTGCTGCTGGTGCAGCCCACCGGGGCCGGCAAGTCGCTGGCCTACCAGCTGGCCGGCGCGCTGCTGGACAGCGGCCCGACGCTGGTGGTGTCGCCGCTGCTGGCGCTGCAGCAGGACCAGGTGACCTCGCTGGAGGAGGGTGCGGAGGGCGTCCGGGCGTTCCGGGTCAGCTCGATGGAGGGCGAGCGGGCGCGGGAGGAGGCCTTCGAGACCGCCCGCACCGACCCCTCGACCTTCCTCTTCCTGGCCCCCGAGCAGCTGGCCCGGGCCGAGACCCGTGAGCAGGTCGCCGCCCTGCGGCCCGCGCTGGTGGCCGTGGACGAGGCGCACTGCGTGTCCTCCTGGGGCCACGACTTCCGCCCCGACTACCTGCGGCTGGGCGAGCTGCTGGAGGCGGTCGGCCGGCCGCCGGTGATCGCGCTGACGGCCACCGCCGCCCCGCCGGTGCGGGCCGACATCGCCGAGCGCCTGCGGCTGCGCGAGCCGCGGCTGGTGCTGGCCGACCTGGCCCGTCCCAACCTCGACCTGGCCGCGGTGACCTGCCGGGACGAGGACGAGCGCCGCCGCACCGTCCTGGAGGCGGTCGCCGCGCAACCCGGCCAGGGCATCGTCTACACCCGCACCCGCCGGCTCGCCGAGGAGCTGGCCGAGGCGCTCCGCGCGTCCGGCCGCAACGCCACCCACTACCACGCGGGGCTCCGGACGAGGCTGCGCGACGAGGTGCAGGAGGAGTTCATGACAGGCGGCACCGAGGTGCTGGTGGCCACCTCGGCGTTCGGGATGGGCATCGACAAGCCCGACATCCGCTTCGTCGTGCACGCCCAGGCCCCGGAGTCCCCCGACGTCTACTACCAGGAGGCCGGACGCGCCGGCCGCGACGGCGAGCCGGCGACCTGCCTGCTCTGCTCCGGTGACGGCGACTTCTCCCTCGCCCGGTTCTTCGCCCCGGCGGTGCCCGAGCCGGGTGACGTCACCGCCGTGCTGGCCGGGCTGGCCCGCGCCGACGGCGATCCCGACCGCGCCGCGCTGGGCGAGGAGACCGGGCTCAGCCGGCAGAAGCTCGGCCGGATCCTCAACCTCGTCGAGGAGGAGGTCGCCCACTCCGGCGGCGACCGGGACGACGTGGGCGAGGAGGACGACCCGATGGTCGCCCGGGTGGTCGAGCGGGCCGAGGCGCACCGCCGGGTGCAGCAGACCCGGATCGAGATGATGCGCCGCTACGTCGAGTCGACCACCTGCCGGCAGCGGTTCCTGCTGCACTACTTCGGCGACGACCACGAGGAGCCGTGCGGGCACTGCGACAACTGCCGCAGCGGCGCCACCGAGCAGCACGACCGCACGGTCGCCGAGCGCGCCGAGCAGGCCGCCGAGGGCGGCGCGGAGTGGGCCGGACGGTTCGAGGTCGAGCAGCAGGTGCGCCACCGCGAGTTCGGCCCGGGCGTGGTCGTCGAGGTCGAGGGCGAGCGGGTCACCGTGCTGTTCGAGCAGGGCGGCTACCGCACCCTCGACCTGCCCACCGTGGTGGAGTCGGACGTCCTCGAGCCCGCCTGAGCGGCCTGAGCGCGGCGAGCGGCCCTCAGCCGTCCCGCCCGTTGCCGACCCCGGCGGCGACCCGGTCCGACGCCCCGGCCGACGGGGTCGGGACGTCGTGCACCAGCCCGTGCAGGTAGGCGTCGCTGAGCGCCTCCCAGGACGCCTCGATGATGTTGGCGCCCACCCCGACCGTGGTCCAGGTGCGCTCGCCGTCGCTGGTGTCGATGAGCACCCGCACCACGGCGTCGGTGCCGTGACCGCCCTTCGCCCCCACCGGCCCCTCCAGCACCCGCACCCGGTAGTCGGTGAGCTCGTAGCGGTCCACCACCGGGAAGGCCGGGGTGAGCGCCCGGCGCAGGGCGTGGTCCAGCGCGTTCACCGGGCCGTTGCCCTCACCGACGAACAGCTGGACGTCCCCCCGTGCCTGCAGCTTCACCGTCGCCTCCGACTCCGACGGCGCGCCCGCGGCGGAGTGGGTGTGCACCCGCCAGTGCAGCACCCGGAAGTACTCCTCCAGCTCGTCCAGCTCGTCGCGCAGCAGCAGCTCGAAGGAGGCGTCGGCCGCCTCGTAGGAGTAGCCGGCGGCCTCCCGGGCCTTGACCAGGTCGGTGACCCGGCCAGCCAGGTCGCGGTCGGAGAGGTCGAAGCCGAGCTCCTCACCCTTGATCTGGATGTTCGCCCGCCCGGCCATGTCGGAGATCAGCATCCGCATGTCGTTGCCCACCGCCGCCGGGTCGATGTGCTGGTACAGATTGGGGTCGACCCGGATCGCGCTGGCGTGCAGGCCCGCCTTGTGGGCGAAGGCCGAGGAGCCGGTGAACGGGGCGCGGGCCGAGCCGGCCACGTTGGTCACCGCGCCGACCGCGTGGGAGATCCGGGTCGCCTCGGCCAGGGCGCCCTCGGGCAGCACCTGCCAGCCGTACTTCAGCTGCAGGTTCGCCACCACGGAGATGAGGTCGGCGTTGCCGGTGCGCTCGCCGTAGCCGTTGATGGTGCCCTGCACGTGCATCACGCCGGCCTCCACCGCGGCCAGCGTGTTGGCCACCGCGCAGCCGGTGTCGTTGTGGCAGTGCACGCCGAGGTCGACCCCCACCCCGCCGGCGGCCGAGACGACGTCGCCCATCCAGCTCGGCAGCATGCCGCCGTTGGTGTCGCACAGCACCACCACCTCCGCGCCCGCCTCGGCGGCGGTCTGCACCACCTCCAGCGCGTAGACGGGGTCGTCGTGGTAGCCGTCGAAGAAGTGCTCGCAGTCGACGAACACCCGCATCCCCTCCGAGCGCAGGTGCTCGACGGTGTCGCGGACCATGGCGAGGTTCTCGGCCAGCGTGGTGCGCAGGGCCCGCTCGACGTGGGCGGCGTGGCTCTTGGCCACCAGGCAGGCGACCGGCGCGCGGGACTCCCGCAGGGCCGCGACCAGGGGGTCGTCGGCGGCCCGGCCACCGACCCGCCGGGTGGCGCCGAAGGCGACCAGCTGGGCGTTGCGCAGGGTCAGCTCGCCGCGGGCGGCAGCGGCGAAGAAGGCGGTGTCGTTGGGGTTGGCACCGGGCCAGCCACCCTCGATGAAGCCCACGCCCAGCTCGTCCAGCAGTCCGGCGATCCGCAGCTTGTCGGCCACGGTCAGCCGCAGGCCCTCCTGCTGCGCACCGTCGCGCAAGGTGGTGTCGTAGACGTGGAACACGCCGGGGGCGGGCATCGGCTCGAGCATCGGTGGTCTTCCTGTCAGCGGACGTGCGGTCGAGGTGCTCGGACGCCGGAGCACTCCCGGGAACGAAAAAACCTCCCGTCGGAGACAGGAGGTTTCAGCGCGGACGACGTCAGGTCATCCACGCTGCCCGGTAATGGCGGCGGGTCGGAGCACGCAGCGATTCTGCGCCAGCGCGCCCCGTCCCGCCACCGTCGTCTCAGCGAGCGGGACGGACGTCCAGCCTCAGATCACCCGGTGCATCCAGCCGTGGGTGTCCTCCCGGCGGCCGTACTGGATGTCGAGCAGGGCCTGGCGCAGCTCCAGGGTGCGCGGGCCCGGCTCGCCGTCGCCCACCGCGGTGGTGCCGTCGAGGTCCTTGAGCGCACCGATCGGGGTGATCACCGCCGCGGTGCCGCAGGCGAAGATCTCCTTGATGGCGCCGGTGCGGCACCCGTCCAGCACCTCCTCCAGGGAGACCCGGCGCTCGACCGGGGTCAGCCCGAGCTCCGGGGCGAGGGTGAGGATGGCGTCGCGGGTGACGCCCTCGAGGATGGTGCCCAGCGCCGGCGTGACCAGCTGGCCGTCGGCGGTGACGAAGTAGACGTTCATGCCGCCCAGCTCGTCCACCCACTTCCGCTCCACGGCATCGGTGAACAGCACCTGGCTGCAGCCGTGCTCGGCCGCCTCGGCCTGGGCCACCAGCGAGGCCGCGTAGTTGCCGCCGCACTTGGCCGCCCCGGTGCCGCCGGGGGCCGCGCGGGTGTAGTCCCGCGACATCCAGATCTGCACCGGCTGGACGCCGCCGCTGAAGTAGGACCCGGCTGGGGAGGCGATCACGCAGAACTGCACCTTGCGTGCCCCGCGGACGCCGAGGAAGACCTCGTTGGCGAACATGAACGGGCGCAGGTACAGCGAGGTCTCCCCACCGGCCGGCACCCACGCCTGGTCGGCCTCGACCAGGGCCTCGACCGCCTCGACGAAGGACCCCACCGGCAGCTCGGGGAGGGCGAGGCGGCGCGCCGAGACCGCGAACCGCTCGGCGTTCTTCTCCGGCCGGAAGAGCCACACCGAGCCGTCGGCGTGCCGGTAGGCCTTCATCCCCTCGAAGATCTCCTGCGCGTAGTGCAGCACCGCCGAGGCCGGGTCGAGCTGGAACGGTGCGTAGGGCACCACCGCCGAGTCCGCCCAGCCGTCGGCCGCCGTCCAGGTGGCCACCGCCATGTGGTCGGTGAAGTTCACGCCGAACCCGGGATCGGCCAGTACGGCCTCGCGCTCGGCGTCGCTGCGGGGCGCGGACGAGGGCTGCAGGTCGAACTTCAGCGTCATGGCCGCAAAGTAGCAGGGCGTCCGACTAGTTCCGGGGCGCTCCCACTCCTCGACCGGGGGCCCGCTCCGGGCCTGAGACGGCCCCCGACGGGCACCGCCCGCTGTCTAGCCTGGCGCAATGACCACGACGCCCGACCCGGCCGCCGGACCCGCCCGCACCCCCACCCTGGCCGTGATCGGCGGCGACGGGATCGGCCCCGAGGTGACCGCCGAGGCGGTCAAGGTGCTGCAGGCGGTGTGCGGCGAGCAGGCCTTCTCCTTCGTCGACTACGACCTGGGTGCGGAGCGCTGGAAGCGCACCGGTGAGGTGCTGCCCGACTCCGTGCTGACCGAGCTGGACGCCTGCGACGCCATCCTCTTCGGCGCGGTGGGTGCGGCCCCGGGTGACAAGTCGATGCCGAGCGGCATCCTCGAGCGCGGGCTGATCCTCAAGATCCGCTTCGCCTTCGACCACTACGTCAACCTGCGGCCCAGCCGCCTCTACCAGGGCGTGCCGACCCCGCTGGCCAGCTCGGTGACCGACCGCGGCCCGGTCGACTTCGTGGTGGTGCGCGAGGGCACCGAGGGCCTCTACTGCGGCAACGGCGGCGTGGTCCGTCCGGGCACCCCGCACGAGATCGCCACCGAGGTCAGCGTCAACACCGCCTACGGTGTCGAGCGGGTGGTCCGGGACGCCTTCGAGCGCGCCACCCGGCGTCGCGGCAAGGTGACCCTGGTGCACAAGCACAACGTGCTGGTGAACGCCGGCGGGCTGTGGAACCGGGTGTTCGAGCAGGTGGCCGCGGAGTACCCGGGCGTGCAGACCGACTACCTGCACGTCGACGCCGCCACGATCTTCCTCGCCACCGACCCGGCCCGCTTCGACGTGGTGGTCACCGACAACCTGTTCGGCGACATCCTCACCGACCTGGCGGCCGCCGTCACCGGTGGCATCGGGCTGGCGGCCAGCGGCAACGTCAACCCGTCGCGCGAGCACCCCTCGATGTTCGAGCCGGTGCACGGCTCGGCCCCCGACATCGCCGGTCAGCAGAAGGCCGACCCCTCGGCAGCGATCCTGTCGGCGGGTCTGCTGCTGGAGCACCTCGGACGCACCGAGCAGGCGGCCACGGTGGCCGCGGCGGTGACCGCCGACATCGAGTCCCGCGACGGCACCCCGCGCACCACCCGCGAGATCGGCGACGCCATCGCCACCCGCCTCGCCTGAGCCCTCCAGGCGGCGCCGGGTCTCCCCGGCGACGTGGTCAGCGGCTGGTGGTCTGCACCCGCGGCGCGACCGAGTGCTCGCGGCGGGGGCGGCGGCGCGGGGTGGGCAGCTCGCGCAGGCGGGCGTCCTGACCGGTCTCCTCGAGGCGGCCCTCGCCCCAGGTGTGCGGGTACATCTCGTACACGGCTCGCTCCTCCCGCTCCGGCGCGGTCCGTCCCCGTGGACGGTCCTGGTGCCCGAGATACTAGGACGCCCGAAGATCTCGCCCCGGGGCCGTGCTCCCGGCATCTCGGATCCTGGGACGTCGCCGCGGTCCGCAGTCCGGACCGGCCGGCCGACGCGCGGCGCTCCGGCAGACTGGTGCCGGTGAGCACGTTGCCCGGTGTCCCCTCGCTCGTGACGAAGGCCCTCCGCAAGTCGCTGGCGATGGGCTACCTGGAGGCCACCCGGACCGAGACCGGCCGGTTGCTGGCGACCCTCGCGGCCACCCGGCAGGGCACCATCGCCGAGTGCGGGACCGGCTGCGGGGTGGGTGCGGCCTGGTTGCGCAGCGGTGCGCCGTCGGCCACCCGGGTGCTCACCGCCGAGCTGGAGGGGTCGCTGGCCCACGAGGTCGCCGACATGTTCGCCGGTGACGGGATCGACGTGCTGCACGCCGACTGGTCGGCGCTGGAGTCCGCGGCCCCGTTCTCGCTGCTCTTCCTCGACGCCTCGCAGGCCCTGATGAGCGAGCGGGACGACGTGATCGCCCTGGTCGAGCCGGGCGGGATGATCGTGCTGGACGACTTCACCCCCAGCATCAGCTGGCCGCCGCGGGTGCACGACCGGCTGGACCGGGTGCGCTCGGACTGGCTGGCCGACCCCCGGCTCACCAGCGCGGAGGTGATGGTCGCCCCGGACGCCGCGGTGATCATCGCGGTGCTGCGTCCCGGCGCCCCGGCGTCAGCCTGAGAGGTCGGACAGAAGTTCTGCAGAGACCGCTGAGGCCCGTCGTCGGGAGGTGATGCTGTCCCCATGAGCCGTGCCCCCCTGGCCGAACGCGTCTCGCGCCGCCTGCTGGCGGTCGCCGTCGCGGTGGGTGCGGTGATGGTGACGGCGTTGCTGCTGTGGAGCCAGGCGGCCGCGTGGGGGCTGCCCTACGCCTCCTTCACCGACGAGCACGGCAGCCGGTGCACGACGACGTGGCTCGGCCACGAGTGCGAGCCCACGCTCGACCACGTCGAGGCGGTGCTGGGCTTCGAGCTGCCGGCGGGCGCCGTCGTCGAGGAGGGTCACTACACCGAGACCCACGACATCCAGCTGTCCGCGCTGGTGCGCTACCCGCTGGAGCTCGACGACCAGGTGATCGCGGCCCTGGACGAGTCCTACGGGCCCTGCCAGCGGGTGCCGAGCCCGCTGCCCCCGGACCACCGGTGGCACTGCGTGCGCAGCGACATCGGGTTCCGGGTCGAGGGGCAGCTGCCGCCGTACCGCTGGCGGATGGCGACCGCCGTCCCGCCGGAGTCGGACCAGGTCGTCCTCGACGTCGAGCTCCGCTCGCGCTGAACCACCCGGGCCCGGCTCGCGCCGGACGCGAGCGGCCCCGGGTCCCGCACGCGCTGTGGCGGGCGGGACCCGGGGCCGGTCGGCCGTCGGACGTCGGTCAGCGGGCGGCGGTGCCCTCGACGTAGTCGTCGTCGTGGCTCTTGACCCAGGCCATCATGCTGCGCAGCTGCTTGCCGGTGGACTCGATCGGGTGCTGCTCGCCCTCGGCGCGGAACTTCTTGAACTCCGGCGCGCCGGCGTCCTGGTCGTCGATGAACCGCTGGGCGAAGGTGCCGTTCTGCACATCGGTGAGGACGGCCTTCATGTTCTCCTTGACCCGGGCGTCGATGACCCGCGGCCCGGAGACGTAGTCGCCGTACTCGGCGGTGTCGGAGATGCTCCACCGCTGCTTGGCGATGCCGCCCTCGTACATCAGGTCGACGATGAGCTTGAGCTCGTGCAGGCACTCGAAGTAGGCCACCTCCGGCTGGTAGCCGGCCTCGACCAGGGTCTCGAACCCGGCCTGGATCAGCGCGCTGGCGCCGCCGCAGAGGACGGCCTGCTCGCCGAACAGGTCGGTCTCGGTCTCCTCGGTGAAGGTGGTCTTGATGCCGCCGGCCCGCAGACCCCCGATGCCCTTGGCGTAGGAGAGCGCGAGCTCCCAGGCCTGGCCGGAGGCGTCCTGCTCGACCGCGACCAGCACCGGGACGCCGCGGCCCTCGGTGTACTCGCGGCGGACCAGGTGGCCGGGGCCCTTCGGGGCGACCATCGCCACGTCCACGCCCTGCGGCGGGGTGACGTAGCCGAAGCGGATGTTGAACCCGTGGGCGAAGAACAGCGCGTCGCCGTCCTGCAGGTTGGGCTCGATCGCCTCGGTGTAGAGCTGGCGCTGCAGGTGGTCGGGCACCGCCACCATGATGAGGTCGGCCTCGGCGCAGGCCTCGCCCGGGGTGAGGACGCGCAGACCCTGGGCCTCGGCCCGCTCCCGGCTGCGGCTGCCCTCGGGCAGCCCGATCCGCACGTCGACGCCGGAGTCGCGCAGCGACAGGGCGTGCGCGTGGCCCTGGCTGCCGAAGCCGAGGACGGCCACGGTGCGGCCCTGGATCACCGACAGGTCGGCGTCGTCGTCATGGAACATCTGTGCTGCCACGGGTGCATCTCCTTGTGTTGCTGCTGGGTGGTGGCTCACGCCCGCTGTCGCGGCTCGCGCCTGGGGCGTGACGTTATCGGGGTCGGCTGCCGGGGCGGCGCGCTGACCAGGCGGTGGTCGTCAGACCACCCGCACCCGCTGGCGGTCGGTCCGGGTGCTGCGGTCGGTGATCGAGCGGGGGCCGCGGCCGAGGGCGACCAGTCCGGACTGCACCAGCTCGCGGACGCCGAACGGCTCGAGCATGGTGAGCAGGGCCTGCAGCTTCTCCGGGCTGCCGGTCGCCATCACCACGATCGCCTCGTTGGTGGCGTCGACCGCCTTGGCCTTGAACAGCTGGATGATCTCCAGCACGTCGCTGCGGGTGGCGGCGTCGGTGGCGACCTTGATCAGCATCAGCTCCTGGCGGACGGCGTCCGGCTCGAGCTCGACGATCTTGATCACCTCGACGAGCTTGTTGAGCTGCTTGGTCAGCTGCTCGACGGTGTGCTCCTCGGCCTCGACCACGAGGGTGATCCGGGAGATGTCCTCCTGCTCGGTCGGGCCGACGGCGAGGGAGTCGATGTTGAACCCGCGCCGGGAGAACAGCGCCGACACGCGGGCCAGCACACCGGGCCGGTCGGCCACCAGGACGCTCAGGGTGTGGGTGCTCACAGCTCCTCCTCCTCCCACTGCGGGGCCATGTCGCGGGCGTACTGGAGTGCGTCGTTGCTGGTGCCGGCCGGGACCATCGGCCACACCATCGCGTCCTTGTGGACGATGAACTCGACCACCACCGGGCGGTCGTCGATCGCCAGCGCCTGGGTGATCACGGTGTCGACCTCGTCGGCGGTGCTGGCGCGCAGCCCGACGCAGCCCATCGCCTCGGCCAGCTTGACGAAGTCGGGCACCAGGTGGGTCTTCAGGTCGGTGTTGGAGTAGCGCCCGCCGTAGAACAGCGTCTGCCACTGCCGCACCATGCCGAGGGACTGGTTGTTGATGACGGCGATCTTGACCGGGATGCCCTCCAGGGCACAGGTGACCAGCTCCTGGTTGGTCATCTGGAAGCAGCCGTCGCCGTCGATCCCCCACACCACCGCGTCGGGCTGGCCGACCTGGGCGCCCATGGCGGCGGGCACGCAGTAGCCCATGGTGCCGGCGCCGCCGGAGTTGAGCCAGCGGCCGGGACGCTCGTGGGGCAGGAAGTGCGCGGCCCACATCTGGTGCTGGCCGACCCCGGCGGCCCAGTAGGCGTTCTCCGGGCCGGTCAGCTCGCCGATCCGCCGGATCACCCCCTGCGGGGAGAGGGTGCCGTCGTCGGGCTCGTCGTAACCGGTCGGGTACCGGGCCACCATGTCGAGCAGGTGCTGCTGCCAGCCGGCCAGGTCGGGCAGCTCGGTCTCGCGGAGCTGGGCGACCAGGCTGGTCAGCACCTCCTTGGCGTCGCCGACGATCGGGCAGTCGGCGGTGCGGTTCTTGGAGATCTCGGCCGGGTCGATGTCGGCGTGGATGACCCGGGCGTTCGGCGCGAAGGAGGACAGCTCGCCGGTCACCCGGTCGTCGAAGCGGGCACCGAGGCTGATCAGCAGGTCGCTGCGCTGCAGCGCGCCGACCGCGGCCACGGTGCCGTGCATGCCGGGCATGCCGAGGTTAAGCCGGTGGCTGTCGGGGAAGACGCCGCGGGCCATCAGGGTGGTGACCACCGGGATCCCGGTCAGCTCGACCAGCTCGGCCAGCTCCTCCGCGGCCCGGGCCTTGACGACGCCACCACCGACGTAGAGCACCGGCCGGCGGGCGGCGCTGATGAGCCGGGCGGCCTCGCGGATCTGCTTGGCGTGCGGCCGGGTCACCGGGTGGTAGCCGGGCAGGTCGATGCTGGTCGGCCAGGTGAAGGTGGTCTTGGCCTGCAGGGCGTCCTTGGTGATGTCGACCAGCACCGGCCCGGGACGTCCGGTGCGCGCGAGGTGGAAGGCCTCGGCGATCGCCTCGGGGATGTCGGCCGCATCGGTGATGAGGAAGCTGTGCTTGGTGATCGGCATCGTGATGCCGCGGATGTCGGCCTCCTGGAAGGCGTCGGTGCCGATGGCCCGTCCGGCGACCTGGCCGGTGATGGCCACCACCGGGACGGAGTCCATCATCGCGTCGGCCAGCGGGGTGACCAGGTTGGTCGCGCCGGGGCCGGAGGTGGCCATGCAGACACCGACCTTGCCGGTGGCCATCGCGTAGCCCTCGGCGGCGTGCCCGGCGCCCTGCTCGTGGCGGACCAGGATGTGGCGGATCGAGGAGTCGAAGAGCGGGTCGTAGGCGGGCAGGATGGCTCCGCCGGGGATCCCGAAGATCACCTCCACGCCGGCCTTCTCCAGCGAGCGCACGAGCGACTGGGACCCGGTGATGAGCTCACCGGTGGCGGTGTCGATGGTGGGGGTGGTGGTCACGGCGAGAGCCTCCCTGCTCGACATGGGCCGATCTTCTCCTCTGACGTCAGGCCGCCGGTGACGGCCGGTGCTGGTGCAACAAAAAACCCCCGCAGCCCGGGTGGGCACACGAGGGAGCGTGTCGACGACGGTGTGGTTACCGGCCGACACGCCTGGGGAGTACGAGGACGATCTGCTGCACGGATCCACAGTCCCCCATCTGCCGACACGTGTCAACGCTCGGGACGTGCCGTCCGCATGCCGGACGGCGGAGGCGCGGTCGCTGCCGGACACGCGGCGGCTCAGAAGGCGTAGCGGATGCGCAGCCAGGGCGTCTCCTGCTCGACCAGCGCGGTCAGCTCGGCGATCGCGCGCCGCTTGAGCCCGACCCGGTAGCGGACGTTCTCCGCGCCGTTCTGCGACCGCTTGGTCTCTTGCAGGTCGGGACGCCAGAGCAGCTCCTCCGCCTTGGGGTGCCAGCCCAGGTTGACCTCGTGCAGGCCGGCGTTGTGGGTGAGCATGATGACCTCGGCCGCCGCCTGGGCCCGGGCCCGCTCCCCCAGCCCGTCGGCCAGGTGGCGCAGCAGCTCGCGCCAGTCGTCCTGCCAGCCCGGCCGCAGCACCACGGGTGAGAAGTTGAGGTGCACCTCGTAGCCGGCGGCCACGAAGTCGTCGACCGCCGCGATCCGCTCCGCGACCGGGGAGGTCCGCAGGTCGAGCAGACGGGCGTCGACCTCGGGCATCAAGGAGAACCGGATCCGGGTGCGGCCCTGCGGGTCGAGCCGCAGCAGGTCGCGGTTGACGTGCTTGGTGGCGAAGGAGGCCTTCGCGGTCGGCCACTGCCGGAAGGCCGCCACCAGGTCGGCGACGTTGTCGCTGATCGCGGCGTCGACCGAGCAGTCGCTGTTCTCGCCGAGGTCGTAGACCCAGGCCCCGGGGTCGCACTGGTTGGGCGTCGTCTTGGGCCCCTGCTTGCGGATGTGGCGGCCGAGGTGGGCGGTGATCGCCTCGATGTTGGTGAACACCGTGACGGGGTTGGCGTAGCCCTTGCGGCGCGGGACGTAGCAGTAGGCGCAGGCCATCGCGCAGCCGTTGGAGGCCGAGGGGGCGATGAAGTCGGCCGAGCGCCCGTTGGGCCGGGTCTGCAGGGACTTCTTGACCCCGAGCACCAGGTCCTCGGTCTTCACCCGGACCCAGCGGTCCACGTTGCCGGCGTTGCCGTGCAGCTCGGGGATCTGCCAGTGCGAGGCCACCGGCACCACCTCGGCGTCGGGGAACCGGGCCAGCACCTGCTGCCCGCGCGGGGACTCCGCGGCCGCGGCCTCGGCCCAGATCCGGCGGACCTGGAGCAGCCGCGGCACCCGCACCGGCTCGGGGGCCGGGGCGGTCTCGGGGGCGGTGTCGAAGAGGGAGGGCTGCACCCCTCCTTCCTACCCGACGGCACCGACAGAACCCGCCCGCGCGGGAACCGGATGCCGCCGGTCAGCGGCGGTCGGGCCCGGGTCCGGGCTGGCAGTGCGGGCACCACCAGGTGCGGCGGCGCTCCGGGTCACCGGTCACCTCCGCGACGACGGCGACGGGCGTCCCGCAGCGCAGGCAGGGTCGGTGCGCCCGGCCCGCCACCCAGTGCGTCTCCCCGCGCCGGGTGCGGCCGGTGGTCACCTGGTAGGCGTCGGCCTGGGTGGCCGAGCGGCGCAGCGAACGGGCGGCGAGGTCGACCAGGGCCGGCACGTCGACGTCGCCGACCGGCGTCCAGGGGCTGTGGCCGCGCAGGAAGCACAGCTCGTTCGCCCACAGGTTGCCCAGCCCCGCCACCAGCCGCTGGTCGAGCAGGGCAGCCGCCAACGGGCGGGTCGGGTCGGAGGACAGGCGGCGGACGGCCTCGGCGGCGTCCCAGTCGGGTCGCAGCGGGTCGGGGCCGAGGTGGCCGACGGCCCCCGACTCCTCGGCGGTGTCGAGCAGCTCGACCACCGGGATGGTGAGGCCGTACGCGCATGCCCCGGTGTCGGCTCCGAGCAGCACCCGGATGTCGGGCTCCAGCCGTCGGGGCAGCTGCCTGCCGGGACGGGTCACCGTCCAGGAGCCGTCCATCCGCAGGTGGGTGTGCAGCGTCCAGCCGGCGTCGGAGCGGGTGAGCAGGTGCTTGCCCCAGGTGTCGTTCGCCACCACCCGGGCGCCCGTCAGGTCGGCGGTCGCGTGGGCGGGCACCCGCAGCTGGGCCCGCACCAGGCGACGGCCGACCAGCGCCGCGTCGAGGCGCCGCGCCACCCGGTACACGCTGTCCCCCTCCGGCACCGCTCCATCGTGCCCCGCCGCACGGACGGCCCCGCGGCCGGCCCGCTGCTCAGGCACCCAGGGCGGTGGGCTGGGAGCGCAGCGCGTCGGCCGCACCTCCCCGGGTGGTCAGCACCACCCGGTCCCAGGGCGGCTGCGCCGGCACGACCGGATCCGTGCCGAGCTGCGCGCGGAGCCGGAGCCAGCGGTCCCAGTGGCCGTCGAAGCGTCCCGGGTCGAGCACCCGTCCGCGGGCCCGCTGCCCGGCCAGTGCCTCCGCCCGGCTGGTCTCGATCAGCACGAGCGTGGTGCGCCAGCCGCAGCGGCGGGCGAGCTCGGCCTCCAGGTGGCGCAGCCAGGGCCGGGTGGCGGTGTCGTGGACGAGCAGCCGGCGCAGGTCGGGACGGGGGGCCAGCAGGTGACCGAGCACCCGCAGGTACTGCACCGCGTGCACCACCGGCCGCAGCCAGCGGTAGGGCACCGCCGTCCCGAGCCGGGCCCGCAGGGCGGCGGTCACCTGCTCGGGGTCGAGCACGGTGGTCCCGGGTGTGGCGGGCAGCCCCCGCAGCACGGTCGACTTGCCGGCTCCGGGCACGCCGCCGACGAAGACCACCTCGGGGCTGGTGTCGGGTCGGTGCTCGGTCACGGGGACCAGCATGACGCGGCCTGCTGTGCGCGGGCCACGCACGCGCCCGGAACCAGGGAGGAGTCGGGACCGACCCCGGGCGCCGGCCCAGGGGCGCTCAGACCAGCGGCAGGTACATCACGTGCAGGCCGACGTAGCCCGATCCGGCCGAGCGGTAGGCACCGGGGACGGTGCCGACGACCTCGAACCCGAGGCTCTGCCACAGCCGGACCGCGGCGGTGTTGGTCTCCACCACCGCGTTGAACTGGATACCGCGGTAGCCCTGCCGGCGGTGCCAGTCGACGACGTGCTCCCCCAGCCGGCGGCCCACCTGACGCCCGCGGGCGTCCGGGTCGACCATGAAGCTGGCGGTGCCGACGTGGTCGCCCCGCCCGGGCCGGTTCGGCCCCATCGTGGCGGTGCCGAGGACGCGGCCGTCCTCCTCCAGCACCACGGTGCGTCCCGGTGGCCGCTGCAGCCACAGGGCGGCCGCCTGCTCGGAGGTGAGGTCCTCGGGGTAGGTGTAGCTCTCCCCGCTGGCCACCACCGCGGAGAAGATCGGCCAGATCCGTGGCCAGTCCTCCGCGGCGGCGGTCCGGATCGCCTCGTCGGCCACCGTCAGCCGGTGATCGCGCCGACGCTGGCCGAGCGGACCAGCGCGGAGTACTTCTTCAGCACCCCACGACGGGCCCGGTCGGCCGGCGGGCGCGGCGTCCAGCCCTCGGCGCGGGCGGCCAGCTCGGCGGGGTCGACCTGCAGGTCGAGAGTGCCGTTGGCGACGTCGAGGGTGATCGTGTCGCCGTCGCGGACGAAGGCGATCGGCCCGCCGTCGACCGCCTCGGGGGCGATGTGGCCGACGCACAGCCCGGTGGTGCCGCCGGAGAAGCGGCCGTCGGTGATGAGCATGACGTCCTTGCCCAGCCCGGCGCCCTTGATCGCGCCGGTGATGGCCAGCATCTCGCGCATGCCGGGACCGCCCTTGGGGCCCTCGTAGCGGATGACGACGACGTCGCCGGCGGTGACGGTGCCGTCCTCCAGGGCGTCCATCGCGGCGCGCTCGCCGTCGAAGACGCGGGCGGTGCCGGTGACCACCTCGGTGTCGAAACCGGCGCTCTTGACCACCGCGCCCTCCGGGGCGAGCGAGCCCTTGAGGATGGTGATGCCGCCGGTGGGGTGCATCGGCTGGCCGAGCGCGCGGATGATGGTGCCGTCGACGTCGGGTGGGGCGATGTCGGCGAGGTTCTCCGCCATCGTCTTGCCGGTCACGGTCAGGCAGTCCCCGTGCAGCAGCCCGGCATCGAGCAGCGCCTTCATCACCACCGGCACGCCGCCGACCCGGTCGACGTCGCTCATCACGAACCGGCCGAACGGCTTGAGGTCGCCCAGGTGCGGCACCTTCTTGCCGACCCGGATGAAGTCGTCGAGGGTGAGGTCGACCTCGGCCTCGTGGGCGATGGCCAGCAGGTGCAGCACCGCGTTGGTGGAGCCGCCGAAGGCCATCACCACCGCGATGGCGTTCTCGAAGGCCTCCTTGGTGAGGATCTGGCGGGCGGTGATGCCCTGGCGCAGCATCCCCACCGCGGCCTCGCCGCTGCGGCGGGCGAACCCGTCACGGCGGCGGTCGACGGCCGGCGGGGCGGCCGAGCCGGGCACCGACATGCCGAGCGCCTCGGCGGCGCTGGCCATCGTGTTGGCGGTGTACATGCCGCCGCAGGCCCCCTCGCCGGGGCAGATCGCCTTCTCGATCCGGGTCACCTCGTCGCGGCTGATCAGCCCCTTGACGCAGGCACCGACCGCCTCGAAGGCGTCGATGATGGTGACGTCGCGGCCGTCCACCTTGCCCGGCAGGATCGAGCCGGCGTAGAGGAACACCGAGGCCAGGTCGAGCCGGGCGGCGGCCATCAGCATGCCGGGCAGCGACTTGTCGCAGCCGGCCAGCAGCACCGAGCCGTCCAGCCGCTCGGCCTCCATCACCGTCTCCACCGAGTCGGCGATGATCTCGCGGCTGACCAGCGAGTAGTGCATCCCCTCGTGGCCCATCGAGATGCCGTCGGAGACCGAGATGGTGCCGAACTCCAGCGGGTAGCCGCCGGCGGCGTGGACGCCGTCCTTGACGGCCTTCGCCAGCCGGTCCAGCGAGAGGTTGCAGGGGGTGATCTCGTTCCAGCTGGAGGCGACGCCGATCTGCGGCTTGGCGAAGTCGTCGTCGCCCATGCCCACGGCGCGCAGCATGCCGCGGGCGGCGGTGGCCTCCAGGCCGTCCGTCACCGCCCGGGAGCGGGGCTTGATGTCGGTGCGGGTGGGGGCTGGGGCGGAGTCGATCGACATGGACGCCACAGTAATCCGTCCTCTGGACGCGTCGTGGCGTGTCCGCGACTCGTCGGCGATGGGCGAGGATGGGCGGCGATGACCAGCTATGGACCCGTCCCCGCCGACGCACCCGACGCCCCCGGCCTGGGCGCCCGACCCGTCGTGCGGATCACCTACTGCACCCAGTGCCAGTGGCTGCTGCGGGCGTCCTGGCTGGCCGGGGAGCTGCTGACCAGCTTCGGCACCGACCTGGAGGTGACGCTGTCCCCCGGCACCGGTGGGGTGTTCGAGGTGCGGGTGGACGACACGGTGGTCTGGGAGCGGCGCCGCGACGGCGGGTTCCCCGAGGCCAAGGAGCTCAAGCGCCGGGTGCGTGACGTCGTCGACCCCGGGCGCGACCTCGGCCACACCGACCGCTGACGCCGTGACCGAGCCCGCGCGGACGCCCGCGACCCCCCGACGGGTCCGGGTGCTGCGTGCGCTCAACCGCCGCGGGCTGCGGCTGCTGCACCTGGCCGACGCGCTCAGCGTCTACCTCACCCTGTGGCTGGTCACGGGGGTGCTGGTGCTGCTGCGCACCGACTTCAACGCCGCCGCCTACGTCGAGCGCTACGCCTGGACCTACGCGCTGGTGGTGCTGGTGCACCTGGCCGTCTTCTACTTCGGCGGGCTGTACGACCGCGAGCACCGGCTCGGCGTGCGGCCCAACGCGGCCCGGATCACCACCCTGGTCTGGTTCGCCTCGCTGCTGGTCGGTCTGGTCAGCTGGCTCAACGGGGAGTACCTGATCCCCCGCAGCGTGCTGCTGGTCTACGGCGTGGTCGGCCCCTTCGGGCTGGTGGCCAACCGGGCGGTCTCGCGCCGGCTGCGGCTGCGCAGCGAGGGTCCGCCGCGGGTGCTGCTGGTCGGCGACCCGACCACGGTGGCACTGGCCGAGCAGCACCTGGACGCCACCGGGGCGGAGGTCGAGGTGGCCGGACGCTGCCCCGACGTGGTCGACATCGTCGCCCGCGCCCGCCGCGTCCGCGCCACCGACGTCGTGCTGCTGGACGCCGGCTCGCTGGAGGCGCTCTACACCTCGGCGCTGGCCGACCTGGAACGGGCCGGCATCGCCACCCTGCAGATCGTCCGGCCGCAGGACTCGCTGCTCGGGCTGCGCAACGTCGGGGAGCTGGGCGGGATGCCGTTCGTGCTGCTGTCCACCCACGCGCTCACCCCCTCCCAGCACCGGCTCAAGCGGTGGATGGATCTGCTGGTGCTGCTGGTCACCGCACCGGTGACCATCCCGCTGGGGCTGCTGACCACGCTCTACGTGGCGGTGGTGGCCGGACGTCCGCTGCTGTTCGTCCAGCAGCGGGTCGGGTTCGAGGGCCGGCCGTACCGGATGCTGAAGTTCCGCACCATGGGGGTGGACGCCGAGCGGGCCACCGGGCCCGTGCAGGCCAGCGCCGACGACCCGCGGGTGCTGCACGGGATGGGCTGGCTGCGCGCCACCCGGCTGGACGAGCTGCCCCAGCTGCTCAACGTGCTGCAGGGCAGCATGACGATCGTCGGTCCGCGCCCGGAGCGGCCGGAGGAGATGGCCGCCTACGAGCAGGCGTTCCCCGGCTACCGGCGCCGGCACCAGACGCTGCCCGGGATCACCGGGCTGGCCCAGGTGTACGGGCGCTACCACACCCACATCGAGTACAAGCTGGGCCACGACCTGCACTACCTGGCCGACTGGTCCCCCGTGCTCGACCTGCAGATCATGGTGCGGACGGTGTGGGTGATCCTCACCCGCCGGGTGTGACCGGCGCCCAGGGCCGACGGCCGAGGGCGTCCAGCAGCCGGGTCTGGGTGTCGGCGTCGGCAGGCAGCGTCCCGCTGGGGCCGTCGCCGTAGACGCCGAAGGCCAGCATCGACGCCAGCGCCGGCTCGACCAGCGCCCACACCCGCTCCACCACCGACGCCTCCAGCGTCTCCTCCAGCTCCGCACCCCGGCGCAGGTCCCAGGCGTGCACCACCAGGTCGACCACCCGGAACCGCTGGAAGTCCGCGACCGAGGTGTCGCCGCCCGGTCCCTCGAGCACCCGGTCGGGGGCGACCGCGGCGAAGGCCGCCGTCTGCGCGGCCGAGGACGCGACGACCGCCCCGACCGGGTCGTCGCCCAGCTGGTCGCCGACGAGGCTCGGCAGCACCTGCGAGCGCGGGACGCCGGTGAGCAGGGCGGTGGTCAGCCGGTTGCCCACGACGAGGTGCTGGAGCAGCTCGCGGACGGTCATGCCGGCAGGTGTCGGCCGGTCCCCGGAGCCGCCGGGCAGCGTCCGCACGGCCCGTTCGAGCTCGGCCGCGCAGGCCTCCAGCAGGGCCGGGTCGACGACCCCGTCGCCGGAGGTCACCGGGACCCCACCGGGGCGGCGGCCGCGGCCGACCGGGACACCCGCAGCTGCCGCACCGCGAGCACCACCAGCAGCACCAGCCCGGTGAGCGGGCCGAGGCTGCCGACGAGGTCCTGCAGCGGGCCGTAGGAGCGTTCCGCGTCCTGGCCGTAGGGCAGCGCGGCCAGCGGCAGGCAGATCGAGACCCACAGCACCCAGAAGCCGCCGACGGCCAGCAGCCACCGCGGCATCCGGCCGTCCCGCCAGGCCGTCAGCAGCGCCATCGCCAGCACCACCACCCAGACGTGGTGGTGGGTCCACGACAGCGGCGAGGCCAGGCAGGTCGCCATGCCGACCAGTGCGACCGCGAACACCGGGTGCCCGGCCCGCCACCAGTGCCGGGCCACCACCACCGACAGCAGCGCCACCACCCCGGCCAGCGCCAGCCCGGCCAGGGTCAGCGGCCGGGAGTCGCCGAGCAGCCGGGCGACCACGCCGAGCAGGGACTGGTTGCCGACGTAGATCGGTCCGGCGGTGCGGGTGTCGCCCATCGCCAGCCCGCCGAAGAACTCCACGGTCCGCGCCGGCTGGGCGATCGCCCCGACCACCGTGAAGGCCAGGAACGAGGCGATCGCGACCAGCGCCGGGCGGCGGCGTCCCAGCGCGAGCAGCAGCAGCACGAACAGCGCCGGGGTGAGCTTGATCGCCGCAGCCAGCCCGATCAGCGAGCCCCGCGGCCACCACCGCCGCTCCCCCTCCGCGTCGGGCAGCAGGTCGGCCACCACCAGGAACATCAGGAAGGTGTTGACTTGGCCGTAGCCCAGCGTGGTGCGGATCGGCTCCACCGCCAGCACCACGACGACCCCGAGCAGCGCCAGCCGCCACCCGCGCGGGGCGCCGCAGCGGCGCAGCACCGACTGCTGGGCGGCCACCCCGGCCAGCGTCCACAGCACCTGCCACAGCGCGTAGGGGCCGAAGGCCAGCGGGGTCATCAGCACCGCCGCCACCGGCGGGTAGATGAAGAACAGCCCGTAGCCGGGGCTCTGGGTGGTGTAGATGTTGCCGCCGGCGAGCATGTCGCGGACCGCGAGGACGTAGACGTCGAGGTCGATGGTGGCCGGCACCCACGGCCAGGCCCGGCCACCGGAGATGACGAACGGCAGCACGAGGAGGGCCACCACGAACGGCGGCAGCAGCTCGACCGCCCAGCGCCTGACGCGGCTCCCGGGAGAGGTCGTGGTCAGGGTCGGAGCAGCGCTCACGCGGTCAGCTCGCGGTGCACGTCGTCCAGCTCGTCCGGGTCGGCCGTCTTCTCCAGCAGTCCCCGCAGCCCCGGTGCCGCGGCGTAGCGCGGCACCAGGTGCACGTGCAGGTGCCCGACCTCCTGCCCGGCCACCTCACCGGCGGAGCTGAACACGTTCAGCCCCTCGCACCCCAGCCGGTCGCGCAGCAGCCGGGCACAGGTCTCCACCGCCGGGGCGATCTCGGCCCACGCCCCGTCGGCGCTGAGCACCGACTCGACGTGGCGCCGCGGCACCACCAGGGTGTGGCCGCGGTGGAACGGGGCGATGTCGAGGAAGGCCACGGCGTGCTCGTCGGCGTGCACCTGCCGTGACGGCAGCTCACCGGCGACGATCCGGCAGAACAGGCAGGTCATGGGCTCAGTTGACCACATTCTCCAGCGGCTCACCGGCGGCGAAACGGCGCAGCTGGGCGGCGACCAGCCGGTCCCGGCGCGGCTCGAAGGCGCTGGAGTAGCCGCCGACGTGCGGGGCGATGACCACGTTCGGGACGTCCCACAGCGGGTGGTCGGCGGGCAGCGGCTCGGGGTCGACGACGTCCAGCGCGGCGGACAGGCGTCCGGAGGAGGTCTCGGCCAGCAGCGCGTCGGTGTCGACCACCTTGCCGCGGGAGACGTTGACCACCAGCGCGTCGTCGGGCAGCCGGGCCAGCTTGGCGGCGTCCAGCAGCCCCTCGGTCTGGTCGGTCAGCGGGGTGATGACGAAGAGCACGGTGATCCCCGGCAGCCGGTCGGCGAGCTCGTCCACGGCCAGCACCTCCGGCTCGGTGCGCGGGCGGCGGGCGAAGCGGGTCAGCGAGGCCACCTCGAAGCCGGCGAGCCGGGCCTCGATCGCCTGACCAATCCGGCCGTAGCCGAGGATGCCGACGTGCTGGTCGGCCAGCGAGCGGCCCCAGGCCGGCGCCCACTCCCGGTCGGCCTGCTGGCGGGCGAAGCGGTCGAGCCGGCGCCCGCTGGCCAGCGCCAGCGCGATCGCCAGCTCGGCGGTGGAGGTGTCGTGGATGCCGCCGCCGTTGCACAGGGTGACGCCCTCGGGCACCCGCGGCAGGACGTTCTCGAACCCGGCCGACTGCAGCTGCAGCACCTTGAGCGAGGTCATCTCCTCCGCGCGGTCCAGCGCCTCGGTGGAGGTCATGTAGGGCACCACCGCGAACTCCACGTCGGCCACCGAGTCCGGCAGCTCGGTCGCCTTCACCCACGGCTCGAAGCGGACGCCCTCGGGCAGCCCGCCCAGGGCGGCCTCCGCGGTCTCGAGATCGGGGTAGGGCAGCCACACCACGCGTTCGCTCGTCATGGCGGCATCCTCCCAGACCCCCGGCGGGGCGCCGACCCCCGTCCGGAGGCTCAGGCGGGAGCGGCGGACGGGTCGGCCACGGCGAGGTCGTCACGGCGCACCGGGTGCCCGGCGGCGGCCAGGGCGTCCTTGACCTCCGCGACCGAGAGGGTGCCGTAGTGGAAGACGCTGGCCGCGAGCACGGCGTCCGCGCCGGCCTCGACCGCCTCGACGAAGTGCCGGGCGGTGCCGGCCCCGCCGGAGGCGATCAGCGGGACGTCGACCACCGCGCGGACGGCCCGGATCATCTCCAGGTCGAACCCGGCGGTGGTGCCGTCGGCGTCCATCGAGTTGAGCAGGATCTCCCCCACCCCGAGCTCGGCGCCGCGGCGGGCCCACTCGAGTGCGTCCAGCCCGGCGTCGCGGCGTCCGCCGTGGGTGGTGACGCCGAACCCGGACGGCTGGGCGGGGTCGCGGCGGGCGTCGACCGAGAGCACCAGCACCTGGTTGCCGAAGCGGCGGCTGATCTCGGCGATCGCCTCCGGCCGGGCGATCGCCCCGGTGTTGATGGCCGCCTTGTCCGCCCCGGCGCGCAGCAGCGCGTCCACGTCGGCCGGGCCGCCCACCCCGCCGCCGACGCAGAGCGGGATGAACACCGTCTCCGCCGTGCGGCCCACCACCTCGCGGGTGGTCTCGCGGCCCTCGAAGGAGGCGGAGATGTCGAGGAAGGTCAGCTCGTCCGCCCCGGCGACGCCGTAGGCCCGGGCCAGCTCCACCGGGTCACCCGCGTCGCGCAGGTCGGTGAAGTTGACCCCCTTGACCACCCGGCCGGCGTGCACGTCCAGGCACGGGATGACGCGGACCGCCACGCTCACCGGCCGGCTCCCCGGGTCGGGCGCGCGGGTGCGCGCCGTCCGGCGGCAGGCGTTCCGGGCTCGGGCATGCCCCCAACCTACCGAGCCGGCACGCCCTCACTAGTGTGCGTCCCATGTCCTCCCCGACCGCCGCGCACGCCGTCGACGAGACCTTCACCGCGCTGCCGCTGGACGAGCTGGCCGACGCCGCGCTGAGCCGGGCCCGCGACCTCGGCGCCGAGCACGCCGACGTCCGGATCGAGCGGATCACCGAGGGCGAGACCGCCCTGCGCGACGCCCGGCTGGAGCGCAGCAGCACCAGCACCGTCCTCGGGATGTCGGTGCGGGTCGTCCACCACGGCTGCTGGGGCTTCGCCGCCGGCATCACGCTGACCGCGGACGCCGCCCGCACGCTCGCCTCGCAGGCGGTGAGCACCGCGGTGGTCTCGGCGGCGCTGAGCACCGACCGGGTGGAGCTGGCCGAGGAGCCGGTGCACCGGCTGGAGTGGTGCTCGGCCTACGAGGTGAACCCGTTCTCGGTGGCCGAGGCCGAGAAGCAGGCCCGGCTGACCGACCTGAGCGAGCGGCTGCTGGCCGCCGACGGCGTGCACCACGTCCAGGCGCGGCTGCACGCGGTGCAGGAGAACAAGTTCTACGCCGACGTGGCCGGCACCCGCACCGTCCAGCAGCGGGTGCGGGTGCACCCCGAGATCACCGCCACCAGCGTCGGCCCGGACGGCTTCTCCACCATGCGCACGCTGGCCCCGCCGACCGGGCGGGGCTGGGAGTACCTCACCGGCACCGGCTGGGACCTCGACGCCGAGGTGGCCGAGCTGCCCGAGCTGCTGGCCGAGCACGTCAAGGCGCCCTCGGTGCAGGCGGGGCGGCTCGACCTCGTCATCGACCCGACCAACCTCTGGCTGACCATCCACGAGTCGGTCGCCCACGCCACCGAGTACGACCGGGCGCTGGGCTACGAGGCGGCCTACGCCGGGACGTCCTTCGCCACCCCCGACCAGCTGGGCACCCTGCACTACGGCAGCGAGGTCATGCACGTCACCGGCGACCGGACCACCCCGCACGGGCTGGCCACGGTGGCCGTGGACGACGAGGGGGTGGCCGCGCAGGAGTTCGACATCGTCTCCGGCGGCACCCTGGTCGGCTACCAGCTCAACCGCCAGATGGCCCGCGGCGGCGGGTTCGGCCGCTCCAACGGCTGCGCCTTCGCCGACTCCCCCGGCCACCTGCCGCTGCAGCGGATGCCCAACGTCTCGCTGCGCCCGGCTCCCGACCCGGTGAGCACCGAGGAGCTCATCTCCCGCGTCGACGACGGCGTCTACGTGGTCGGCGACAAGTCCTGGTCGATCGACATGCAGCGCTACAACTTCCAGTTCACCGGGCAGCGCTTCTACCGGATCAGCGGCGGCCGGCTGGCCGGGCAGCTGCGCGACGTCGCCTACCAGGCCACCACCACCGACTTCTGGCGCTCGCTGGAGGCCGTCGGCGGGCCCGACACCTACCGCCTGGGTGGCGCCTTCAACTGCGGGAAGGGCCAGCCCGGGCAGGTGGCCGCCGTCTCGCACGGATGCCCCTCGGCCCTGTTCCGCGGGGTCAACGTGCTCAACGCCCGCGAGGAGGGAGGTCTGTGATGGGCCAGGACAGCGGCACCGACGCCCTGCTGACCGAGGACCGGGTGGCCGCCTGGGCCGAGGTGGCGGTGGCCGCGCTCGCCCCGCACGCCGGCTCGGTGGTGGTCGACGAGTCGGTCGGCGCCAACCTGCGCTGGGCCAACAGCTCGCTCACCACCAACGGCCAGACCCACGACCGCACCCTGACGGTGGTGGCCCACGTGGCCGTCCCGGGCGGGGTGGCGGTGGGCATCGCCTCCGGGCCGCTGACCGGGGAGGCCGACGTCGACCCGTTGGTGGCCCGGGCCGTGGCCGCGGCCGCGGACTCCGCACCGGCCGAGGACGCCGTCGACCTCGTCCCCGGCGAGGTCGGGGAGGGGTGGGAGCAGGCGGCCGCCGCGGGCGGGATCGAGGTCTTCGACGCCTTCGCCGGCGCCCTCGGGCCCCATCTGCGCGGGGCCGCCGAGGCCGGCACCGCCTGGTTCGGCTTCGCCGAGCACGTCGTCACCACCACCTGGCTGGCCACCACCGCCGGCGTCCGCCGCCGCAGCGTGGACCGGATGGGCCGGGTCGAGATCAACGTCAAGCGCCCCGCCGGCCAGGCGCTGCCACCGGCCAGCGTGTGGGTCGGGCAGTCCTGGGCCGAGCCGGCCGAGCTCGACGTGGACGCGCTGGCCGCCGAGCTGGACCGCCGCCTCGGCTGGTCCGAGCGCTCGGTCGAGCTGCCCGCCGGACGCTACGAGGTGCTGCTGCCGCCGTCGGCGGTGGCCGACCTGATGATCTACGCCTACTGGACGATGTCGCGGCGGGACGCCGAGGAGGGCCGCAACGTCTTCGCCGGCGAGCCGGGCCGCAGCCGGATCGGGGAGCGGTTGGCCACCCTGCCGATCACGATCGCCTCCGACCCCGACGCCGAGGGGATGGAGGCACCCCGGCACGCCGTGGTGCGGGCGCCGGAGGCCGGGATGGTGTCGGTGTTCGACAACGGCGCCCCGGTCGGGCGGGTGGAGTGGCTGCGCGAGGGCGTCCTGGAGCACCTGGTCACGCCGCGCACCCCGGCCGGGCAGGAGCTGTGCTTCCCCACCGACAACCTGCTGGTCGAGGCCGGCGGGAGCACCGACCTGGACGCCATGGTCGCCGGCACCCGGCGCGGGCTGCTGCTGACCTGCCTGTGGTACCTGCGCGAGGTCGACCCGGAGACCCTGCTGCTGACCGGGCTGACCCGCGACGGGGTGTACCTCGTCGAGGACGGCCGGGTGGTGGCCCAGGTCAACAACTTCCGGTTCAACGAGTCGCCGGTGTCGCTGCTGCGGCGGGCGACGGAGGCCTCGGTCAGCGAGCGCACCCTGTGCCGGGAGTGGAACGACTGGTTCACCCGCACCCGGGTGCCGGCCCTGCGCGTCCCCGACTTCAACATGTCGACGGTCTCGCAGGCCTCCTGACGGTCCGCTGCCGCGTCAGCGCGCTAGCGGACGAGGGTGAGGACCTGGTTGACCGAGGCGTTGCGGCTGCTGATGGTGGCCTCGTCCGCGCCGCAGTCGACGGCGGTCGCGCCCGAGGGCACCACCGTGCCGACCACGTGCTGCAGCGGCACCGGGTGGGTGGTGGTGTGGTCGGCGAGCAGCATCTCGACCTCGCCCTCGGCCTCGTCCACCTCGTAGTGCAGGCCGTCCTCGTCGGTCTCCAGGTCGCCCTCGGCCGACCCGTCGATGGAGAGCTGGGCGTCGCGGCGTCCGATCGAGACCGCGACCGGGCGGTCGCCGTCGTCGCTCATCCGCCAGCGGTCGGGCCCGAAGACGAACTCGACGTCGCCGCCGCGGCCGTGACTCAGCACCGAGTCCTCGGTCTCGACGGCGAAGGAGGTCATCGTCCAGGAGCCCTGCAGGCAGTCCAGCGCCTCGGCCACGGCCGGGTCGGTACCCGACCCGGTCGGCGCGTCGGACGGCTCGTCCTCCTCCTCGCCGGCCTCGCCCGGCGCCCGGGCGGCGGTGGCCTGCGGGTCGGACGACCCGGTGCTGCTGGGAGGTGCGGGGGTCGGCGGGCCGGCGGCGTCCGGGGTGGAGCAGCCGACCAGCAGGGCTCCCGCGGCGCCGAGCACCAGGAGGGCGAACGGCACCACCCTCAGCGCACCGCGCATGTCCGCCCCCCTCCCGGATCCGTCGTGGTGGCTGCGGCCACCAGGCGCCACGGTAACCGGGTGCGCAAAGCCGGCCCGGGAACGACGTCAGACCGGGGTGCGGTCCTCCCAGGACTCGTCGAGGTCGTCGGGCTCCTCCTCCTCGTCGGGGACGAAGGCGACCACCCCGCGCCGCATCGAGGCGACCACCTCCCGGCAGGTGGCCCGCAGCTCGTCGTCGGTGGTCGCCCCGGCCACCTGGTCGGCGAGGTCGAGCACCTGGCGCACCCAGCGGACGAAGTCGCCGGCGGTCAGCCCGGTCATCTCCAGCACGTCGCCCAGCGGACGCCCGGAGGTCCACTGCGCGGCGGCCCGGGCGAAGCCGACGTCGGGCTCGGGCCCGCGCTCCAGCCGGGCGTCGCGCTCGAGCCGGCTGACCTCCCGCCAGACCCCGCGGACCCGGGTCATCACCTCCTCGCTGACGCTGTCGGGCATCCGCGGGGTGAACCGGGTGCCGTCGGTGCGCCGGGACTCGTAGACCAGGGTGGACAGCACCGCGGCCAGCTGGGGGGCGTCCAGGCCGTCGAGCAGCCCGCGGCGGATGCACTCGGCGGTGACGAGGTCGAGCTGGCTGTAGATCCGCGAGAGCATCCGTCCGGCCTCGCCGACCACCCACTCGTCCAGCTCGGCCTCGGGCGCGGCGGCCGGTGGCACCAGGTAGCCCAGCGCTCCCAGCACCTGGCAGATCCGGTCGAACTGGGTGGCGATGCCGCTGGTGCGCCGCCGGACCCGCGACTCGATCTGCTCGTTGTCGCGCTCCAGCCGCAGCGCCCGCTCAGCCAGCCGGGCGTGGGCGTCGCGGTCGGGGCAGCGGTGACAGGGATGGGCCTGCAGCTCCGCGCGGAGCCGGCCGATCTCCTCGCGTCGCTCGGCGTCCATGCCGGGACGCCGGTAGCGGCTGGGGTCGGGGTCGAGCTCGCTGAGCCGGGAGCTGAAGGCGGCGGCCAGGCTGCGCCGGGCCGAGGGCTGCTTGACGTCGAAGTGCTTGGGCACCCGGACCCGTCCCACCACGGTGGTGGGCACCGGGAAGTCGACCAGGCTGAGCTTGCGGACGTGGCGTTCCTCGGTCAGCACCGTCGGGGTGGGCTCGCTGCGGTCCTTGCGGATGCCCGGGTCGATCACCACCGCCCACCCGGTCGACTTGCCGGCGGGCACCCGGATGAGGTCGCCGGGACGCAGCTCGAGCAGGGCCTGCAGCGCCTCCGCCCGCTTGTCCGACTTCCGGTCCCGGGCCGCCTCGGCCTCGGCCAGCGAGATCCGTTCGCGCAGCCGGGCGTACTCGGCGAAGTCGCCGCGCTCGCACTCGGCCTCGGCCATCAGGCTGGCGATCTGGCGTCGGTTGCGGGCCTGGTTGCGGGCCATCCCGACCACGGCCCGGTCGGTCTGGAACTGCGCGAAGGACTGCTCGAGCAGGGTGCGGGCGCGGACCCGGCCCACCGAGCCCACCAGGTTGACGGCCATGTTGTAGGTGGGCCGGAAGGAGGAGCGCAGCGGGTAGGTGCGGCGGGAGGCCAGCCCGGCCACCGCGCGCGGGTCGAGCCCGGGCGCCCACTGGACGACGGCGTGGCCCTCGACGTCGATCCCCCGCCGGCCGGCGCGACCGGTGAGCTGGGTGTACTCCCCCGGCGTGATGTCGACGTGGTTCTCGCCGTTGAACTTCACCAGCTTCTCCAGCACCACGCTGCGGGCCGGCATGTTGATCCCCAGCGCGAGGGTCTCGGTGGCGAAGACGACCTTGACCAGGCCGCGGACGAAGGCCTGCTCCACGCACTCCTTGAGGGCCGGGAGCATGCCCGCGTGGTGGGCGGCGACCCCGCGCAGCAGCCCTTCGAGGAACTCGTGGTAGCCCAGCGCGTCCAGGTCGTCGGGACTGAGCCCGGCCACCGAGGCCTCGGCGATGTCGGTCAGCTCGGCGCGTTCGCGGCCGTTGGTCAGCGAGATGCCCGAGCCGAGCACCTGACGGACCGCGGTATCGCAGCCGAGGCGGGAGAAGACGAAGACGATGGCTGGCAGCAGCGAGGCCCGCTGCAGGCTCTGCACCATCATCGCCCGGCTGGGCACCAGCCGGGAGCGGGAGCCCTCGCGGTCGCGGTGCGCGGCGCCGCCATAGGCGCCCGACCCGTAGCCGGCGCGCTTCTTGCCCTTGCCGCTGCGTCCGCGCGGGCGCCGGGCGTCGTCGCGGACCTCGCGGGTCTCCGACTTGGCGATCCGCAGCAGCCGCGGGTTGACGTCCGGACGCTCCGGGGCGGCGCCGTCGGTGACCGCGGTGGGGGCGACGTCGGCGAACAGGTCCTCCAGCTCCCGGCCGACCAGGACGTGCTGGAAGAGCGGGACGGGCCGGCGCTCGGAGACCACCAGGGCCATCTCGCCACGGACCTCGCCCAGCCACTCGCCGAACTCCTCGGCGTTGCTCACCGTCGCCGACAGCGCCACCACCTGCACGGAGTCGGCCAGCCCGATGATGACCTCCTCCCAGACCGGTCCGCGGAAGCGGTCGGCGAGGTAGTGCACCTCGTCCATCACCACGTAGCCGAGGTTGTCCAGGGTGCGCGAACCGGCGTAGATCATGTTGCGCAGCACCTCGGTGGTCATCACCACCACCGGGGCCTCGGAGTTGTGGCTGGTGTCCCCGGTGAGCAGGCCGACGTTCTCCGCGCCGTGGCGGCGCACCAGGTCGGCGTACTTCTGGTTCGACAGCGCCTTGATCGGCGTGGTGTAGAAGGCCTTGCGCCCCTGCAGCAGGGCGAGGTGCACCGCGAACTCCCCGACCACCGTCTTGCCCGCGCCGGTGGGCGCGGCCACCAGGACCCCCGAGCCCTGCTCGACGGCACGGCAGGCCTCGAGCTGGTACTCGTCGAGGGGGAAGGCGAAGGTGTCGGCGAAGTCGGCCAGGGCGGGGCTGGCCTGGCGCTGCCGGAAACGGGAGAACCGATCGGCGGCCGACAGCTCCTCGAGGTCACGGGGATCCGTCATCGCTCCAACCTACTGCGCTCCCCGCACCCACCTCGCCGCCGGGCACAACCGCCCCTCCGACGCTCATCGCCGCTCGAGCGAGCGAGCGGGCGCCACCACAACGCCCTGAGCCTGTCGGAGGGTGATCAGTTCCTGGGCAGGAAGCCGGACGAGTCAGGCCGACGGCGCGAAGACGGTGAGCGCCCGCGGCGTCGCCTCCAGCACGACCGGGCTGCTGCCGACGGGTTCGCCGTCGCCCATCACCGGCAGCGGGTCCCCGGCGGCGTCACGGTGGCGCAGCTCGACCCGGCGGGCCCGGGTCTGCTCGACGGCCGGGTGCCGGGTGAAGGCCCGGCTGTACATCAGCGGCAGCATGGCCAGCAGGTGCGGACGGCTGACCGGGTGGACGATGGTGATGTCGAGCAGGCCGTCGGCCGGGTCGGCGTCGGGGCAGATGTTGATCCCGCCGCCGTAGTAGCCGCCGTTGCCGACCGCCACCAGCATGGCGGGCAGCCGCCGGGGCTCCCCGTCGAGGACGAGCTCGTACTCCACGGGCGCGAACCCGGCCAGCTCGGCCAGGGCCGCGGTGGCGTAGCGCAGCGACCCGCGCGGCCAGCGCATCGCGTTGGCGCGCCGGTTGACCGCGGCGTCGAAGCCGGCGGCGACCACGCTGCCCACCCAGACGTCCTCGGCGTCGCCACCGTCGGCCTCGGCTCCCCGCACCCGGATCAGGTCCACCTGACGGGTGCGGCCGGTGGCCACGGTGGCGATGCCGTCGCGGGGTCCGCGCGCGGACAGCCCGAGACCCCGGACCAGGTCGTTGCCGGTGCCCGCGGGCACCATCCCCAGCGCGACGTCGGTGCCGGCGCAGGCGTTGAGCCCGAGATGCATCATCCCGTCCCCGCCCATCACCACCAGGCAGTCCGGACGCCGGTCGGGGGCGTGCCTGCGGCGCTCGAGCGCGCGCCGCAC
>NZ_QPKK01000070.1 GCF_003344635.1 Desertihabitans aurantiacus
GCACCGCCGGCTGCCACGGGGTTCGGGTCGGGCTGGGCGTAGACCACCCGCGCCACGCCGGCACCGGCCAGCGCCACCGAGCAGGGCCCGGTCCTTCCGGTGTGGTCGCAGGGCTCGAGCGTCACGACGGCGGTGCCGCCACGGGCGGCGGGCCCGGCCTCGGCGAGCGCCACCGCCTCCGCATGCGGGCTGCCGGCGCCGCGGTGGTACCCACGGCCGACCACCTGCCCGGCCGCGTCGGTGATGACCGCACCCACACGCGGGTTGGGGTCGACGACCGGACCGAGGCGCGCCAGCTCCAGGGCGCACCGCATCAGCGCCCTGGCGGCTGTCTGGTCGATCAACGTCGGCATCCCCTCGTGCTCGGTCCTGCTGGACGAGCTCCGGGGACGGACGAGCCGGACCACGACGTCACCGCACGGCACGACGTGGACCGGCAGCAGGGCCGACCAGCCTGCAGCGGGCCCGCGCGAGCGGGACCACGGCGGTCTGGTCCGACCTGCCTACGTGCTGCCTCCCATCCGGACTTTCACCGTCGGTCCTGGAGTTCCACCAGGTCAACCGTCTGCTGGCTGCAGACGGGTCGCGGACTGTCACCGCCGGTTCGGACTTGCACCGACCCCGGAGCACGTGCGGCCCAGTGTGCCACGGCGTCGGCGACGCCGCGCACCTGTGCCCAGCAGGTCAGTCCGGGACGGTGAGGGAGCGGTCGATGAGGTCGTCGAGGACCACCCGCAGCCGCGCGAGCTCGTCCTCGCCCAGGCCCAGGCGTTCCATCATGGTCACCGGGATCGCCTCGGCGGAGCGGCGCAGCTCGCGTCCCCGGTCGGTCAGCTCGATGCTCAGCGCCCGCTCGTCGGCCGGGTCGCGCCGGCGGCTGACGTAGCCCAGCGACTCCAGCTTCTTCACCATCGGGCTGACGGTGGCCGGGTCCTGGTGGACGAGCTCGGCCAGCCGGTGCAGCGGCAGCCGACCGTGCTGCCACAGCGCGAGCATCAGCAGGTAGAGCGGGTGGGTGAGCCCCATCGGCTCGAGCAGCGGGCGGTACAGCGCGACGACCCGGCGGGAGGCCGCGACGAGCCCGAAGCACACCTGCACCTCGAGGTCGAGCAGATCCGGACGCTGTGCCGTCATCGTCTATCCTTTCTGAGGACCCTCATCATTGGTGTCCTCAGCATAGGAGATGCGCATGCCGAACCCTCGTCCCGCCCCGCGACGCAACGACGGTTTCTCGTGGTTCTACCGTTTCGACCACCACGTCACCTACGCCCTGCTGCACGTGATGGGCCCGCCCGACCTCGACGAGGCCCGCGACCCGCGCACGCAGATGAAGAAGGAGTACGAACGGCGCAAGGCGCTGCACGAAGCGCGCAAGGACGCAGCCCGCGCGAAGCGCTGACCCGGCTCGGCCCTGCGGCCCCGAGCCGTGAGGCTGCGCGTCGGGGAGGCGCCAGGCGTATCGTCGTGGTCGTGACCGAGAGCGAGGGCCCGGTCGTCCGGGCGACCGTCCGCCACCTGGACGAGGCGCACGAGGAGGTCTGGTCCGACGACCGCGGGCGCATCTCGTTCCGGACCGGCATCGGTGACGGGACGCCCCAGACCGCGGACCTGTGCTCGGGTGTCGCCCACCTCGAGCCGGGCGGCTGGTTGGCGCTGCACCACCACGTCGCGCCCGAGGTCTACCAGGTGCTGCTCGGGTCGGGCACCGTCAGCCTCGACGGGGAGGAGCACGACGTCGTCGCCGGATCGGCGGTCTACATCCCGTCCAACCACGAGCACGGCATCCGCAACTCCGGGGACGGGCCCCTGGAGTTCGTCTACGTCTACCAGGCCGACGCGATCGACGACATCGAGTACGTCTGGTCGTCGCGCTGAGGCCGCTACCGGGAGCGGTGCTGCACCCGGTAGCGGACGAAGGCTGGCGCCGCCAGCGCGCAGACCACCATCCCGAGCACCACCAGCACCCCGCCACCGGTGGTCGCGGCCGCCGCGCCGACCATCGCGGCCGCGCTGCCGTGGGCCACGTCGGCCACCCGCGGGCCACCGACCACCACCACGGTGAACACGCCCTGCAGCCGTCCGCGCAGGCTGTCCTCGGCGGCCGTCTGCAGGATGGCGCCGCGGATCGCGGAGGAGGCGACGTCGGCCGCCCCCGCCACGGCCAGGAAGACCAGCCCGACCACCAGCACCACCGGGGCGGACCCGTCGGCCAGGAAGACGCAGAGCCCGAACCCGACGATGCCGAGCCCCCACACCGTGATGCACCACAGCACCGCCCGGCCCTGCCGCTCCACCCGGGACAGCCAGCCGGAGAAGATGCCGCCCAGCACCGCCCCGGCCGGGATGGCGGCGAAGAGCAGGGCGAACTCCAGCCCGCCCTCCTCGGGCCCGCCGAAGCTCAGGTGGGCGATCTCGGGGAACAGCGCCCGCGGCATCCCGAACACCATCGCCACGATGTCGACCACGAACGACATCAGCAGCACCGGACGTCCGCGGAGGTAGGTGAAGCCCTCCACCACCGAGCGCAGCCCGGGCGCCCGACCCAGCAGCGAGCCGGCGGTCTCGACCACCACCGGCATCGCCGGCAGCCGCACCACCGCCACCAGGGTGGCGAGCAGCGTCACGGTGTCCACCGCGTACAGCCAGGTGTAGCCCAGCAGCGGGATCAGCGCCCCGCCGACCAGCGGGCCGGCGATCGCCCCGGCCTGGAAGACGGTGGTCGAGAGCGCGTTCGCCGCCGGCAGCTGCCCGGCCGGCAGCAGCCGCGGCAGGATCGCCGAGCGGGTGGGGGAGTTGACCGCGAAGAACGCCTGCTGGATCGCGAACAGCCACAGCAGCAGCCAGACGTCCTGCAGCCCGAGGGCGGCCTGCACCCAGAACAGCGCGCTGGTGACGATCAGCCCGACCGTCGTCACCAGCAGCACCAGGCGCCGGTCGAAGTGGTCGGCCAGCGCGCCGCCGTAGAGCCCGAACACCACCAGCGGCACCAGCCCGAACACGCCGGTCAGCCCGACGTAGAGCGAGGAGCCGGTGATGGCGTAGATCTGGGCCGGGACCGCGACCACGGTGAGCTGGGCCCCGATGACGGTGATGATCTGGGCCGTCCACAGCCGGCGGAAGTGCGGGTTCGCCAGAGGGCGGGTGTCCGCCAGCAGGTCCCGCAACGCCATGGGGCCGAACACTAGCCAGGTCCCCGGAGCTCCCGTCGGCGGACGCGTCGTAGCGTGGGACGGTGCTGGACTGGTTCGTCGCCGAGGAGTACTGGCTGGGACGCCAGGTGTTCCAGCGCGGCCTGGCCGCGCTCTACCTGGTGGCCTTCCTCGTCGCCCGCAACCAGTTCCGCCCGCTGCTCGGCAGTGGCGGGCTGCTGCCGATCCCGGCCTTCCTGCGCCGGGTGCCGTTCCGGCGGGCGCCCAGCCTCTTCCACTGGCGCTACTCCGACGGCTTGTTCGAGGCCGTCTGCTGGGTCGGGGCCGGGCTGGCGGCGCTGACCCTGGTCGGGGTGACCGAGCGGCTGCCGCTGCCGGCCACGGTGCTGGTGTGGCTGGTGCTGTGGGCGCTGTACCTGTCGATCGTCAACGTCGGGCAGCGCTGGTACTCCTTCGGCTGGGAGTCGCTGCTGCTCGAGGTGGGGTTCCTGGCGGTCTTCCTCGGCGACGCCGCCACCGCGCCGCCGCTGCTGGTGCTGCTGGCGCTGCGCTGGGTGCTGTTCCGCCTCGAGCTCGGCGCCGGGCTGATCAAGCTCCGGGGCGACCCCTGCTGGCGCGATCTCACCTGCCTGGACCACCACCACGAGACCCAGCCGATGCCCGGGCCGTTCAGCTGGCACTTCCACCGGCTGCCCCGCCCGCTGCACCGCGTCGAGGTGGCGGCCAACCACGTCACCCAGCTGGTGGTGCCGTTCGGGCTCTTCCTCCCCCAGCCGGTGTCGGGGGTCTGCGCCGGGATCATGGTGGTCACCCAGCTCTGGCTGGTCGCCAGCGGCAACTTCAGCTGGCTCAACTGGCTGGCGGTGGTGCTCGGGTTGTCGGTGCTGCCCGACGCGTTCTGGGAGGCGGTGACCCCGCTCACCGCACCCGCGGCCGGGGCGGTGCCGCTGTGGTGGGTGGTGCTGGTCGGCGCGGTGACGCTGCTGGTGGTGGCGCTCAGCGTGCGGCCGGTGCTCAACCTCGTCTCGCCCGGGCAGCGGATGAACGCCTCCTTCGACCCGCTGCACCTGGTCAACACCTACGGCGCGTTCGGGTCGGTGACCAAGGAGCGCTACGAGATCGTGCTGGCCGGACGGGCCGGGCCGGACGGGCCGTGGCGGGAGTACGAGTTCAAGGGCAAACCCGGGGACCCGCGACGGCGTCCACCCCAGCTGGCGCCCTACCACCTGCGGCTGGACTGGCTGATGTGGTTCGCCGCGCTCTCGCCGTCCTACGCCTCGCCGTGGTTCGACCGGCTGGTGCAGCGGCTGCTGGCCGGCGACCGCGCGGTGCTGCGGCTGCTGCGGGACGACCCGTTCCCCGACGAGCCGCCGACCGAGATCCGCGCCCTACTGTACCGCTACCGCTTCACCACCCGCGCCGAACGGCGCGAGACCGGCGACTGGTGGCACCGCGAGCCGGTCGGCGACTTCGCCCGGCCGGTCCGCCGCCGTTGACCACCCCCCGGCGCGGCGCTCACCACTCCGCGTAGGAGCCGTCGGGTTGGGCCCAGACCGGGGAGTTGCCCCCGGCGGGGGAGACCGCGCTGCGGCGCACCTCGTCCTCGTCCACCTCGACGCCGAGCCCGGGCCCGGTCGGTGGCAGCAGGTAGCCGTCGGCGAAGACGAAGGGCCAGCCGACCAGCAGCCGCGACCACGGGTGCTCGCCGGGCCGGTGCACCTCCATCGGGCACTCCTGCACCAGCACGTTGGGCACCGCCAGGTCGACCTGCAGGCAGGCCGCCAGCGCGAGCGGGCCGGTGGCGCAGTGCGGGGCCAGCTGGACGCCGTGCAGGTCGGCCAGCGCGGCGATGCGCACCACCTCGCTGATCCCGTGGGCGTGGGCCAGGTCGGGCTGGAGCACCGCGATACCGGAGTCGATGACGTCGGAGACCTCCCAGCGGTCGTAGAGCCGCTCCCCGGTGGCGATCGGCACCGAGGTCGAGGCGCACAGCGGACCGAGGTCGCGCTGCAGCTCCGGCGGCAACGGCTCCTCCACGAACAGCGGGTCGATCCCGTCGAGCCGGGCCAGCAGCCGGCGGGAGGCGGCGGGGGAGAACCGGCCGTGCAGGTCGAGGGCGAGGTCGACGTCCCGCCCGATCGCGGCGCGCAGCGCGGCCCAGTGCTCCACCAGGCCGTCCAGCACCGAGGGGACGTCCAGGTAGCCCAGCACGAGCTCCGGCGCGGTCTTCACCGCGGTGTAACCGGCGGCGACCAGCTCACGCGCCCGCTCCACCATGCCATCGGTGCTGACCCCGGACGCCGAGGTGTAGACGCGCACCCGGTCGCGGGCCGGACCGCCGAGCAGCTCGTGCACCGGCGCCCCGAGCGCCTTGCCCTTGAGATCCCACAGCGCCTGGTCCAGCCCGGCCACCGCCGAGCCGAGCACCGGCCCGCCGCGGTAGAAGCCGCCCTTGCGCAGCCGCTGGTGGTGCCACTCGATCCGGCGCGGGTCGTGGCCGAGGAGCAGCTCGGCGAGCTCCTCCACCGCGGCCGCGACGGCACCGGTCCGGCTCTCCAGGGTGGCCTCACCCCAGCCGGTGTGCGGGCCGTCGGTGCCGATCCGCACCAGGCACAGCCGGGCGGAGATCCGGAACGCCTCGACACTGGTGATCCTCATCTGCAGCTCCTCATCCCTTCAGCGCACCGGCGTTACCCGCAGCGCGCAGGAACTGGCGCTGGAAGAGCAGGAACAGCACCACCGGCACCAGCACCGAGATGAACAGCGCGGCCAGGAACTGCGCGTAGTCGATCGAACCCTCCAGCCGCGGCAGCACGACCGAGATCGGCTGGTCGGCGGGGCGGGGCAGCACCAGCAGCGGCCACAGGAACTCCTTGTAGGCCCCCACGAGCAGCAGCAGGCTGATCACACCGAGGATCGGCTTCGACATCGGCAGCACGAGGGCGGCGAAGATGCGGAACGGGCCCGCCCCGTCGATCCGGGCCGCCTCGAACAGCTCGGCCGGGATGGAGGCGAAGAACCGCTGCATCAGCAGCACGTTCACCGCGTTGGCTGCCGACGGCAGCCAGACCGCCCAGAGCGTGCCGACCAGGCTGATCCCGAGCACGGGCAGCTCCACCACGGTGAGGTAGAGCGAGACCAGCGAGATCACACCGGGGATGAACAGCGTCGCCAGGACGAGGGCCGAGACCACCTTGGCGTAGCGGGGCCTGAGCACCGCGAGCCCGTAGCCGCCGGTGGTGGCGACCAGCAGCCCGAAGAACAGCGAGCCCAGGATGAGGAAGACGGTGTTGAGGAAGTAGCGGCTGAACTCCACCCGCGTCCACACCTCGCTGAAGTTCTCCCAGCGCAGACCGCTCGGCCACAGCGCGAAGGGCGAGGCCAGCGTCTCGGTCGAGGTCGACGTCGCCGCCTTGAACAGCCACAGCAGCGGCCCGCCGCACACCACGACCAGCAGACCCACCACCAGCGTCCCGCCCACCCCGAGCGCGAACCGCACCCCGGGCCGGCGGCGGTCGAGGGCGGAGACGACGCTCCGCTCGCCCTGCTCCTGCTCGCGGCGGGGACGTCGCCGGGTGACCCGCACCGGGTGGACGGGGTGCTGCTGGGTGCTCGGGTCGAGGGTCGTGGTCACGAGGTGCTCCAACGTCGGGTCACCCACAGGTAGACCGCCGAGAGGACGGCCAGCACCAGGGCGAGCAGCAGGCTCAGGGCGGTGGCGCGGCCGTAGTCGCCGGCCACGAAGGCGTAGCGGTAGATGAGCATCAGCAGGGTCAGGGTCCGGTTCTCCGGACCGCCGCCGGTCATCACGTAGGGCTCGGTGAACACCTGGAAGGTGCCGATGACCTGCAGCAGCGCCATCACCAGCATCACCCCGCGCATCTGCGGCAGCGTCACGTTCCACAACCGGCTCCAGATCCCGGCGCCGTCGGTCTCGGCAGCCTCGTAGAGCTCGGTCTGGATGCCCATCAGGGTGGCCAGGTAGATGATCGTCGCGGTGCCGAAGGTGGCCCAGGTGGCCTGCACCACGATGGCGGGCATGGCCATGTCGCCGTCGTTCAGCCAGGCGAACGGGCCGAGGCCGACCCAGCCGAGGACGGTGTTGAACAGGCCCTCGGCGCCGGGGGCGTAGAAGGTCTTCCACAGCAGCACCGCCACCACCGGCGGGAAGACCACCGGCAGGTAGACCAGCACCGAGGCGATCGCCCGGGCCCGCCGCAGCTCGGCGATGAGCACCGCCAGCACCACCGGCACGGGGAACCCGATGACGAGGGCCAGGACGGTGAACCACGTGGTGTTGCCGAGGGCGGTCAGCAGCAGCGGGTCGGCCAGCACCCGCTCGAAGTTGGCCAGCCCCACCCACCGGCTGGTGAGGAAGTTGGTCTGCTGCAGGCTCAGCAGCAGCGACCGCGCGATCGGCCACCAGCTGAAGAGGCCGAAGCAGAGCAGCAGCGGCAGGAAGAACACCAGGGTGCTCAGACCGCCGTGGCGCAGCCAACGGACCACGGCGCCGGTGCGGCGGGAGGGCTGGGGTGGGGGTCCGGTGGCGGTGGTGGCGCCGGTCGCCGGCGGGGTGGTGGTGGTCGTCACCGGACCTCCTCGGTGGGTGTCGCTGTGCAGGGGGAGGGCCCGGGTGCGTCACGCCGGTGGGCCGACGTGACGCACCCTGGTGGGATCAGCCGAGCTCGATGGCCGACTGGACGGTGCTCTGCGCCTCGGCGAGGAGCGCGTCGATGTCGGCGTCCTCACGGGTCAGCACGGCCTGGACGACCGGGTCGAGGGTGGCGTAGAGCTCCTGGGCCTTGACCGGCGGCTCGGGGACCAGCGGCAGGGTCCGGGTGGACTCGAGGTAGGCGGTGTAGTTCTCCCGGGGGACGTTGATCTGGTCCTCGATCCAGCCGAGGTAGCGGTCGTCGGCCTCCTGGTCGAGCAGCGGCAGGGCGGGCACCCCGACGGACAGCCCGTCGGCGACCGAGGCCTCGGCGTCGGCCCGGGCGACCTCCTCGTCGCTGTAGCGCTGGAAGTAGTAGTGGTCGATCCACGCCACCGCGGCGGCGATCTCCTCCGGCGTGGCGGTCGGGTTGACGATGGCGACGGTGCCACCGCCCAGGGTGCCCAGGCCGTCCTCGGTCTGCGGCAGCGGGCCGACCCCGAAGTGCTCGGGGTCCATGCCCTTGGTGGTGACCATCGTCGAGTACTGGTCGGCGCCCTGGACGTACATCCCGATCTGGCCGGCGGCGAAGGCGTTGTTGATGTCGTCGTAGTTCATCAGGAAGTTGTCGCCGAAGGTGTCGTCGGTGAAGCGCATCTCGCGGTAGGTCTGCAGCACCTCCTTGGTGGCCTCGTTGTCGACGGTGGCCTGGGTGCCGTCCTCGGACTGCATCAGCCCGCCGAAGCCGTAGCTGGTGGTGGTGAGCACCCACCCGCCGCCGTTCTCGGTCGTCATCGTGGCGAAGCCCTGCGCGTCGGTGCTCTCCTCGATGGCCCGCGCGGCCTCCCGCACGCCCTCCCAGTCGGTGGGCGGGGCGTCGGGGTCGAGCCCCGCCGCCTCGAACAGCGCCCGGTTGTAGATCAGGCCCATCGAGTAGGCATTGGTGGGCACGCCGTAGGTGCCGCCGTCGTCACCCTTCACGACCTCGTTGACCGAGGGGTTGATGCTCTGCAGCACGTCGTGCGGACCGAGGTAGTCGGTGACGTCGGCCACCTGCTGGCGCGCGATGAGCCCCTGCATCTCGGTGAACGGCACCAGGAAGACCGTGGGCAGCTGACCACCGGCCAGCAGGGCCTGGAAGGTGTCGGGCTCGAACTCGGTCTCCTCGGCCTCGACGGTGATGTTCGGGTGCTCGGTGGTGAACTGCTCCAGGCGGCGCTCGAAGGAGGCGAGCTCCTCCGGGGACTCCGCGGTGGGCTTGTTGCTCACGCTGATCGTCACCGGCGCATCGGTGTCGACCTCGGCCGCGGTGTCCTGCTGGCCGCTGTTGCAGCCGGCGAGCAGCAGCGCCCCGCTGAGGGCCAGTGCTGCGAGGCCGAGCAGGCGGTGTCGGTGGGTGGTCATGTCTCCTCCATCACGTCGTTGTCTGGCGGTGTGTCGTCTGGGGACGGAGCCCCGTGGTGCAGGTCCGGGAGGCATCGCCGGAGGTCGTGCGGTCGGCCCTGCCGGCCGACCGGTCGGGCCGTCAGGGGGCGATCAGGCCCCCGTCGAGGCCACGCACCCGCGCGGCCCAGGCGTCGTGGCCGGAGAGCCCGGCCGGGAAGCGGGCGGCGGCGGCCTCGTCCACCTCGATGCCCCAGCCCGGGGCCTGGTTCGGACGCAGCCAACCGCGCTCGATCCGCAGCGTGCCGGGGAACACCTCGTGCACCTGCTCGCGGTACACGTGGCCCTCCTGGATGCCGCAGGCGGGTGAGGTGACGTCGAGGGCGACGTTGGCCGCCGCCCCGATCGGTGAGGTGTCCCCGGGCCCGTGCCAGGCGGTGCGGACGCCGGTGAGCTCGGCTGCGGCGGCGAGCTTGCGGGCTGCGGTGAGCCCGCCGACGTCGGAGACGTGGCAGCGCAGGTAGTCCACCCCGCCGGCCAGCACGAGCCGGGCGGCGTCGGTCAGCGAGGTGGCGAGCTCGCCGACCGCCAGCGGCACCGGAGAGGCGGCGCGCACCTCGGGCAGCCGGTCCCAGTGCTCGGGGGCGAGGACGTCCTCGAGGAAGAACAACCGGTACGGCTCCAGCGCCCGGGCCAGCACCACCGCCTGCTTCGGGGTGAGCCGGGAGTGCACGTCGTGCAGCAGCTCGACCTCATCACCCAACCGCTCGCGCGCCGCCGCGAACAGCGCCGGGGTGCGGGTGAGGTACTCCCCGATGCGCCAGCCGTGGGGGTAGGGCGCGGTCGGGTCGGTGACCACGTCGAGCTGCGGACTGCCGTAGGTGCCCCAGCCGGGCTGCGAGACCTGCAGCCGGACGTGGCGCTGCCCGCGCTCGACCAGCGCCTCGGCCTGGTCCAGGCACTCCTCGACGGTGCGGCCGCTGGCGTGCAGGTAGGTGTCGGCCGCCGCCCGGACCCGTCCGCCGAGCAGCTCGTGCACCGGACGTCCGGCCCGCTTGCCGGCGATGTCCCACAGGGCCTGGTCCAGCCCGGAGAGGGCGTTGTTGCCGATCGGGCCCTCCCGCCAGTAGCCGGAGAAGCGGCAGAGCCGGAGCAGGTCCTCGATGTCGCCGGGGTAGCGGCCCACCACCAGCCGGGCCAGGTGCTCCTCGACGTAGGTGACGACCGCGCGCCAGCGCTGGGTGAAGGTGGCGCAGCCCCACCCGACCAGGCCGTCGTCGCTGGTGGTCACCTTGACCACCACCAGCGGGATGCCCTCCGGGGCGGTGACCACGGTGCTGACCCCGGTGATGCGCAGGTCGTCGGGGGCGTCCCAGGGCTGGCCGAAGGCCTCGTCGACGGCGAGCACCTGCGGGTCGGTGTCGCGGGGGCCGGGGGCGGTGGTGCTCATGCCGTCACCGCCACCGCGTCGTCGGCCCCGGCCGGGGTGTGCACGGAGTGTCGGGGCTCCCAGCCCAGCAGCTGCCGGGCCCGGTCGCAGTCGACCAGGCCCTGGCGTCCCGGGAAGGGGCGGCGTCGGGGCACGTCGGGCGCCCACCGGTCGAGCAGCTCCTCGGTGGGCCGGTCGGGCAGGATGTCGGCGGCCGTGGCCAGCACCACGTGCGCCCCGGTGAGCGGACGGGTCAGCCCGGCCTCGATGAGGGCGACGGCGTCGCGCAGGTCGAGGTAGGCCCACCCCTCGCGTCCCAGCCGGCCGAGGTCGGGGTCGTCCACCATCTGGCGCGACCAGCGCCGCAGCGAGGCGGCGTCGCGGACCAGCGGGAACCGGACGGCCAGCACGTCGACCCCCCAGCGCGAGTGCGCCATCCGGGCGGTCTGCTCGTCGACCCACTTCGACAGCGAGTAGGCGTCGTCGTGGGCGACCGGGCTCTCCTCGTCCAGCGGGTAGTAGGCCGGCTGCACCGGGTGGGAGTTCATCGGCACCCCGAAGGCGTTGATCGAGCTCGCCGTCACCACCCGGCCGACCCCGGCCGCCCCGGCCTCGCTGAGCACGGTGAAGGTGGCCACGGTGTTGTTGACGAACACGGTGCGCGGGGTGTCGATGTCGGGGTGGGGGATGGCGGCGAGGTGCACCACCGCGTCCATCCCGGCCACGGCGTCGGCCACCACCTGCTGGTCGGTGACGTCGCCGGTGACCACCCGCTCGGCCTCGACCGGCTGGTGCCAGCTGCGGGAGAGGGCGGTGACGCGCCACCCGCCGCGGACCAGGTGCTCGGTGGTGGCGCGGCCGATCAGCCCGTCGGCGCCGGTCACCAGCACCCGTCGTCCCGGGGGTGTGGCGTGGGGGGAGGCGTCGTGCACCTCAGCTCCTTCGATGAGTGCGAAACTGCTTTCACACGAAGTGGACCACGCACCGGCCTCGGTGTCAACGGTCCGGTCGGTCCGACCACCCTCAGGTGGAGGGGCCCTCGACCAGGGTGGGGGCGAGCCGGTGCTGACCGGGCCCGGGGTGCTCGTCGACCAGGCTGGCCGCGGCGCGACGTCCGAGCTCGGTGAGCTGGAGGTCGATGGTGGTGATCTGGCGGGTGTTCTGGTCGACCACCACGCCCTCCCAGTTGTCCACGCCGATCAGTGCGACGTCGTCGGGGACCGAGACCCCACGCCGGGTGCAGGCCTCCAGTGCGCCGAGGGCGATGTGGTCGTTGCCGCAGAAGACGGCATCGACCTGCGCACCGGAGTCGAGCAGCCGCTCCATGGCCTCGGTGCCCCAGTCGCGGCCCCAGCCCGAGCGCAGCACCGGACCGACCGGCTCCAGCCCGGCGTCGGCGAGGACGGTGCGGAACCCGGTCTCGCGGAGCCGCACGGCGAGGCTGGTGCCGGGGCCGGTGAGGTGGGCGACCCGGCGGCGTCCGCGCTCGAGCAGGTGCTCGGCGGCCATCCGCCCGGCCAGCTCGTTGTCGGGCAGGAAGACCACGTCGTCGGACTCGTCGGAGGCGGTGAAGGCGTAGCTCACCGGTACCGAGAAGTGGTGGGTGACCGACGGGGTCACCCGCTCGTGGCCGTCGCCGATGACCAGCAGGCCGTCGATCCGCCGGGCCTGCAGCTCGCGCACGCTGGGCCCGAGCCGGCGGGACGTCCCGACGTCGCCGTCGTAGACCAGGGTCGCCTGGTCGCGCTCGCCGAGCAGCAGCACCGCCCCGATCAGCACGGGCTGGGCGAAGGTGCTGAGGGCCCGGTGGGTGAGCACGCCGACGGTGCGGCTGCGCCCGGAGGCGAAGGACTGGGCCAGGGCGTCGGGGCGGAAGTCCAGCCGCAGCGCCGCCTCCCGGACGCGCTCGCGGGTGGCGAGGGAGATCCGGGTGCTGCCGTTGAGCGCCTTGGAAGCCGTCGACAGCGAGACGCCGGCCACTGCCGCGACGTCGCTCAGCCGGACCTTCCCGGGACCCATGCCGGTGAGCATAGACCGGCCCGGCAGCGCGGGGGCCGTGGTCCGACGGGCCGGGGGAGGGCGGCGCGCGGTGGAGGGCCCGTGTGTGCGAAACCGATGGCACCCGTTGTCCCCCGTCTCCCGCTCGGAGTGCGGTACCCGGGTGGGTGACCGCCTCGTGCTCCCCGTTCCGGCGACCCGGACGGGCGGATTCGCCTCTTGACGGCCCACCGGCGCCCGTCCTAGCGTCTGTTCAACCGGTTTCCCGCCGAGTCAGAGAACGCCGCGGGGCCGAGGTGTCGAGCACGTCAACCGGTTGTCGATCTCAAGGAGGAGACCGTCATGCCCCGTCCTGCCCGTCCTACCCGAGCACGCCACGGTCTGGCCATCGCCGCGCTGCTGACGCCGGTGCTCACTGTCCCGGTGCTGAGCCCCACTGCGGCCGCCGCGGCCGACGACGTCTCCATCACCGACTTCGGTGCGGTGAGCGGTGACGGTCGCGACGACCTGCCCGCCATCGAGGCCGCGGTCGCGGAGGCCCAGCGCCGCGGTGTCGACGTCCGCGTGCCGGCCGGCCACTTCCACCACGACGGCCTGGTCGAGCTGCCGGGTGTGGTGCTGCGCGGGGTGGGGGAGCGCAGCCAGCTGACCGCGCTCAGCACCGACCTGCAGGCCGTCGCGCTCTCGGGTAGCGGCACCGGGGTGCGCGACGTCCGGCTCACCACCGTCCCCACCGCGCAGCGGCTGTCCACCGACGTCTCGGCGAGGGTCTTCGTCCGCCCCGGCACCGACGGCTACCTCGTCCGAGGGGTGACGATCGAGGGGGCCACCTCCGCCGGCGTCATCGCCTTCGGCGACGACGGCGTCATCGAGGACAACCACGTCTCCGGCACCCTGGCCGACGGGATCCACATCACCGAGGGCTCGACCGGCATCCGGATCCGCGACAACGTCGTCCGTGACACCGGCGACGACCAGATCGCGGTGGTCTCCTACGAGAAGTTCGGGGAGTGGGCCCGCGACATCGAGATCGTCGGCAACGACGTCAGCGGCGGCCACGCCCGCGGCATCACGGTCTCCGGCGGCGAGGACGTCCTGGTCGAGCGCAACCGGATCGCGCGCACCGGCGGCGCCGGCATCTTCATCGCCTCCGAAGGCAGCTACCGCACCTACCCGGTGCGTGACCTGCGGGTGGTCCGCAACCAGATCAGCCACGACTCGCAGAACCCGGCGCTGCCGGAGAAGGGCGGCATCCGGCTGCAGGCCACCAACACCGACCCGAGCATCGTCGGGGCCCACTTCGAGCGCAACGTGCTGCGGCACAGCGGCGACTCCGGCATCCTCGTGGTGGGCAGCGCGGCCACCGAGGCCACCTTCGAGCGCAACCGGGTGGTCCGCCCCGCCGGCTACGGGATCCGGGTGGTCAGCACCGTCACCGGACGTCTCGTCTTCGAGCGCAACTCGGTGGCCTCCTCCCCGCTGGCGCCCTTCTCCGACGCCAGCTCCGCCGACGTGGTCAGCGACCTGCCCAACGACCCGGCCGCCGGTGACGGGGGCTCGGGCGAGAGCTACATCGCCGACCGCTTCACCCCGGTGGTGGACGGCGTCGCCGAGGAGGCCTGGCAGGGCTCCTCGCCGCTGCAGCTGAGCGTCGAGCCCGACGGCACCACCGGGGTCGCCCGGGTGGCCTGGGACGAGCAGCGGGTGCACGTGCTGTTCGAGATGGTCGACGCCACCCCCAGCTCGCACGCGGCGAACGAGCACAGCGACTCCGTGGAGATGTGGCTGGACGAGCTCAACGCCCGCAACGGCGCCCGCACCACCGGCGACAGCCAGCTCCGGGTCGGCCGCGACGGCGCCCTCAGCTCGGTGATCCAGGGGCTGGTGGGCTCCACCGACATCCAGCGCGCCGTCACCGAGACGCCGGTGGGCTACACCGTCGAGGTGTCGGTGCCGTGGGCCGAGCTGGACCCGACCGCCGGCACGGTCGTCGGCTTCAACGCCAGTGCCAACGACGACAGCGACGACGACGGCCAGCGCGACACCTACCTGAGCTGGGTCGACAAGAACCTGCCGTACTGGGCCGACACCCGGGTGTACGGCCAGCTCACCCTGGTCGACTGACGCGCACCTGGGCCGGCCCCCACCGGCCCGGGTGTCACCCCTGATCCACCCACCCTCTGACCCGCCCACCACCCAGGAGTCCGTCGTGCCCACCAGCCTCCGCACCACGACCGCGGCCCTCGTCGCCGGACTGGTCGCCCTCACCACCGCCGTCGCCG
>NZ_QPKK01000071.1 GCF_003344635.1 Desertihabitans aurantiacus
GGGTCGGGGTCTGGGCGGGTGGAGCGGGCGGCCCCGGTGTGGCCGAGGTGGTCGGCGACGTCCATGCCGACCCGGCGCTCGAGGCGCTCCAGGCGGGCGTGCAGACCGCGGCCGTCGACGTCGGCGCCGGGGAGCAGCACCCGGGCGCACATCAGCTCCAGGTGCAGCCGCGGGGCGGTGGTGCCCCGCATCTCGGTCAGGCCGGAGGCCACCACCTCGGCCGCCCGGGCCAGCTCGCCCGGGCCGAGCGCGGCGGCCTGGTTCTGCAGGCGTTCGGCCTGGTCGTCGGCGGCCTCGACCAGACCGGAGGAGACGGCGTCCGGCACGGCGTTGACGATGACGAGGTCGCGCAGCCGGCGCAGCAGGTCCTCGGCGAAGCGGCGCGGATCCTGCCCGACCTCGATCACCTTGTCGACCGCGGCGAAGACGCTGGCCGCATCACCGGCGGCGAAGGCGTCCAACATCTCGTCCAGCAGCGAGTCCGGGGTGTAGCCGAGCAGCGCGGCGGCCTGCAGGTAGCTGACGCCCTGCTCCCCCGCCCCGCCCAGCAGCTGGTCGAGAACCGAGAGCGAGTCGCGCACCGACCCGCCGCCGGCCCGCACCACCAGCGGCAGCACCGCGGGCTCGACGGCGATCCCCTCGGCCTCGCACAGCTGGGCGAGGTAGCCACCGAGCACCTTCGGCGGCACCAGCCGGAACGGGTAGTGGTGGGTGCGCGAGCGGATGGTGCCGATGACCTTGTCCGGCTCGGTGGTGGCGAAGATGAACTTGACGTGCGGCGGCGGCTCCTCGACCAGCTTGAGCAGGGCGTTGAAGCCCGCCGTGGTCACCATGTGCGCCTCGTCGACGATGTAGACCTTGTAGCGGCTGCTGACCGGGGCGTAGAACGCCCGCTCGCGCAGGTCGCGGGCGTCGTCCACCCCGCCGTGGCTGGCCGCGTCGATCTCGATCACGTCGATGCTGCCCGGCCCGCCGCGGGCCAGGTCGCGGCAGGACTGGCACTGCCCGCACGGCGTCGGCGTCGGGCCCTGCTCGCAGTTGAGCGCCCGGGCGAGGATGCGCGCGGAGGTGGTCTTGCCGCAGCCGCGCGGGCCGGAGAACAGGTAGGCGTGGTTGACCCGGTTGTTGACCAGGGCGCGTTGCAGCGGCTCGGTGACGTGGTCCTGCCCGATGACCTGGGCGAAGGTGTCGGGCCGGTAGCGCCGGTACAGCGCCAGCGGCGGCGTCGGCACGTCCGGGGCTGCCACCTCTTCACTCACGACGGCCACCCTATGCCCGGACGCCGACAGTTCCACCCGGTCCGGACGCCGACCTCAGGACGACCCCCGGAGCTCCCGGTCGAGCCGCTCCAGACCGTCCAGGATCCGCTCCAGGCCGAACTCCAGCTCCGTGTCCAGGCCCTGCTCCGGCGACGGTGGACCGCCGATGTACTCCCCCGCCAGCAGCATCGACCGCAGCGCGGGGAAGCGCTCGGGGGTGATCACCTCACCGAGCGCCGCGAAGGCCTCCGCGGTGTACTCGGCGTCCGGCTCGACGGCCAGCTCACGCTCCAGCCCGACCATCGCCCCGACGTAGGTGCTGAGGGTCAGCACGGCGGCCATCTTCTGCTCCTCGTCCAGGGCCAGCTCCGCCATCGCCTGCAGCCCCAGGTCGACCAGGGCCACCGCGTTCGGCATCAGCAGCACCTCCTGCCGGCGGGGGATCGCCAGCACCCAGGGGTGGGCCCGGTAGCACTCGCGCATCACCTGGCACCACGCCCGCAGCGCCTCGCGCCAGGGCTGTGGCAGCTTCTTGCGCGGCGGGACGGCGATGGCCGCGTCGCGCATCAGGTCGAGCAGCTCGTGCTTGGTCGAGACGTAGCGGTACAGCGCCATCGTGGTGAACCCCAGCGACTCGGCCACCCGCTGCATCGTCACCGCCGCCAGCCCGTCGCGGTCGGCGATCTCGATGCCCGCCTCGACGATCTTCTCGTGGCTCAGCTCCCGGCGCGGGCCGCGGCTGGGGGCGACGGCCATCCCCCAGGCGATGGCGACCACCCGGGGCAACCCTGGTTCGACGGTGTCCGGCACAGGGACCACCCTACAGACTGTGTACAACGTAATCTGTGTATGTGACACTCAGCGTATGACCTACACAGATGAGGTGCTCGTCCTCGACGACGTCACCAAGCGCTTCGGCGCGCACACCGTCCTCGACGGCGTCAGCTGGCGGATCGGGCCGGGCATCACCGCCCTGCTCGGGCCCAACGGCGCTGGCAAGACCACCCTGATCCGCATCGTCAGCACGCTGGAGCACCTGGACGGCGGCCGCCTGACCGTGCTCGGCCACGACGTCGTCCGCGAGCGGCGGACCGTCCAGCAGCTCCTCGGCCTGACCGGTCAGCACACCGCCGTCGACGGCATGCTGAGCGGCACCGAGAACCTGGTGATGGTCGGCCGCCTGCTCGGTCTCAGCCGGCTGGACGCCCGTCGGCGCGCCGGTGAGCTGCTGGATCAGTTCGACCTGGCCGATGCCGCCCGGCGGCGGGCCGGCACCTACTCCGGCGGGATGCGCCGCCGGCTCGACCTGGCGATGAGCCTCGTCCGCGCTCCCCGGGTGCTGCTGCTGGACGAGCCCACCACCGGCCTCGACCCGCGCAGTCGGCGCGCGCTGTGGGAGCAGGTGCGCCGACTGGCCGACGACGGCACGGCGGTGCTGCTCACCACCCAGTACCTGGAGGAGGCCGACGCCCTGGCCGACCGGATCGCCGTGCTGGACTCCGGACGCCTGGTCGCCGAGGGCACCGCCGCCGAGCTCAAGGCCGGCGCCGGCGGCGACGTCGTCGAGGTGCTGGACGAGCACGGCCAGCCCTCGGGCGCCCTCAGCACCGACGGGACCGCCGGGCACGTCGCCTCGGTGCTGCGCTCGCTGCCGGGGACCGCCCGGGTGCAGGTGCGTCGCCCCACCCTGGACGAGGTCGTCCTCCAGCTCACCGGGAAGGACGCCGCATGACCACCGTCGCCGTGCGCGAGCCGCTCGCCACCACACCGCCGGTCCGCCCCGGCGTCCTCACGCCGTTCACCGTCTTCGTCGGACGCAGCCTGCGGCACAGCCTGCGCGACCCCGAGGCGCTGCTGATGGGCATCGCCCTGCCCACGCTGCTGATGCTGGTGTTCACCTTCGTCTTCGGCGGGGCGATCGGCGGCGACAGCCGTGCCTACATCGACTACGTGACGCCGGGCATCATCCTGCTCTGCGCGGGCTACGGGGCCGCCACCACGGCGGTCGCGGTCAGCCGCGACATGACCACCGGCACCATCGACCGGGTGCGCACCATGCCGGTGCCCGGGGTGGCGCTGCTGGTCGGGCACACCGTCGCCAGCCTGCTGCGCAACCTCTTCAGCACCGCCGTGGTGATCCTCGTCGGGGTGCTGCTCGGGTTCCGACCCGCGGCCGGACCGGTGGAGTGGCTGGCCGCGGTCGGACTGGTCGCGCTGTGGATCCTCGCCATCACCGCGCTGTTCGCCTTCCTCGGACTGGTCGCCGGCTCGGCCGAGGCGGCCAGCGGGTACGGCTTCATCCTGCTGTTCCTGCCCTACGCCTCCAGCGCGTTCGTGCCGGTGGCGACGATGCCGTCGTGGTTGCGGGTGTTCGCCGAGCACCAGCCGATCACACCGCTGACGGAGTCGATCCGGGCGCTGCTGGCCGGCGTCTCACCGGGCGGGGACGCCGTGGCGGCGGTGCTGTGGCCGCTCGGGGTGCTGGCGGTGGCGCTCGTGCTGACGGCCTGGCGGTTCCCGCGGACCCGCTCGAGGCTCGTGCACTGAGCCGGTCGGTGTCGCGGCACGGAAGGGCCCCCCGCGCACCCGACAGAGCTCACTTACCCTTGCTGCCTTCCGGCCCTGGGGGAGTTGGGCGAGATAACGCCGCACGGGGGGCTGCCGAGCAGCATACCGGCCCCCGGGCCTGCAGCCCAACGCACGACAGCAGCCACCGGCGGGGTGCCGGTGGCTGCTGCGCGTCTCGGACGGGCGTTCGGGCCCGGGCCTACTCGCCGTGCTCCTCGCCCTCGGCGGCGTGCTCCTCGCCCTCGTGCGCGTGCTCCTCGCCCTCGTGCGCGTGCTCGTCGCCCTCGGCGTGCTCGTGGTCGTGCTCAGCCGCCACGGCCTCGCCCACGCCGGTGATCTCGTTCGGCTCGTGCGGGAGGGTCGCGGTGTCGACGACCTCGCCGGTGGGCAGGTACACGGCATGCAGCTCGCTGGTCTCGGGCTCGGTCACGTAGGCGATCTCCCCCTCGACGGCCAGGGTCGGACGCGGCTGCTGCCACTGCAGCGGCTCCTGCCACTCCTCGGTCACCTGGATCGAGCTCGTGATCTCACCGGAGTCGGGGTCGATCACGTGCAGCTTCCCGTCGGTGCCCAGCACCAGGGCCTCACCCTCGGGACCGCGACCCAGGGAGCGGAAGGAGTAGCTGGCCGGCAGGTCGACCAGCCGCAGCTCACCCGTCTCGGTGTCGGTCAGCGAGACCCGGGTCGGGCGCTCGAGCTCGGCGTCCGGGTCGGACTTGTAGTCGCCGAGGATGACGTCGGAGTGCTCCGAGCCGGCCTGGTTGCCGATCCGGCCGTACTCGTCGGGGCTGGGCACCTTGGTGAAGGAGCCGTCCTTGTAGAGCAGGACGCCGTCGTTGCAGCCGAGCAGCACCGCGCCGTTGCCCGCGGTGGCCTCGCCGTGCAGCCCGGGGCACTCGTCGCTGCGGGTGACGTCGGTGAGGCTGGCGTCCAGGGCGGCGGCGCCGGTGCGCTCCTCCTCGGTGCCGACACTGACCACCATGCCGCCGTCCTCGAGCGGGACCGCGACGCCGTGGTGCGGGCTCGGGGCGGTCCAGGTGGGCTCGGCCGGCCCGGCGGCGACCTCCTCGGGGGCGAGCAGGGCGACCGTCCCGGCGCCGTCGCTGAACAGTGCCACCTTCCCGGCGTGCCGGACCACGTGCCCCGGCTCGGGGGCGGGGTGCACGACGTCGGTCAGCGTCGCGCCGCTGTCGTAGTAGTGGTTGTGGTCGCCGTGGCCCTGCACCTCCACGCCGGTGTCGAGCACCTGGAAGCCCTCGCTGGTGGAGACCAGGACGTGGCGCTGGTCACCGGCGGGGTTGAGCCGCAGGAAGCCCTCCATCGGGATGTCGGCCACCGGCTCGAGGGTGTCCTGGTCGAGCACCATCACACCGCCGTCGTAGCTGACGGCGAGCCGGGTGCCGGTCACCTCGGTGCGTGCGGTGGACGTCTCCGCGCTCGGCTCCGGCGCAGCGGTGGGCTCGCTCCCGGTACCGCAGGCGGTCACCGTCAGCAGGCCCGCGACGCCCAGCCCTGCCAGCAGGGCCCGTCGGTCGGTCATGGTCACGCTCCAATCAGACTGAGAATCGTTATCGGTAACGTAGGCCATGATCGGGCGACCCGCCAAGCCCGTCGTCGGCGCGGCGCGGCCGGGTGCGCCGTGAGGGCGGACGCACCCGGCCGGCCGGCGGTCAGAGCGTGCAGGTGGCGCCCTCGGCGACCGGCTCCAGGTCGATGAGGTAGCGGTCCACGATGTCGTTGACGCAGGGGCTCAGCCGCTCCAGCGCCACGGTGTGCCGCTCCCCCTCCACCGTCAGCAGGCCGGATCCGAGCGAGTCGGCCAGGCCCAGCCCGGCGTCGTAGGGCGTGGACGGGTCGCCGGTGATCGAGATGACCAGGGTGGCCGGCAGGCCCTCCACGTCCTGCGCGTACGGCGGCTCGAGGGTGGGCTCGGCCGGCCAGTGCTCGCAGGCGTCCCGGGTGCCGGCGGCGACGTCCTGCCCCGGGTCGAGGAAGGGGCTGACCTCGGCCAGCTCGGCGCGCAGTGCTGCCTCCTGCTCAGGCGTCTGGCGTTCCTGGTCCATGCAGCCGATGGCGTAGGTGGCGTCGAGGTAGTTGCTCCAGGTGCCGTCCGGGCGACGCCCGAGCAGGTTGTCGTTGAGGGTGAGCAGCTCGTCGGCGCGGCCCTCGTCCCGCAGCTGGGTGATGCCGCTGATGATGGCGGGCCAGTTGGCGGCGTCGTACAGACCCGAGCCCACCCCTCCCGTGACCTGGCCGAAGTCGGCCGTGCGGCCCTCGCCGGCCGGGACCGGCTGGTCGACCAGCGGCTGCACGAGGTCCTGGAACACCTGGTTCGCCCGGGCCGGGTCCTCCCCCAACGGGCAGTCCTGCTGCTGGGCGCAGAAGGCGGCCATCTGGTCGAACGACCGCTGGAAGGAACGGTGCAGGTCGAGACGTCGCTCGGCGTTGGTCTGCCGCGGGTCGAAGGCGCCGTCGAGCACCATGGCCCGGACGTTCTGCGGGAACTGCTCGGCGTAGACGGAGCCGAGACGGGTGCCGTAGCTCTGACCGGCGAAGGTGAGCTGCTCATCCCCCAGCGCGGCGCGCAGCACGTCCATGTCGCGGGCGACGTCGCGGGTGCCGACGGCACCCAGCACCTGCGCCCCGCCCGAGCCCTCCGCGCAGCGCTCGACGAAGGCCGCGGTGTCCTGCTCGGTCCACGACCCCGAGGCGCCGAGCAGCGTCGGCTTCGCCTCGCCGAGGTCCTTCTGCTCGTCGGTGTAGCAGTCGATCGCGGGGAGCGAGGCGGCGACCCCGCGCGGGTCGAAGGAGACGAAGTCGAAACGCTGCAGCAGCGGCGTACCGGCCAGCCCGGTGCTCGCCAGCGCGCCGATGAAGACACCGCTGCCCCCGGGTCCGCCGGGGTTGATGACGAGGGACCCGATGCGTTCGGCGGGGTCACCCTGGGCCTGCACGCGGAGGACGGCGATCTGCATCCGCTCGCCCTGCGGGTCGTCGTAGTCGAGGGGCACCTGCAGGCGTGCGCACTCGAAGGCCTCGATGGCGAGGGCCGGCTCCTCCGAGGGTGAGGTCGCGTAGTCGACGCAGGACCCGAAGGTGAGCTCCTGGTCGTAGAAGGTGGTGAGGTCGTCCTCGCCCGGCCCCGGCGTGGCGGGAGGAGAGGTCGGCGTGCACGCGCCGAGGGCCAGCACGGCGAGGCTGAGGGCGCCCAGGCAGAACGCCCGGGCGCGGTGGCGTCGGGACGGGGAGGTCCACCGTCGGGTGAGCATCATGGAGACAGCGCACCGTGTGTCCCCGGGACCGGGTCAACCCTCGCCCGGCGAAGGCAAGGGCTTCCCCGTCCCGTGCCCCACCGCCATCACCGTCGGCGACGATTGGCCCGGGCCCGCGGAGTCGCGTACGATGCCCGGCGGAGGATTCGCCTAGTGGCCTATGGCGCTCGCTTGGAAAGCGGGTTGGGTGCAAGCCCTCGGGGGTTCGAATCCCCCATCCTCCGCCGCACCGGACGCCGCCCGGCTCATCGAGCCCGGGCGGCGTCTGGCGTCCCGGCCCTGGGCGCCCGGCTCAGCCGGAGCGGCCCACCACCACGGAGGCGTCCAGCTCCTCGTCCTGGCAGACCCGGGCCCGCAGCCCGGACGTCTCCAGCACGGTGAGCGCGGCCGGCACCTGGTCCTCGGCCACCTCGCTGAGCAGCCGACCGCCGGGTGCCAGCCAGTTCCGGGCCTCCGCCGCCACCCGGCGCAGCACCGCCAGCCCGTCCGCACCGCCGTCCACGGTCATCGGCGCGACGTGCTCGCGGGCGTCCCGCGGCAGCAGCGGGACCGCCGCGGTCGGCACGTAGGGCACGTTCGCCACCACCACGTCGACCCGTCCGCGCAGCTCGGCCGGCAGTGCGTCGAACAGGTCCCCGGCGTGCACCGCGGCGATCCCGGCGAGGGTGTCCGAGGCGCAGGCGACCGCCTCGGGCTGCAGGTCGCTGGCGTGCAGCCGGAGGTCGGGGACGGCGGCGTGCAGGGCCAGCGCGATCGCCCCGGACCCGCAGCACAGGTCGACCACCAGCTCACCCGGCCGGGTCAGCCCGACCGCGACGGCGAGCAGGTGCTCGGTGCGACGGCGCGGCACGAACACCCCCGGCCGGACCGGCACCCGCACCCCGGCGAAGGAGGCCCAGCCCACCACGTGCTCCAGCGGCACCCCGGTCACCCGGGCGGCGACCATCCGCTCGAGCTCGGCACCGTCGCCGGCCGAGGCCAGCAGCACGTCGGCCTCCTCCTCGGCGAACACGCACCCGGCCGCGCGCAGCCGCTGCACGAGCGTGTCCAGATCGGCGGAGGACGTCACGCCCCGATCCTGCCCGCTGCCGTCCGCCGTGCGCCGGCTCAGGTCGGCGGGGACGGCGGCAGCCCGGCGGTCTCGGCCACCCGCGGACGTCCCCAGCTCACCCGCATCTCGGCCCGCCACTCCTCCAGCACGTCCACGCCGTCGGTGCGCAGCTCCTCCCCGCGGTTCCACAGCCCGAGGTAGACCGCGACCGCCTCCCCGGTGAGGCGGGTGTCCGGCCCGTCCCCGGCCTTCTGGTGGGTGGTCCGCGGGACGTCGGGCCCGAGGTGGACGGTCCAGGCGCTGTCGGTGTCGGTGGTCGAGACCTCCAGCACCAGCGGCTGGTCCAGCCGCAGCCGGGTCCGCGGACGGGGCAGGAACCCGGCCAGCAGCTCGTCGATCCCGTCGGTGGCCAGGTCGGCCGGGATCGGCGTCTCCGCGGCATGCGGCACCCGGCCGAGGGAGGCGCTGAGGACGTCCACCGCGTGCACGGTCGCCTCGTGCGCCTGCCGACGGGCCCACGCCACCCGCGGCGGCGGCGCGTCGGTGAGGAAGAACTCGGCCTGCAGGTCGTCCGGTGCCGCCTCCAGCGCGGCCACCAGTGCGTCGGCGCCCTCCCGCAGCCAGCCCAGCGCGTCGTCGGAGCGCGCGCCCTCGTCCTCGACCAGGGCGTCGTCGAAGCCGTCCAGGGTGGCGGTGACGTGCGCCGTCGCCCAGCGCTGCACCATGCCGAGGTGGGCCACCAGATCCCGCACCGTCCACCCCGGGCAGGTGGGCACGTCGGCGCCGGGACCGGCGGCGACCGCGTGCTCGATCAGCCGGTCGACACCCTGTCGCAGCGCGTCCAGGTAGCGCTCCACCGTCAGCGTGGCAGTCATGGCCAGCACCCTAGACGGCCCTCGCTCCAGTGCCCCGGAAAACCCGTTGCCGCCCGTCGCGCGGTCTCGGTAGCGTCCTCCTCGTCCTCGCGAGCAGCGGGGCGCCGAGACCAGGAAGGAGGTCGGTACCGATGATCTTCACCTTCACCGCAACGGGCGGGAGCGATGTGTTCCGCGATCCGTCGACCGGCCTCGTCCGACCGCTCCGCTGAGCCGTCCCGAGTCCGCGCCCCGGGCGCACACCCCGCGTCCGCCGTCGTCCGACATCCGTCGACGACGCCTGCCCCGCACCTGATCACACACCCTGTGAGGACCTGCCATGTACCCGTACGAGCCCATCCCCGTCGTCGACCAGCTCGAGCTGAGCCGTCGCGCCGCCGAGCGCCACGCCCAGCTCGACGCCCTGCGCAAGCCGCGCGAGCCGCACCTGCGCACCGTCCGGGTCCGGCTGGCCCGGTGGATCGCACCCGCCGGCCTGGAGCCGGTGGTGTGAGACGTCACCCACCGTTCACCCGCCGCCCACGACACGACCCCGAGCCAGTGACAGGCTCGGGGTCATGTCGTTCCTCCCCCGGCTCACTGCCACCGCCGTCGTCGCCGGCCTGATCGCCGCCGGTACCACCGTCACCGGCCCCGGCGCGCCGGCCGCCGCCGCACCGGGCGCCGACGCCGTCCGCTTCGCCACCTTCAACGCCTCGCTCAACCGGGGCGCCCTCGGCCAGCTGCAGTCCGACCTCTCCACGCCCGACAACGCGCAGGCCCGCACCATCGCCGAGATCGTCCAGCGCACCCGCCCCGAGGTCATCGTGCTGCAGGAGTTCGACTTCGACGCCGAGGGCCGCTCGGTGGAGCTGTTCGCCGAGAACTACCTCGGCCGCGGCCAGAACGGTGCGGATCCGATCGACTACCCCTACTCCTTCACCGCCCCGGTCAACACCGGCGTGCCGAGCGGGTTCGACCTCAACAACGACGGCAGCGTCGGCGGGGGCGACGACGCCTGGGGTTTCGGGCTGTTCCCCGGCCAGTACGGGATGGTCGTCTACTCGATGCACCCGATCGCCACCGGGGACGTCCGCACCTTCCAGGGCTTCCGCTGGGCCGACATGCCGGGCGCGCTGCTGCCCGACGACCCCGCCACCCCGGAGCCGGCCGACTGGTACAGCGAGGAGGAGCTGGCCTCCCTGCCGCTGTCGAGCAAGTCGCACTGGGACGTCCCGGTCCAGGTCGACGGACGGACGGTGCACCTCCTCACCAGCCACCCCACCCCGCCCACCTTCGACGGCCCGGAGGACCGCAACGGCCGCCGCAACGCCGACGAGATCCGCTTCTGGGCCGACTACGTGTCCGGGCTGCGCGGCTCGGCCTACATCTACGACGACCAGGGACGCCGCGGCGGGCTGCGCGCGGGCTCGTCCTTCGTCATCGCCGGCGACCAGAACGCCGACCCGCTGGACGGCGACTCCGTGCCCGGGGCGGCCGACCAGCTGCTCGACCACCCGCGGATCAACCCCAGCCGGACGCCCACCAGCGAGGGCGCGGTCGAGGCGAGCGAGCTGCAGGGCGGGCCGAACGACGAGCACGTCGCCCCGCCGGCCCAGGACACCGCCGACTTCGCCGAGCCGCCGGGCAACATCCGCGTCGACTACGTGCTGCCCAGCCGGGACCTGCGGATCCGCGACTCCGGGGTGTTCTGGCCGACCTCGGACGACCCGCTGTCGCGGCTGACCGGCACCTTCCCGTTCCCGTCGTCGGACCACCGCCTGGTCTGGGTCGACCTGCGCGTCTGACCCTCCCTCCCCCGCCGGTTCGAGGTGATACCGGCGTCCCTGGGAGGCGGGATCACCTCGAACCGGGAGGCGGGTGGCTCTGGCGGGTCGTCGGTTGGGTCTGGTAGGAGGGGAGGACCGCCGCGACGGTGCGGCGGTCACACCCCTGCACCCCCAGGAGCTCCCATGACCCACCCCTCTGCCGGCGTCCCCGCACGACGCCGGCGTCTGATCGCCCCCGCGGCCGGGCTTGCCGGTCTCGCCCTGCTGGCCGGCTCCGCACTCGGCCCGACCGCCACCGCGGTCCCCGCCGAGGACCTCGCCACCGCCCCGGCGTCCTCGTCCAAGCTCGACGAGGCCCAGCCCACCGACCGCCAGTTCGTCGCCGCCGCCCCGACCTGCAGCGACGAGCCGCGCGAGCTGCCTGTCAACGAGTTCACCGACCACCGCGAGCTCGGCGTCGAGCTGGACCGCATCGAGCGGGTCAGCGAGGGCCGCGTCGACGTGGAGGAGATCGGCCGCAGCAACCGCGGCCGCGAGATCTGGTCGGCCCGGGTCGGCGAGGGTGACAAGGTCGTCATGCTCGTCAGCGAGATCCACGGCAACGAGAAGACCGGCACCGACGCCATCCTCGACCTGCTCGACTGGGTCGGCACCAGCGACAACCGCAAGGCCCGCCAGTGGCGCTCGGAGCTGACCATCGTCGCGGTGCCGAAGATGAACCCCGACGGCGCCGAGCTCGACCGCCGCGGCAACGACCAGACCTGGGCCGAGGTGCAGGCCCGCTTCCCGCAGCTGCGCGGCAGCGACCCGGCCTGGAACTACTACGACGAGCCGCGCACCGGTGACGACTACGGCTCCGCGCCGGGCTTCGACACCAACCGCGACTTCAACCCCGACCTCGGCTACGTCCCCGACCCCGACGACTTCCCGGGCACCTCGGCCGACACCGGCTGGTACATCACCCCCGAGGCGCGCACCATCCGCGACCTCTACCAGGGCCTGACGATGGAGTTCGGCGAGGTCGACACCTACGTCGACCTGCACCACCAGGGCGCCTGCTACGTGATGCCCGACGACCCCGACGAGTTCGTGACGATGTCGATCTCGGGCAAGTTCGTGGCCGACCCCGCCACCAAGCCCGACTACGCCGAGTACGCCGACGACTACGACCTCGACTACTCCAAGCAGCTCAACGTCGCGGTCAACCGGGCCCTGCAGGCCAAGGCCGCGGAGCGCCCGCTGTTCGGCAACATCACCCTCTACCCGCAGGACATCGACCTGCCGGGCACCGCACTCGGCTCGTTCGCCCTCAACGGCAGCGGTGCGGTGCTGTTCGAGGTGCGGGGGCAGACCCAGACGCTCGGCCAGCAGTACCGTGCGGTGCTGACCCGGGCCGTCTACGTCGGCCTGGACGGGATGCTCTCCTCGATCGCCTCGGGCCAGGTCGACCGGCTCGACCCGGACGAGTACGACGCCATCCCGCCGCGCGGGCCGAGCATCGGCAGCGCCGAGGACGAGGACGAGGACGCCCGCGTCCTGGCCGAGCAGCGCAAGGCCGGCTGACACCCGGCCTGCCGCTGCCCTCCCACCGCTACCTTTCCGCTGGTTCGAGGTGATACCGCGCTCTCCGGCGCGCGGTATCACCTCGAACCGCGTCAGGGGTGGGGCGTGGGTGGGTGGACGGCGGCAGGCGGGTGGGCGCCAGGCCTGTCAGGTGAGGGTGGGCACCAGGAGCAGGACGGCGGCGGCCACGCCGGCGACGCTGCGCAGGTGGTTGAGGGCGGTCCAGCGGCGCAGGTAGTGCCGCCAGGTGGCAGCGACGTCGGTGCCGGCGTCCACCGCGGCCATCAGCCGGTTGTTGAGCGGGACGTTGCCGGCCGCGGTGACGACGACGCAGCCGGCGAGGTAGACCAGTGCGCCGGCGACCAGCCAGCCCGACCCGTCCAGCACCCCGCGCACCAGCAGCACCAGGCAGGCCAGCGCGGTGCCGAACAGCGCCAGCATCAGCGGCGGGCGGACCGCGGTGACGTTGATGGCGGCCATCGCGGCGGCGCCGACCTCGTCGGGGGTGCGGGCCAGACCGGCCATCACGAAACCGGAGAAGGCGAAGAACACCCCGCCGACCAGTGCGGCCGCGACCGCGGTCAGCAGCACCAGCAGCTCCCAGAGCACGTCAGGCCTTCTGCCAGACCGAGACGTGGGAGGGGCTCGTGGCGGTGAACTCCGAGCGGTCCCAGTCGGCCCAGCGGTGCAGCGGCACCATGCCGGCGATCCGGGCCATCAGGTCGAGCTCGGACGGCCACACGTAGCGGAAGGGTCCGGACGAGCGCGTCCACCGGTCCCCCTCGCCGCGGAGGTAGTGGTGGGACGCCATCCACTGGCTGACGACGTCGTACTCGTCGATGCCGACGTGGTCGTCGCCGTGCTGGAAGACGACGTAGCGCTCACCGACCGGCAGCCGCTGCAGGCTCGGCACCCCCACCTCGACGAGGAACAGCCCGCCCGGGGCCAGGTGGGCGGCGGCGTTCTCGAAGCAGCGCACCTGGGCGTCCTGGGTGGTGAGGTTGCCGATCGTGTTGAAGACCAGGTAGACCAGCCCGAACTCCCCCGGCACCCGCACCTCGGCCATGTCCCCGACGGCCACCGGGATGTCGGCCCCTCCCGGCTTGGCACGCAGCCGCGCCAGCATGGCCTCTGAGAGCTCGATCCCGGACACGGCCACTCCGCGGCGGCTCAACGGCAACCCGACCCGGCCGGTGCCGATGGCCAGCTCCAGCGCGGGACGTCCGTCGGCCAGCTCGGCCAGCACGTCGACCGTCCGCTCGACCACGGCGGGGTCGAACGGCCCGTCGTCGGAGTCGTCGTAGCGGGCCGCGACCGGTTCGTCGAAGTAGTTCGGCAGCACGGTTCGACTCTCCCACCGTCGCACCCGGTCGGCCACCGCTTTCCGGGACGCCGCCCGGGCGTAGGCTCACGGACCCATGACGGGTCGGAGACCGCGCAGGGACGCGGTGGCGAACACCGAGCGCCTGCTCGCCGCCGCCACCCGGGCCGGGCTCGCCGAGGGCCGCACCGTCCCGCTGGAGCAGATCGCCGCCGAGGCCGGCGTCGGGATCGGCACCCTGTACCGCCGCTACCCCAACCGCGAGGCGCTGCTGGAGGCGCTGGCGGTCCGGGCCTACCGGCTGATCCTGGCCGAGGCCGAGGACGCCCTGGAGCACGGCACCACCGGCCACGACGCGGTCAGCCGCTTCCTGCACCAGACCTTCGAGCACCGCGACCAGCTGGTGCTGCCGCTGCACGGCGCGCCGATGACCGAGGGCACCGAGTCCGCGGAGCTGCGGGGGCGGATGCGCCAGACGATGACCGCGATCGTGGCCCGCGGCCACGAGGACGGCACGGTCCGTGCCGACGTGCACGCCGGCACGGTGGTCCGCTTCGGGGCGATGCTGGCCCAGCCGATGTCGAACGTGCCGGACTGGCCGGCGGCGGCGGCCGAGCAGCGCGCGGTGTTCCTGCGCGGGATCGCCGCCGACCCGTCCGACCCGCCGCCCGCCTAGCGCGCCTCGCCCGTGCCCACCTGCTCGCCGACCCAGGTGCCGAGGTCGCGGACGTCGGGCACCAGCCGGCGGGTGGCCTCGAGGTCGGCCCGGTAGGCCGGCGGCGACGCGAACCAGGCGAACATCGCCCGCATGTCCGCGTCGTCGCCGAGGACGTCCAGCGGCAGCGGCTCGTAGCGGGCCGGCCGTCCACGCACGGCGGCGACCCGGGCAGCCGCCTCGTCCATCGTCAGCTCGTCGCCGGCGATCTCCACCGCGTCGCCGCCGGCCGCCCCGGGGTCGACCAGCAGCCGCGCCGCCGCGGTGCCGATGTCGCGCACCGCCACCATCTGCAGCGGCACGTCGCCGGCCAGCGGCAGCCGCAGCACGAGCTCCTCGCCGTCGGCCGCGGCGAGCTGGCCGGTGAGGTTCTCCATGAAGAAGGTGGGGCGCAGGAAGGTCGTCGGCAGCACCGCGGCCAGCCGCTGCTCGACCTGCCCCTTGCTCTCGAAGTGCGGGATGCCGGTGCCGCGGTC
>NZ_QPKK01000072.1 GCF_003344635.1 Desertihabitans aurantiacus
CTCAGGGCGCTGGGGGGTGGGCTCAGGGCGCTGAGGGGTGGGCTCAGGGCGCTGGGGGGCGGGCTCAGGGCGTTCTGCCACCGGGGTCACCTCCGCGACTTCGGGTCGAGGGCCTCGCGCAGGGCCTCACCGAAGAGGGTGAAGCCGAGCGCCGTGATGGCGATGCAGACGCCGGGCAGCAGGGTGAGGTGCGGGTCGGACTGCAGCCGCTCCTGGCCCTTGACCAGCATCCGCCCCCACTCCGCGACCGCCGGGTTGGGCGCCCCGAGCCCCAGGTAGGACAGTGCGGCCACCTCGATGATCGAGGTCGCCAGGGTGAGCGTGGCCTGCACGATCACCGGGCCGAGGGAGTTCGGCAGCACGTGGCTCATCACCACGGTCCGCCGCCGCAGGCCCAGCGAGGACGCCGCCAGCACGTAGTCCTGGCTGCGCTGGGACAGCATCGACCCGCGCAGCAGCCGGGCGAAGATCGGCACCTGGGCGGCGGCGATGGCGATCATGATCGCCAGCGGGTTGCGCCCGAGCACCGCGGCCACGCTGACTGCGAGCAGCAGCGACGGGATGGACAGCAGGATGTCGACCACCCGCATCACCAGGGTGTCGACCCAGCCGCCGAAGGCACCGGCCAACCCGCCCAGGGCCGCCCCGACCAGCAGACCGAGGCTGGTCGAGACCACCCCGATGAGCAGGGACTGCCGGGCGCCGTAGAGCAGCTGGGTGAGCAGGTCGGAGCCGAACGGGTCGAGCCCGAGCGGGTGCCCCGGGAACGGCCCGGGGACGTCGGACGGCGTCACCATCGCGATCCACTCGGTGCTGGCCGGCTCGTAGGGGGCCAGCAGCGGCGCGGCGGCGGCCACCACGACGAAGGCGAGCACGATCACCGCACCGACGATGGCCGACGGGTTGCGCCGCAGCCGCTGCACGGCCCCGCGCCACAGGCTGGTGCCCTTCTCGTCGGCGACGGCCGTGCCGCCCATCACCTCCACCAGCGCCGGCGGCCAGGCCGGACGCTCCTGGGCACGGCGGCCCGCGGACCGCTCCACCGACGCGCTCACGAGGTGCGCATCCTCGGGTCGATGACGCCGTAGAGCACGTCGACCACCAGGTTCACCAGGGCGAAGGTGAGCGCGATGAAGAGGATGAACCCCTGCAGCACGGCGTAGTCGAGGCTGGAGATGGCCTCGAAGAGGTAGCTGCCGATGCCGTTGAAGGCGAACACCGTCTCGGTCAGCACCGCCCCGGCCAGCAGCGCGCCGGTCTGCAGGCCGATCGTGGTGGTCACCGGCAGCATCGCCGGACGCAGCACGTGCCGGCGGGTGATGAGCCCGCGGGCCAGGCCCTTGGCGTTGGCGGTGCGCACGTAGTCCTCGTGCAGCACCTCCAGCACGCTGGCCCGGGTCATCCGCACCACGATCGCCAGCGGGATCGACCCCAGCGCGATCGCCGGCAGCACCAGGTGCACCACGGCGTTCCAGGCGGCGTCCCACTCCCGGGTCAGCAACCCGTCCAGCACGTAGAAGTTGGTGATGTGGGTGGCGTCGATCCGGACGTCCTGGCGTCCCGAGGCGGGCAGCACCGCGAGGAAGTCCAGACCGGGCAGCCCGACGGCGAAGACCAGCTTGAGCAGGTAGGCCAGCACGAACACCGGGATGGTCACCCCCGCCAGCGAGGTGCCGACGGCCAGCAGGTCGAGCGCGCCCCCGTTGCGGCGGGCGGCCAGGTAGCCCAGCGGGATGCCGACGACGACCGCGAACAGCAGCGCCGCCGCGGCCAGCTCGATGGTCGCGGGGAACCGGTCGAGGAAGGTCGGCAGCACCGGCTCGCCGCTGATCGCCGAGGCGCCGAAGTCACCGCGCAGCAGCGATCCGGTGTAGCGCAGGTACTGCTGCAGCAGCGGCTCGTCGAAGCCGTACTGCTCGTTGACCCGGGCGATGGACTCGGGGGTCGCCTTGTCGCCGAGCAGTGCTCGTGCCGGGTCCCCGGGCAGGGCGCGCAACCACAGGAAGAGGAGCACGCTCAGCCCGAAGAGCACCGGCACGAGCAGCAGCAGGCGCCGGATGATGAACCGGGCCATCGGTCACTCGGTGATGCTGACGGTGTTCCAGACCTCGTCCTGCACCGGGCTGGCGACGTAGCCCTCGACGTTCTCGGAGAAGGCCAGGGACGGCGCCGGGTGGGCCAGCGGGACGCCGGGGACGAACTCGGCGATGGTGCGGTTGATCTCCTGGTAGGCCGGGATCTGCTCCTCGGCGGTGGGCAGGCCGCGGGCCTCGCGCAGGGCGTCGAAGAGCTCGGGGTTGTCGAAGCCGAACTCGTACCCCTGCTGGCCGAAGAACGTCCCGACGAAGTTGTCGGGGTCGTTGTAGTCGCCGGTCCAGCCGAGGAAGTGGGCGTCACGGGCGCCCTGGCCGGCTTCGCCCTGGACCATGTCGAGGTAGTCGGGGCTCCACTGGGCGGCCACCGGCTCGATGGTGATGCCGACCGCCTCCAGCTGGGACTGGATCGCCACGAAGGTGTCCTCCGGGGTCGGCATGTAGGGCCGCGAGACGCCGGTCGGGTAGGCCAGCCTGATGGTCAGGTCCTCCTGGCCGGCCTCGGCCAGCAGGGCCCGGGCGCGGTCGGGGTCGTAGTCGTAGGTGGTGACGTCCTCGGCGTAGCCGTTCACCATGTCCGGCATGAACTGGGTGGCCGGCAGCGTGCCCTCGGGCAGCGTCTGGGAGATCAGCGCGTCCTTGTCGATGGCGTGGGCGATCGCGCGGCGGACGCGGACGTCCTTCATCTCCGGGGTGTTCTGGTTCAGCGCCAGGTAGAGGATGTTGAACGCCGGACGGTTCTGGATCTGGAAGCCGGCGTCCTGCAGCGGCTGCAGGTCGGCCGGCGCGACGAGGTCATAGCCGTCGATGCTGCCCTGCTGCAGCTCCTGGGTGCGGGCGGTCGGGTCGCTGATGGTGCGGATGATCGCCTGGCTGATGATCGCCTTCTCGCCCCAGTACTCGTCGTTGCGGTCCAGCGTCACCTGCTGGTCGCGCTCCCAGCTGCCGAAGCGGAACGGGCCGGTGCCGGTCGGGTGGGCGGTGGCGTACTCGGAGAAGCGCGGGTCGTCCTCGGTGCCGGCGGTGTCGTCGGCGTTGTACTGCTCGAGCGCGGTGGGGCTCTGCATCGAGAACGCCGGCAGCGTCATCGCCTGCACGAAGGCGGCGAACGGCGAGGTGAGGTTGATCGTCACCTGGGTCGGGCTCTCGGCGGCGCAGCTCTCGTACAGGGCGGTGTCGTCACCCTTGTAGCCGCGGAACAGCTTGCCGTAGTAGTAGGTGATGTTGTCGGACTGGTTGATGCCGGTCCAGTTGTACCAGCGCTCGAAGTTGGCGCAGACCGCGTCGGCGTCGAACGGTGTCCCGTCGTGGAAGGTGACGCCCTCGCGCAGCGTGAAGGAGTGGCTCAGGCCGTCGTCGCTGCTGCTCCACTCGGTGGCCAGCAGCGGGGCCAGCTCGGTGGTGCCGGGGACGGTGGAGACCAGGCCCTCGAAGATCTGGCGGGCGACGCGGAAGGTCTCGCCGTCGCTGGCCATGGCCGGGTCGAGCATCACCGGGTCGGAGGAGGCGGCGAAGACGAAGGTGCCGCCCTGGGGGCCCTCACCCCCGGCGTCGGGCTCCCGCTGGCTCTCGGCGCAGGCGGCGAGCCCGCCCACCAGGGCGAGGGACGCCAGCAGCGCCCCCGCTCGACGAAGGATCGATCGCTGCATGCTGTCCACCTCGGAAGTCCATGGCCTACGGGCGCGCGGGGATCGCCCGCGCGTTATCCGGAGAACCTAGCGGGGTGACCGCCGGTTGTCGTCACGCTCACCGGATCGTGTCGTGTTCGCAACATTTCTTCACGTCGCCCGGCGACGCGGGGCGGTGCCGCGCTCCGCACGCTCCTCGGCCGCTGCGGCCTCCGACTCGACCCCATCCGGGCGGTGCCCCCGGTGCCGGGCCCACCAGCCCGCGCAGAGCAGACCCAGCGCGACCGACACCGCCAGCGCCGGCCAGAAGGTGTAGCGGAAGTGGTTGGCCGGGGCGATCGGCAAGTATCCCGCGACGTAGGCGAGCGCGGACCAGGCCAGGGCGAGGACCGGGCCCTGCAGCCGGCGTCCGGCGCGTCGGCTGAGCACCACGCAGGCGATGCCGAGAGCGCTCCAGAACCACGGTTTGAACAGCATCGGGAACGTCTCGGCCGCGAAGTCGACGACGTAGTAGCGGGCGAGGAGGTCGGCGTTGTAGTTCTGCGGCCCGAGGCCGACGGGCTCGGCGTCCTCACGCCACCCGTAGGGCCACCACTCCAGCGCCGAGCTGAAGAAGTAGTAGCTGAACACGCCCGAGCGGTAGAGGAGGTAGCGCCCCGGGTGCGGCAGCACGTGCTCCACCCACAGCTCCTGGATGGCCTCGGCGTCCTCGACGGGGGCGAACAGCTCCGCACCGCCGCGGCCGAAGCAGTGCAGGTAGGAGTCCCAGGCCTCGTCGATCTCGCGGCACCTCGTGCGGGAGTCGAGGATGCGCTGGACCAGCTCGGGTGGGGCGTCGCTGGCCCGCAGCTCCGCCTCCGGCACGCTGAAGGTGACGTCGTCCAGCATCACGGTGGCGAGGGAGGACGTCGGCTGCACCTCCTTCGCGACGGTGACCCCACGGTCCAGCAGCGCGCTGGAGGCACCGAGCACCAGCAGCGCCACCAGGCTGGCCGCGGTCAGCCGGACCCAGCGCCGCCCGCCACCGGCGCGGTAGAAGCGCTTCCACACCACCTGCGCCAGCAGCACCCCCAGGTAGACCGCGATCGGCACCACCGCGAAGACGGCGTTCTTGCGCACCGCGGTGGCGTAGCTGAGCAGCACCAGCGCCGGCAGCACGAGGACCCAGGTGCCGCGCCGCCGGACGTCGATGAAGAACAGGCACAGGCAGCCCGCCAGCAGCGCGACCGCCATCTGGGTGTCCTTCCACAGCACCGCGGTCTGCCCCAGCACCCACGGGGCGAGCGGCAGCAGCAGCATCCACAGCGTCCAGCGCCGGTGCCCGGTGACACGGTGCACCAGCAGCGCCGAGGCCCACACGGTGAGGAGGAAGAAGCCGGTCTGCAGGCGGAACAGCGAGCCTATGTCGCCGGTGAGGTCGATCAGCAGCTCCCACAGCGCGCTCATCACCGGCGGGTGCCAGTCGTTGTAGGGGATCTCCCCCAGGGCCTGGCGCGCCTGGTAGACGACGTCGACGTTGGCCCGTCCCGGCGCGCTGAGCAGCAGCATGAAGGCGCCCTGGACGGCCAGCACCACGGCGCAGACCACCGCCCAGGCCGCGCGGGACCGCAGCAGCTCGTCCAGCCGTGCCAGCAGGGCGCTCACCGGACCTCCTCGGTCGGGACGGCGTCCGGTTCGCTCCGGTCGCGGAAGACCCAGGTGCGGTAGGCCCAGAAACGGAACAGCAGCCCGAGGACGAACCCGATGACGTTGGTCGAGATGTTGAACGACACCGGGTCCTGCAACCCGAGCAGGTACCAGCTGACCCCGGCCGGGATCAGCACGATGACCATGGAGGCCAGGTTCACCAGCAGGTAGAGCCCGACGCTGCGCAGCGACGAGCCGGTCTCGCGGTGGCCGTAGGTCCACCAGCGGTTGCCGGCCCAGGCGAGCAGCATCGCCACGACGAAGGCGATCGACTTGGCCACCAGCGGCGCATCCGGCAGCAGCGCCGGGGCGGTGCCGAGGCCGTAGACGAGGAGGTTCGACAACCCGGTGTCGACGACGTAGGTGAGGCCGCCGATGACCCCGAAGCGCCAGACCTCGGTGGCCAGGGCCCGCCAGCGGCGCTCAGCCACGGGGCTGCGGCAGCGCGGTGCTGCTGCGCTCGACGGCGGGACGCTCCGGGGAGGGTGCGGGCTCGAGCACCTCCAACGTGCCGCGGTCGGTCGTCGGGTGCAGCTGCAGGTAGGCCAGCCGCGCGGCCTCCCGGCGGGCCCGGCGCAGGCCGTCCAGCACCAGTCCGACGCTGCCCAGCAGGAAGGCGAGGATCATCAGCGCCGAGGCGAGGATCGCGGTCGGGAACCGCGGCACCAGCCCGGTCTCGGCGTACTCGGCCACCACCGGCACCCCGAGCACCAGCGAGAGGACCGCGACGAGGAACGACAGCGCGCCGTAGAAGACCGCCGGCCGCTCGTGGCGCACCAGCTCGAAGAGCAGGCCGAGGATGCGGAACCCGTCGCCGAAGGTGGACAGCTTGGACTCGCTGCCCTCGGGCCGGTCGCGGAAGCCGACCGGGTACTCGGTGCACGGCAGCCGCAGCGACATCATGTGCACGGTGAGCTCGGTCTCGGTCTCGAAGCGTTTGCTGATCGCCGGGAACGACTTGACGAACCGGCGGGAGAACACCCGGTAGCCCGAGAGCATGTCGGTCACCCGGTCCCGGAACAGGGCGCTGGTCAGCCAGTTGAACATCCGGTTCCCGGCCTCGTGCCCCGGCCGGTAGGACGACGTCTCCTGGGTCTCGGTGCGCACGCCGAGCACGTGGTCGTAGGGGCCCCGCAGCAGCAGGTCGATCATGGCCGGCAGGTCGGCGGCCTCGTAGGTGTCGTCGCCGTCGATGGTGACGTAGATGTCGGCGTCGACGTCGGCGAAGGCGCGCCGGATGACGTTGCCCTTGCCCGCGCGGCTCTCGCTGCGCACGACCGCGCCGGCCCGGCGGGCCTGCTCGGCGGTGGCGTCGGTGCTGTTGTTGTCGTAGACGTACACCGTCATCCCGGGCACGGCGGCCCGGAGGTCGCGCACCACCTTGGCGACGGTGAGCTCTTCGTCGTGGCACGGCACGATGGCGGCGATGCGCAGGCCGGCGCGTGGGTCGGAAGGCGACATCCGGGGTCCCTGCTCGTGGTCGGGTGGAGTGGGAACGGGCTCAGGATAGGGCGCGGGGTAGGGGGCCGGCTCCCGACGCACGGCCGACCCCCGGCGGTCGGCGCTCACAGCACCACCAGGGCGTCGCGGTGCACGACCACGCGGGCGTACTCGGCCCCGTGCTCCTCCACCAGCTCGCCGGTGCGGTGCCCGATCATCTGCGGCAGGTCGGCGGCGTCGTAGCTGACCAGCCCGCGGGCCACCACCGCGCCGTCCGGGCCGACCAGGTCGACCGGCTCGCCGGCGGTGAAGCTGCCGTGCACGTCGGTGATGCCGGCCGGCAGCAGGCTCGCCTTGCGCTGGGTCACCGCCCGCACCGCTCCCGCGTCGAGCACCAGGCTGCCCTGGGCGTCGGAGACGTGGGCCAGCCAGAGCAGCCGGGTGGGTCGGCGGCGTCCGGTGGCGGCGAAGGCGGTGCCGACGTCCTGCCCGGCGAGCGCGGCCGCGGCGTCGTCGGCGGCGCCCAGCAGGGTCGGGATGCCGGCCGAGGTCGCGATCCGGGCCGCCTCCAGCTTGGTGACCATGCCGCCGGTGCCGACGGCCGAGCCGCGGCGGGAGATGTCGACACCGGTCAGCGCGCCGGCGTCGGCGACGTCGGGCACCCGCTCGGCCCCCGGGGTCTCGGGGTGGGCGGTGTAGAGGGCGGGCACGTCGCTGAGCAGCACCAGGGCCTCGGCGTGCACCAGGTGCGCCACCAGGGCGGCCAGCCGGTCGTTGTCGCCGAAGCGGATCTCCTTGGTGGCCACCGTGTCGTTCTCGTTGACGATCGGCAGCACGCCGAGCTCGAGCAGCTTGGCCGCGGTGCGGTAGGCGTTGCGGTACTTGCTCTGCACGGTGACGTCCTCGACGGTGAGCAGCACCTGCCCGACCGTGATGCCGTGCCGGGCGAAGCGCTGCATGTACTGCTCCACCAGCAGCCCCTGGCCGACCGCGGCCGCCGCCTGCTGGGTGGCGAGGTCGCGCGGGCGCCGGCGCAGCCCGAGCGGTGCCAGGCCTGCCGCGATCGCGCCGGAGGAGACCAGGACGACCTCCCGGCCCTGCTGCCGGACCCCGGCCAGGGCGTCCACCAGCCGGGCCACCCGCTCGAGGTCGAGGCGGCCGTCGGGGCTGGTCAGCGAGGACGAGCCCACCTTGACCACGACCCGGCGGGCGGTGGCGACCTGGTGCCGGGTGCCGGCGGACCGCCCTTCGACAGGCTCAGGGCGTTGGGGTGCGGGCTCAGGGCGTTGGGGTGCGGGCTCAGGGCGTCGGGGAGCGGGCTCAGGGCGCTGGGGCCGGGTTGCCGCCCCAGCGGCCGGTGCGTCGGTGGTGCCGTCACTCATCGTCGTCCTCGAGCTCGCGGGCGGCGTGGTACTCGGCGTCCTTGGCCCGGCGCCGCTGGGCGGCCGGCCGCTCGCTCTCCAGCCGCTGGTCCTCACCGCGGCGGCTGAGGATCTCCGCGCCGACCTCGACCTGCGGGGCGAAGTCGAAGATCACGGCGTCCTCGCCGCCGATGGCCACCGCGTCGCCGGCCCGGGCGCCGAGCTCGAGCAGCCGGTCCTCGATGCCGATCCGGTTGAGCCGGTCGGCGAGGTAGCCCACCGCCTCAGGGTTGTTGAAGTCGGTCTGGCGGACCCAGCGCTCCGGCTTCGTCCCGCGCACCCGCCACACGTGGCCGCCCTGCCCGTCGCCCTGGCGGTCGACGGTGAACTCCGCGCCCCCGCCGCGGACCGGCTCGGGACGCAGCACGATCCGCTGCGGCTCCGGCGCCGGCTGGGTGGCGCGGCGCCGGCGGACCAGCTCGGCCATCGCGAAGGTGAGCTCGTTGAGCCCCTGCCCGCTCATGGTCGAGACCACGAACACCGGCCAGCCGCGGGCGGCGACGTCCTCGCGGACCAGCTCGGCCAGGTCGGCGGCGTCGGGGACGTCGGCCTTGTTGAGCACCACCAGCCGGGGCCGGTCCTCCAGCCCGCCGTGCGCGGCCAGCTCGCCCTCGATCACGTCGAGGTCGGACAGCGGGTCGCGGCCCGGCTCGTAGGTGGCGGTGTCGATGACGTGCACCAGCGCCGCGCAGCGCTCGACGTGGCGCAGGAAGTCGTGGCCCAGCCCGCGTCCCGCGCTGGCGCCCTCGATCAGCCCTGGCACGTCGGCCACGGTGAAGGTGGTCTCCCCCGCCACCACCACGCCGAGGTTCGGCACCAGGGTGGTGAACGGGTAGTCGGCGATCTTGGGACGGGCCCGCGAGATCGCCGCGACCAGCGAGGACTTGCCGGCGCTGGGGAAGCCGACCAGCCCGATGTCGGCCACCACCTTGAGCTCGAGCTGGATCCGGCGCCCGTCGCCCTCCTCCCCGAGCAGGGCGAACCCCGGGGCCTTGCGGGCGCTGGAGGCCAGTGCGGCGTTGCCGAGCCCGCCGCGTCCGCCCGCGGCCACCACCAGCTCCGCGCCGGCGCCGGTGAGGTCGGCCAGCACCTCACCGGTGTCGGCGTCGCTGACCACCGTGCCGTCGGGCACGCCGAGCACGACGTCGTCCCCGCGCGAGCCGTTCTGGTGGTCACCGCGTCCGGGCTGGCCGTTCTGGGCCCGCCGCACGGACTGGCGGTGGTACTCCACCAGTGTGGTCAGGCCCGGCTCCACCCGCAGCAGGACCGACCCGCCGTCACCGCCGTTGCCCCCGTCGGGCCCGCCGAGCGGCTTGAACTTCTCCCGGTGCACCGAGGCGCAGCCGTGCCCCCCGTTGCCGCCCTGCACCTGCAGGGTCACGCGGTCGACGAAGCTGGGGATCGCCATCACGGCCTCCTGGTGTCGGTGGTCCGGAACGGCGTGGGCCGTCCGGGTCGGGTGGGGTGGGGTGTCGGGGGTGCGGTGCTCACCGGTCGTCCCCGTCGTCCTGCTGGGCGAGCACCCACTCCCGCATGCCGGGGCGGCCGAAGACGACCACCCCACGCTCAGGGCGGGTGACGGTGCCGCGCCGGCGCAGCTCGTCCACCGCCCAGGAGATCTCGCTGCTCGAGCCGCGCCCCAGGGCGGTCGCCAGCTCGCGCATCCGCAGCCGGCCACCCGCCCGGGCCAGCTCGAGCAGCGCCGAGCGCCCCAGCGGCGGGGCGGCGTTCCAGGCGCCCTGGAAGTAGGCCTCGATCTGCGGCCCGGCCGCGCGGACACCCTCGGCCACCACGTCGGCGTCGATCAGGTCGCCGCGCCGCAGCTCCCAGAACGCCTGCCCGTACTCCTGGATGAAGGCCGGGTAGCCGCCGGAGACGGTGACCGCCTCGGTCAGCGCCTCCGGTGTCCAGCGCCCGCCGGCCTCGTGCACCGGCAGCAGGAAGGCGTCGCGGGTGCTGTCGGCGTCCAGGTAGCCCAGCTCGAGGGTGCGGTAGACCCGCTCGGCGTGGCTGGAGGAGCGCCCGACCTTCTCCACGGTGTCGGGCAGCCCCGCGAAGCACAGCAGCAGCGGCGGCTTGTCGCCGTCGCGCTCCCCGATCAGCGAGACCAGCTCGGACAGGTTGACCAGGCTGGCCTGGTCGGCGTACTGGGTCTCGTCGACCAGCAGGGCCAGCCCCAGCCCGCCGCGGCGGCGGACCTCGGTGGTGGCGTCCACCAGCTCCTGCATGAACGCGGTGTCGGTCAGCCCCGGCGACTCCGGCCGCAGCTCACGCTCGACCTCCAGACCGCCGACCGGGGTCGTGATCGCGGCTCGCACCACCCGGCCGTGGACATCGGTGAAGTCGGGCGGCCGCTGCAGCGTCTGCTGCACCGCGGCCCGGACCCGCTCCATCAGCGGCTCCCGGGCGCTGGCCTGGCAGCGCACCCGCACCGCCAGCCCGCCCTGAGCCACGGCGTCCTCGGCGAACTGCTTGAGCAGCGAGGTCTTGCCGACCCCGCGGACCCCCTGCAGGATCAGCTGGCGTTCCTGGGTGTGGCCGAAGACGCCGATGTCGGTCAGCATCCGGTGCCACGTGCGCAGCTCGCGGTCGCGGCCCTCCAGCCGGAAGGGGCTGGTTCCCGCGCCGGGGAAGAAGGGACCGGCCATGGACAGCACTGTACCCCAAGAACCTAAAATCCCGGAGGTTTGAGGTTCTTGGGGTACAGCAGCAGTCAGCTGGCGACGGCGTCGCGCTCGAGGATGTTGACCACCCGACGCCCGCGACGGGTGCCGAACTCGACGGTGCCCGGACGCAGCGCGAACAGGGTGTCGTCCCCGCCACGGCCGACGTTGTCACCGGGGTGGAAGTGGGTGCCGCGCTGGCGGACGATGATCTCGCCGGCGTTGACGTCCTCGCCGCCGAAGCGCTTCACACCGAGCCGCTGGGCGTTGGAGTCGCGCCCGTTGCGGGTGGACGACGCGCCCTTCTTGTGTGCCATTGCCTGTCTCCCTCAGCCCTTGATCCCGGTGACCTTGACCTGCGTGTGGCGCTGGCGGTGGCCCTGGCGCTTGCGGTAGCCGGTCTTGTTCTTGTACTTGAGGATGCGGATCTTGGGACCCTTGGTCTCGGCCAGCACCTCCGCGGTCACGGTGGCCTTGTCCAGGGCACCCTTGTCGGTGGTGACGGTGTCACCGTCGACCAGCAGCAGGGGCTGGAGCTGGAGCTCGGCCCCGGCCTCGTCCGCCACCTTGTCGATGGTGACGACGTCGCCGACGGCCACCTTGTGCTGGCGTCCGCCACAGCGCACGATCGCGTACACGACTGACCTTCTCTCTTCTCACGTCTTGGTTCGGTGCCGGCTGACCGCCGGGGCCACCGCGGAGCGGGGCCACGCAGAGCTGGAGGCAAGCACCGAGGGGCTACCTTACGCGTCGCGGGCGACGAGGGTCAAACACGCGCTCGGACGGCTGCGCCCCGGCGTTGCCACTAGCCTACTACCCGGCGCTGGAGCCTGAGACGCACCCAGACCCCCGTACGAGGAGCAGACCCGACCGAATGCCACGACTGTCCGTCATCGCCACGTTCTACTCGATCGAGTCCATCGTCGCCCACACCCTGACCAGCCTGAGCCGGGCCGCCACCCCCGACATCGAGTTCATCCTCGTCGACGACTGCTCTCCCGACGGCACCTACGACCAGCTCACCCGGCTGGTCGAGCGGGTGCCGAACGCCACGCTGCTGCGCAACGAGCAGAACCTGGGGATCTCGGCCACCCGCAACCTGGCCCTCTCCCGCGCCCAGGGCGACTACATCTGCTACCTCGACGGCGACGACTTCGTGGCCCCCGACCACTACACCTCGATGATCGCGGCGATCGAGGAGCTGGGCGTCGACTTCGTCCGGGCCGACCACGTCCGGGTGCACGGACGCCGGCGGCAGGTGCACCGGATCCCGCACGGGCCGCGCCGCGTGCCCGACTCGCCGCGCAACGGCATCCTGCCGGTCACCCTCTCCACCTCCATCGACGTGCCCCAGCCCTGGACCGGGATCTACTCCCGCCGGCTGCACGACGAGCTCGACGTGCTGCGCTTCGACGAGAGCCTGCGCACCGCGGAGGACCGTGAGCAGATGTGGCGGCTCTACCTGGCCGCCGACTCCTTCGCCGTGGTCGGGCTGACCGGGCAGTTCTGGCGCCGGGAGGTGACGTCCTCCCTGACCGCCATCACCGACGACCGGCAGTTCGACTTCATCCCCTCCTACGAGAAGGTGCTCGCCGCCGTCCGCGCCAACCCCGACTTCGCGCGGTTCGAGCCCAAGGTGGCCCGGACCTACCTGGCGTTGCTCTACTTCCACCTCACCAAGCCCGAGTACAGCCACGCCCTCAAGGCCGAGCTGCGCCGACGGGCCTCCCAGTCGCTGGCCGTGCTGTGGGACGACGCCTTCGCCGAGCAGTACGCGCTGCAGTCCCCCGACCGTCGCCACGTCCTCTCCAAGGTGGGGTTGCCCGCATGACCGAGCAGATCGTCGAGCCCCGTCCGAGCGCGCGCCCGCGTCCGACCGTCCAGCTCTGCCTCGCCTCCACCCTCTACGGCACGGTGACCCTGACCGCGCTCGCCGACTCCGGCCAGCTCGGCCGGCCCGACCGGCGGGTGCTGGTGCTGAGCAACAACTCCGCGCACCCCGAGACGTCGCCGCGGCTGGTCGACCAGCCCGACTTCGACGACCTCGCCCACCACTTCGACGAGGTGGTCGACTACAACGCCTGGATCACCCCCCTGCACCCGTCGGCCTGGCGCCCCCGCGAGGAGGAGCTGCTGATGTGGGAGCGCGCCGCGCGCCAGGCGTGGGGCATCGGCGAGGCGGACGTGCAGATCGTCTGCGAGAGCATCCAGGCCCCGCCGGCGACGACGGTCTGCCGCATGTTCCCCGACGCCACCATCGACGTCTACGCCGACGGCCTGATGAGCTACGGGCCCACCCGCGACCGGCTGGGCGCGACCGTCGGCACCCGCATCGACCGGGTGCTGCACCTGGACCTGGTGCCGGGGCTGCGCCCGCTGCTGCTCTCGGAGTGGGGCGCCCGCACCGAGGTGGTCGACACCGCGGCCTTCCGGGCCGTGGTGGCCGGGCTGGGCGAGCACCTCGCGCTGCCGGTGCCGGCGGACGAGCCGGTGGCGCTCGTGCTGGGCCAGTACATGAGCGACCTCGAGCTGATCACGCTGGAGGAGGAGACCGACCTGCACCTGCGCCTGCTCGGTCTGGCCGCCGAGGCGGGTTTCGGCACCGTCGTCTTCAAGCCGCACCCGAGTGCGGGGTCGGCCATGATCACGCCGCTGCAGCGCCGCGCCGAGGAGCTCGGCGTGCGGCTCGTGGTCTTCGACGAGCCGATCATCGCCGAGGTGCTCTACGAGCGCCTCTCGGTGGGTCTGGTGCTCAGCGCGTTCTCCACCGCGCTGATGACGGCGGCCAACCTCTACGGCATCCCGGTGGCCAGCCTCGGCACCGGCACGCTGCTGACCGTCCTGCGGCCCTACCAGAACAGCAACCGCATCCCGCTGACGATCGTCGACCAGCTGGTCCCGCAGTCGGTGGCCGACCTGCGTCGCGCCGACCGGCCCGGCGCCGAGGAGCTGGCGCCGCTGCTGACCGCGGTGGCGCACGCCATGCAGCCCGGCCACACCGAGCACCTGCGTCCGGCGGCGGTGCAGTTCCTCAGCGAGAACTACCCGGCCTACAAGCGCTACTTCTACAAGCGGCGGCTGCTGGCCGCCGAGCTCCCCGGCCCCCAGCGCACGCCGGTGCAGCGCGTCCTGCTCGAGGCCAGTCAGGCCGACCACCCGCGGATCCGCGAGGCCGTCACCCGCGCTCGCAAGCTCTACCGCCGGGTCCGCCGTGCCCGTCGCTGACCGCACCACCCACCTGCGCCGCACCGCCGACGAGCCTGCCGGCCGCCCGCGGTCGGTGCGGTGGTGGTGGCTGGCCTGGCCGCTGCTCGGTCTGCTGCTCGGCGCGGTCCGGGCGCCGGTGTTCAGCCTGAACGGCGACGTCCGCTACACGCTCGGGGCGCTGCACACGACCGCCGCGACCGGCTGGTCGCCGGCCGAGATCTGGGCCCACCGGCCGATGACCAACCGGCTGCTGATGGCGGCGGTGGACGCGGTGACCTGGGGCGAGCCCGCCACCCGGGAGGTGCTCTGGCTGCTGGTCGGCGGGCTGCTCTGCGGGGTGGCCGCGGCCTGCCTGGCGCGTGCGCTGCGCTCCCACCTGCCGGCGACGCAGGCCGCCGCGCTGGCGACCGGGGTGCTCGTCGCCCTCGTCTGGGCCCCGCAGCGCGACGTCTGGCAGCCGGAGTGGTCGGCCAGCGCGCTGGCGGTGGCCGCCGTCGCCGCGGGGCTGGCCCGAGCCCGCTGGGGCGTGCCGCTCGCGGCGGTCCTGCTCGCTGCCACCGCGCTGATGAAGTACACCACCGCCACCACCGCCGCGGTGGCCCTGCTCGTGCTGGCCCTGGTGCAGCTGC
>NZ_QPKK01000073.1 GCF_003344635.1 Desertihabitans aurantiacus
CCGCGGACGTCGGCTCACCGGCCCGCCCCCCGGTCACCCGGGCCGCCGGCCGGGACGTCCGCGGGAGCCCACGCGGACGGCGCCGGCTGGGTGTCCCGCTGCTCGGTCGCCTCGCGGAGGGTGGTGAGTGCGGTGAGCGCGGTCTGCCGGGCGGACTCCGGCAGCCGGGTGCCGGAGAACAGGGCGTCCTCGTAGACGTCGGCGAGCCGGTGCACCGGGCCCTCGGGCAGCGCGGCCGCGGTGAGCACCGCGACGGTGTACTCCCGCGCGGTCTGGTGCGCGGCCCGGGGTGCGCCGGCCGCGGCGGCGAGCCGTTCCAGACCCTGCCAGCAGCGCACCACCGCCCGGTTGACGTCGCCCTCGACGTCGATCTCGGTCTGGCTGCGGGCCAGGTGCTCGCGGACCTCGGCGACGTCGACCACCGTCTCCGCGTCGTCCTCGATGCCGACCGGTCGCTGCCGGGCGCGGACCCCGCGGACGACGAGGAGGACGACCACGGCCGCGACCAGCACGGCGACCACCACGGCCAGCAGCACCAGCACCTCGGCCAGCGGGGCCGCCCAGGCCGGCGGCGGAGCGGGCTCGGGCAGCACGGACGGCTCTTGCCGGGGTGCGCCGTAGCCCTCACCCGGGGGTGCGGCGGGCGCGCTCGGGTAGCCGAACGAGGGCACCTCGGTGATCGGGGAGGCCGGCGCCGTCCGCGCGGCCAGGGCCAGCAGCAGGAGCAGCAGACCTGCGCAACCCAGGGCCAGGGCCAGCAGGACCGGCCCGCTGTCGGACCGGCCACGGGTGTGCTGCCCGGCCGCCATCGCCCGATCCAACCACACCCCCTGGACAACCGGCAGGTCGCAGACGGTAGAACGGACCCATGTCTCAGTGCCGAGATGAGTCGTCCACCGCACCGGGTGCCAGCGTGAGCGCCGCCGACGCGTTCCCGACCAAGCACCTGCCACGACCGAAGGTCGAGGTGCTGCCGGAACCACCGTCGCGCTACCGGAAGCTGATCGGGCCGGGAATCATCGCCGCCGGGGTCGGTCTGTCGTCGGGTGAGTTCATCATCTACCCCTACATCGCCTCCCAGGTCGGGCTGGTCTTCGTCTGGGCGGCGGTCGTCGGGCTGCTCACCCAGTTCTTCATCAACCTGGAGGTCGAGCGCTACACCCTCGCCACCGCCGAGACCGCGCTCACCGGCTTCAGCCGGTACTGGAAGCACTGGGGACTGTTCTTCGCGATCCTCACCTACTTCGCCAACCTCTGGCCGGGGTGGGCCACCAGCAGCGCGACGATCATCTCCTTCATGACCGGCGGCGAGGCCCGCTTCATCGCGATCGGCCTGCTGGTCGTGATCGGGCTCATCCTCACCCTCGCCCCGGTGGTCTACGTGGCCCTCGAGCGGGCGCAGATGATCAAGGTGGCGGCCGCGCTGCTGCTGTTCGCGGTGGCGGCCGTGTTCGCGATCGGCGCCGACACCTGGGCCGACCTGCCGCAGGCGGTCACCCAGGCGTCCCTGCCGTACGAGCAGCTGGGCTTCGCCGTCCTCGTCGGCGCGCTCGCCTTCGCCGGCGCCGGTGGCGGGCAGAACCTGGTGCAGGCCAACTGGATCCGTGACAAGGGCTTCGGCATGGGCACCTACGTGCCGCGGCTGGTCAGCCCGGTGACGGGTCAGAAGGAGGCGAAGCCGAGCACCGGCTACGTCTTCGAGCCCACTCCGGACAACCTGACCCGGTGGCGCGGCTGGTGGAAGTTCGCCAACGTCGAGCAGCTGGTGACCTTCGTCCTCATCACCCTCATCACCATCGTCTTCACCTCGCTGCTGGCCTACTCGACGGTCTACGGCACCGAGGGGCTGAACGACGACGTCACCTTCGTGCAGGCTGAGGGCCAGGTGCTCGGTGAGCGCGTCGGCTCGTGGTTCAAGTACCTCTTCTGGGTGGTCGGTGCGGTCTCGCTGTTCGGAGCGGCCCTGGGCATCGTCGACTACACCTCGCGGATGGCCGCCGACGTGGTCAAGACCTCCTACGCCCGCAAGGCGGATGAGAACAAGCTCTACGCCGGTCTGGTCTGGGGTCTGGTGGCGATCGGCGTCCTGGTGCTGCTGATCGGGTTCGACCAGCCGCTGGCGCTGCTGGTGATCTCGGCGGTGGTCGGCGGGGCGATGATGTTCATCTACTCCGGCCTGCTGATCCTGATCAACCGTCGGCTGCTGCCGGCACCGATCAGGATCCGCGGCTGGCGGCTCGTCGCGATGATCTGGGCGGTGGTCGTCTTCGGCATCGCGACCGCGGTCGCCGGGCAGGAGCAGATCCGCAACATCGCCGAGGCGCTCGGCGGCTGACCGGGCAGGGACGACCACGGGCGCCGCCTTCCTCCTGGCGGGCGTCGCCCAGCTGCTCGGTGACGCGCCCTACCAGCGGGTGCTCGGGGTCGTCTACCTGGCCGCCGCCGTCGCCTGCGCGGAGTACCTGCGGTACCGGCACACCCAGGCGCTGGCCGAGCCGATTGGCGAGATCGCTCAGACCAGCCCGGAGCGGTAGGCGATCACCACCAGCTGGGCGCGGTCGCGGGCGCCGAGCTTGGTCATCGCCCGGCTGACGTGGGTGCGTGCGGTGGCGGGGCTGACCACCAGCCGCTGCGCGATCTCCTCGTTGTTGAGGCCCTCGCCGATCAGCCCGAGCACCTCCCGCTCACGGTCGGTCAGCTCGCCCAGCAGCGGGTGCGGCTGCACCCGCCGCACCGGTCCCTCGCGCACCGAGGCGATCACCCGCTGCGTCACCGACGGCGACAGCAGCGACTCCCCCGCCGCGGCCAGCCGGATCGCCCGCAGCATCTCGGTCGGGTCGTCGTCCTTGACGAGGAACCCCGCGGCGCCGGCGCGCAGCGCGTCCAGCACGTAGTCGTCGTTCTCGAAGGTGGTGAGCATGACGACCCGGGTGCCGCCGAGGCTCTCGTCGGCCGAGATCTGGCGCAGCGCCTCGATCCCGTCGAGCAGCGGCATCCGGATGTCCATGAGGATGACGTCAGGACGCCGGCGGCGCACCAGCTGCACCGCCGCGTGCCCGTTCTCGGCCTCGCCGGCGAACTCCAGGTCGTCCTCGGCCTCGACCAGCACCCGCAGACCCATCCGGATCAGCGACTGGTCGTCGGCCACCGCCACGGCGATCGTCACCGGCCTCCTCCGCTTCCGCGCCCGGCCTCGCCCTGCAGCGGCAGCCGCGCCGTCACCCGCACCCCGCCCTCCGGCACCGCGCGGACGTCCAGGCTGCCGCCGACGCCACGGGCCCGCTCGCTCATCCCGGCGATCCCGTGCCCGGGCTCCGGCGGGTGCGCCAGCGCCGGGCCGGCGTCGGCGACGGTGACCACCAGCGTCGACCCGTCCCGCGACAGCCGCACCTCGGCCGGGGCGCCGCCGGCGTGCTTGCCGACGTTGGTCAGCGACTCCTGGACGATCCGGTAGGCGGCGTGGGCGATCGTCGGCGACACCTCCCCCAGGTTGTCGGGCACCTCCAGCCCCACCTGCCGTCCCGCCGCCCGCAGCTCCTCGACCACCACCGGGATCCGGTCCAGCCCGGCCAGCGGGGCGGTGCCGACCTCGCCGTCGCGGAACACCCCCATCGCGGCCCGCAGCTCGGCCATCGCCTCCAGCCCCGTGCGGCGGATCGCGCGCAACGACTCCTCCACCTGGTCAGGACGCCGGTCCACCACGTGCAGCGCCACCCCGGCCTGCATGGTGATCACCGACAGCGAGTGACCGACCACGTCGTGCACCTCCCGGGCGATCCGCAGCCGCTCGGCGTCCGCGCTCTGGCGCAGCTCGTCCGCGCGGATCCGCTGCGCGGCCAGCCAGCGCGCGCGGCGCAGGGTGCCCAGCAGCAGCGCCACCGCGAACACCACCAGCGCGAAGGTCGTCATGGTGGCGTTCTGGGCGAGGACGCGGTCGGCGTCGGTGTCCTGCTCCGGGGCGGACCACCAGCCGAGCGCCAGCACGGGCGCCAGCAGGGCGGTCCAGGGCAGGTAGCGGCGTGGCGGGAAGGTCGAGGCCAGCGCCAGCAGCGAGAGGGCCGGCGCGAAGCACAGCGGCCAGAACGGGGCGTCCCAGGCCAGCAGCACCGCGGCGGCCAGCACCACCCCGAGGAACGCCGCCAGCGGCCGCAGCCGGCGCAGTGCGACGGCGACGACGAGCACCAGCACCGCCACGCCCAGCAGCGGCGGGACGTCGACGGCGGCGAAGGGTGGCGCCGACGGCTCCCGCCAGGGCGGTCCCCCACCTTCCCAGGGCGCGCCGTACGGCCCGCCGACCGGCATCTTGGCGAGGAACAGGCTGACCCAGGTCGTCAGCCCGACGAGCAGGGCCAGGGGGACGTCCAGCAGGAGCACCCGCGGATGAGCTCGCACCACCGGCCCTCCTCCGCTCCTCCGGTGCCCGCCGGCCGGGACACGCTGCCGAGCGTAGGACGGCGTCGGGGCGCTCGCATCCGGTGCGGTACGTAGCCGTCCTACGTCAGCGGGCGCAGCACAGGTGTCGTCGCCTGACCGATGTCTGCGGGCACCGCCGCGGCGACGCTGGTGGACATGCCGATCCACCACCCGGCCTTCGACGGCCCACCGCCCTTCGTCCCGATCCTTGGAGGTCTCATGTTCCTGCTGTTCACGATCCTCTTCGTCGGCACCCTGCTCTTCCTGGCCAAGCGCGGCCGGCTGGCAGGACCGCCCTCGTTCTTCCGCCCGCCGGAGTTCGAGGCCCGCACCATCCTCGCCAACCGCTACGCCGGCGGTGACATCTCCACCGACGAGTTCCTGGAGCGTGCCGCCACCCTCAACTGGACGCCCGGGGTCGACGACCCCCGGTTCCAGGAGAAGAAGAAGCACTGACCGCACCTGGTGGCACATCCCGCTGCGTAGTCGCAGCGGGATGTGCCACGTCCTGGCGTGCTCAGCGGCTCGGGCGTGCGACCCCGGTCAGGAAGCGGCCGACGGTGGCGAAGTCGGACGGGCCGGCCAGCTCACGCTGCGACAACCAGACCGCCACCCTCCCGCTCGAGGGGTAGAGGTAGCCGGCGGTCCCCGTGCCACCCATCCAGCCGTAGCGTCCGGGCACCTGCCAGGGCTGGTCGGCGGAGACGTCGACGCTGCCACCGAAGCCCCAGGCCTGGTCCTCCAGGAAGATGTTGCCCGCTTCGGCCCGGTTCTGCGGGCTCGTCATCTGCCGCACCGCCTCGGCCGAGAGCACGGCGCGTCCCGCGTGCTGACCACCGGCGAGCAGCATCTGCGCGAAGGTGCACCAGTCGTCGACGGTGGAGACCAGGCCGCCTGCGCCGGAGCAGAACGCCGGCTCCTCGCTCCACTGCCCGTCCGGCCCGTCCACCTCGACCAGCTCGCCGGAGCCGTCGGCGCGGTAGGAGGTCGCGAACCGCTCCCGCTTGTCGGCCGGCACCCAGAACCCGGTGTCGTGCAGACCCAGCGGCTCGAGGACGGTGTCGGCGAGCACCTGCGCCACACTGGCGCCCTCCACCCGGGACAGCAGCACGCTGAGCACGTCCGCCCCGGTGTTGTAGGTCCAGCCCCGGCCGGGCTGGTGCACCAGCGGGATCTCCGCCAGCCGGGCCATCCACTCCTGCGGCGCCGGGGTCCGCTGCGGCTCCGGCGGCCCCTGGTGCAGCCGCTCCATCAGCGCGACGACCACCGGCGCGTCGAACTGCGGCACCATCCCGTGCCCGCCGGAGAACTCGAGCAGGTGCCGCACCGTGATCGGCCGTTCCGCCGGCACCACGTCGTCGAGCTCCGAGGTCGGCGTGCGCAGCACCGACGGCGAGGACAGCTCGGGCAGCCAGCGGCGCACCTCGTCGTCCAGGCCGAGCCGTCCCCGGTCGACCAGCGCCATCGCCGCCGCGGCCAGCAACGACTTGCTCAGCGAGGCGATCCGGAACACCGTGTCCCGGCTCATCGCCACCCCGCCGAGGGCCCGGACACCGGCCGCGGCGACCTCACGCCGACCGCCCGTGGCGACGAGGGCGACCACCCCGGGCACCGCCCCCGTCCGCGTCGGCTCCTCCACCAGCTCCTGCAGCTCGCTCATCCTCGTCCTCCCGTTCGGCTGGGGTCTTGAGGGGGTACGACCCGGCACGGGCGCCGGTCTCATCGGACCCGGGCCCCGTGGCGCGCCGGGACGGCACCGGCGCACCCGCCGGTGGTCATCGCCTAGGGTGGGAGCAGCCCGCTCCGGGCGCCCGAGGAAGGGAGCACGACGATGAAGATCGGACCCGGTATCGCCCTGCTGGTGATCGGTGCCATCCTCGCCTTCGCGGTCGACGTCGACCTCGAGGCCGTCGACCTGCAGCTGATCGGCTACATCCTCATGGGTGCCGGGGTGATCGGCATCATCATCGGTCTGATCTGGATGCAGAGCACCCGCGCTCCCCGCCGCACCACGACCCGTCGGGTGGTCGACGACGGCAGCCGGCCGCCGCGCGAGGAGTACACCGAGCGCGACCTGCACTGACCTCGTCGGGGCTGCCGCCGTGCCGTCCTGGGTCTTCTGGCTGGTCGCCGTCCTCATCGTCGGCACGGGTGTCATCCTGTTCGGCGCCCTGCACGACCGGCACCGCCAGCGCGCCCGCGAGGAGCTGCTGCTGCGACCACCGGCCCGCGCGATCCCCGGCCCCGGCGGCGAGGTCTCGCCGCTCTACCTGAGCGACGAGCAGGCCGGAACGCCGCCGCCGGACGCCCCGAGCACCGAGCTGTCCGCGGCCCAGCGGACCGAGCTGGAGCGTCAGCTGGTCGCGGCCACCCGCCTCGGGCACGGGATGGCGGCCGCCGGGTTCGTCACCGACCGGGCCTCCGGACGGGCCGTCCTGGACGAGCCGCTCGTGCTGCTCTGCGTCGACCCGGTGCGCAGCCTGCGGGCGCTGCTGCCCTTCCTCGAGCGGCCAGCCTCCGCCCACGTCGTGCTCGCCCCCGAGATCGACCCGGTCCTGGTGCGCACGCTCGAGGTCAACCAGATCCAGCGCACCCGCCGGCTGCTCGCCGTGACCGGGCTCGACGCCCGCGCCCGCGACGAGGTGCAGATCGCCACCGGAGCCACCCCGGTCAGCACCGCCGACCTGCAGTCGGGCTGGGTGCCGTCCACGGTGCTCGGCCGGTGCGCCCGCTGGGTGAGCGACCGGCGGCAGAGCTGGGTGGTGGTGGACGCCGGCGCCGTCACCTCACCCGACCGCGGCGAGGACCCGCCTGTCTAGGATGACCGTCGTGCCAGCCGAGGACCCCGTCGACCGTCGCTGGCCACGCTCGGTGTACGGCGTCGGCGAGGAGCCCGACCCCCGCTTCACCTTCGCCAACGAGCGCACCTTCCTGGCCTGGATCCGCACCGGGCTCGCCTTCCTCACCGCCGGTGTCGCACTCACCACGATCGCCGGCCTGCTGCCGGGCCGGGAGCTGCTGGCCCATCTCGCCGCCGCCGTGCTGGTGGTCTGCGGTGTGCTCTCCGGGGTGGTCGCGCTGGCCCGCTGGGCGCGCAACGAGAAGGCGCTGCGGCTGCACCGCCCGCTGCCCTCCTCCCCGGCCATGCTGCTGCTCACCAGCACCCTGGTGCTGGTGGCGGTGATCGCCGTGGTCGTCCTGGTGTGAGCCGTTCCGGGCAGGACGGGCCGGCCCGGCTCTGGGACCCGGGGGCGCAGAACGAGCGCACCCGGCTGGCCTGGCAGCGCACCCTGCTCTCGCTGACGGTGGCGGCGCTGGTGGTGGCCCGGCTGGTCGCCACCGAGGCCATGCTGCCCGGGCTGCTGCTCGGCGGCGTCGCGCTGGCGCTCGGGCTCGGGATGGCGCTGCTGGCGGGACGGCGCTACACCGCGGCCGAGGTGGCGGTCCGCACCCGGGGGCAGCTGCCCGACGGGCGGATCAACCTGGTGATGGTGCTGCTGGTGCTGACCATCGGCGCGGGCGCCGGGCTGCTGCTCCTGGTCTGGTCCTGACGCAGGTGCTCAGGCCCAGCCGAGCTCGTGCAGCCGGTCGTCGTCGATGCCGAAGTGGTGGGCGATCTCGTGCACGACGGTGATCGTCACCTCCTCCACGACGTCCTCGCGGGTCTCGCAGATCGCCAGCGTGGGATTCATGAACACGACGATCCGGTCGGGCAGGACGCCGCCGTAGCCGGTGTCGCGCTCGGTCAGGGGCACACCGTCGTAGAAGCCGAGCAGGCCCGGCTCCTCGGCCGGGGCGTCGTCCTCGACCACGATGACGCAGTTCTCGACCAGTGCGGCCAGCTCGGTCGGGACGTCGGCGAGGGCCTGCTCGACGAGGTGGTCGAACTCCTCGCGCTCCATCGACAGCACCGCGTCAGGGTAGCGGACGATGAATGACACGCGTGTAGTTCTTAGCCAGTAGTACGGCGTGTCGACTTGCACCTGAGGTTGAGGGTTATTGCGGATCCTGAGCGTTGCCTCTTAGTGTCCTGAGCAGTTTGAGGTTGATGTGGTGGTCGGGGCTCGTGTGTCAGATGTGACACAAGGGGTCTGGGGGACGTCCGACCGCGTCGATCACGCCCACGACTGACGGCAGGGGAAGGCCGTCGGGGAGGACAGATCGGTGAACAGCGCCCTGAAACGCATCGGGGGGGCGGCGGCATCTCTGATGGTGGCCGCCGGCCTCATCTCGGGCGTCTCGCTGGTGGCCACGACCGTCGCCGAGGCCGGCGACGAGATGGTCACCGCGACGACGAACGTCAACGTCCGGACCGGGCCGAGCACCAAGCACCGCGTCCTCGGCTCGCTCTCGACCGGGCAGAGCCTGCCCACCAAGGGCAAGGCCAAGAACGGCTGGACGCCGGTCACCTACTCCGGCACGTCAGCCTGGATCTCGTCGGACTACGTGGTGCTGAGCGACTCCGATGCCGAGGCCGACGACGCCAAGCCGTCCAAGGGCTGGCGCTGGGGCACGGTCGCGCTGAACGTCCGGACCGGGCCGAGCATCAGCTCCCCGATCGTCACCGTGGCCGGCAAGGGCTACGGCTTCCAGGTCACCGGTGCCACGAAGAACGGCTTCAGCGAGGTCAACTTCAAGGGCAAGTCGCGCTGGGTCACCACCCAGTACCTCAGCCCGGACAAGCCCGGCAGCAAGACCCCCGACGCGAAGAAGACCTGGCGCTACGGCACCACCAACCTCAACGTCCGCACCGACCCGAGCCTGCGCGCCAAGGTGGTCGACGTCGCGGGCCGGGGCTACGGCTTCATCTACCACGGCCGCCAGGAGAACGGGTTCGCCGAGGTCACCTTCAAGGGCAAGACCCGCTGGGTCTCCGCGCGCTACCTGAGCGAGACCAAGCCGTCCGGCACCTCCCAGCCGAAGGAGCCGATGCCGTCGGGGGCCAAGCCCGCGCCCAAGCCCGCACCGAAGCCGAAGCCCGAGACGAAGCCGGCCCCGGTAGGCAACGCCAAGGGCGTGTGGCGCTACGGCACCACCGCGCTCAACGTGCGCACCGAGCCGCGCAAGAGCGCTCCCATCGTCAACGTGGCCGGCCGCGGCTACGGCTTCCTCTTCCACGAGGTCGTCGAGAACGGCTACGCCCAGGTCACCTTCCAGGGCAAGAAGCGGTGGGTCTCGGCGCAGTACCTGTCGGAGAAGCGGCCGCAGGGCGAGGCCGCCGGTCCGAAGGCCCCGGCCAAGCCGAAGGTCACCGGGGTGCGGTACGCCACCACGCTGCTGGCCATCCGCACCGCCTCCCGGGGTGGCTCGACCATCACCGACGTGAAGACCGGCACCAAGCTCGAGATCACCGGCAAGGTCGAGCACGGCCGGGCGCAGGTGGTCTACAAGGGTGCGGTGCGCTGGGTGACCGCCCAGTACCTCTCGAAGGAGACCCCGCGCCAAAACGCCCAGGACGACACCGACGGCCGCGGCGGCAAGGTCACCGTCACCGGTGAGTCGGGACTGACGTCGAACTCGCGCTACCTGCTGGCCCGGCTCAAGGCGCGCTACCCGCAGGTCACCACCTACCACGGCGTGCGACCGGACGCGATCCCCGACCACCCCTCCGGCAAGGCGCTGGACGCCATGCTGCCGAACTACCGCTCGGCCTCCAGCCGGGCGCTCGGCAAGGACATGGCAGAGTGGATCAAGAACAACGCCTCCCAGCTGAACGTGGAGTACATCATCTACGACCAGCGCATCTGGAACGTCCGTCGCAGCGGTGAGGGCTGGCGCTACATGGCCGACCGCGGCTCGGACAACGCCAACCACAAGAACCACATCCACGTCACGACGTTCTGAGCGTCGGACCCGAGCCCCCTGCGGCCCAACCGATCCCCCGACGGTTGGGCCGCAGGCGTCCCCGGCGGCTAGAGTGCTGCCCAGGTCCCCATCGTCTAGCGGCCTAGGACTCCGCCCTTTCAAGGCGGCAGCGCGGGTTCGAATCCCGTTGGGGATACCCCGCGGAGGTCACCGTCGCGTCCTCCTCTCCCGCAGCGCGGCGAGGTCGGTGCGCACCTTGTCGGCGACCGGCACCAGCTCCTCGCCCCAGCGGGCCAGCAGCCGGCCCCGCTCGTCGAGCGCCAGCCACCGCAGGCCGTACATGATCACCCAGGTGTGGGCGTCGCGCGCCGGGTCGTCGTCGCGGTCGGCGATCGGTGCCCAGTACAGGCCGCCGTCGTCACCGACCGCGTACTTGCGGGCCGGGTCGCCCGCGTGCTGATCGACCAGCAGGTAGTAGCCGTGGCCGTGGTGGTCGATGGGGACGAGCCCGCCGGCCTCCATCTCCCGGAACAGCCGCGCCAGCCCGGGCCGGGCCGCGACCACGGCGGCGACGTAGGGCGCCTGCTCCTCGGTGACGCGTGCGCGCCACCGGTCGGCTGCTCTCCTGCTCCGCGGCATGCGGAGCAGTGTGCGCCACGCGGCTGACAGCGCCAGTCGGGTCAGCGGTTGATCGGCGTCGACGGCGTCCAGGAGAAGTCGCGGTCGAACAGGTAGGTGGCCTCGGGGTCGGGCGCCACCACCAGGTCGACGCCCTCCCCGACCAGCCGCACGCGGCCCTCCCCCAGCTCGGTCCAGGTCAGCTCGAGGGTGCGCTCGTAGTCGCGCACCAGACCCTGGCTGCCCTCGCGCACCGGGTAGAGCCGCAGCGTGACGGCGTCCCCGTCGACGGCGTAGGTGCCCTCCTGGTAGCGGCCGTCGGCGTAGCGGATCGCGGCCCGCGCCCAGCCGGCGTTCTGGTACTGGCCGAAGGCGACCTGCTGCCAGCGGGTGTCCTGGCTGAGCTGGGCGGCGGGCTCGGCGGTGTCCTCGACCACCCGGTGCGCGCCGGTGAGCGCGGTGTCGGCGGGGGTGAAGCCGCCGGAGGTGACGACGGCGAACCCGGCGCCGGAGACCGCCAGCGCGCCCACCCCCGCCACGGCGCCGAGCCAGCGGGTGACGCGGTGCACCGGCGGCCAGGGCAGCACCGTAGGCAGCGGCCGGACGGTGGCCCGTCCCCGCAGGACCGACCACAGGTGCGGCACGAAGGGGGCCACGACCGCCACCCCGGCCAGGCACATCAGCAGGGCCAGCTGCTTGACCGGGACGTCGAAGGTGAGGTTGAGCAGGAACACCACGCCCATGTCGGCGACGGCCAGCAGCCCGCCGAGCCAGGCGGTCCGACGGAACAGCAGCAGCGCGGCGGCCAGCACCTCGGCCAGCCCGGCCAGCACCTGCACCGCCGGCGAGAACGCCATGAACCGCCACAGCAGACCCATCGGGCTCATCTCGCCGAACTGCACCAGCGCGTCGCCGAGGTCGGCGCGCCCCATCTGCATGAGGAAGACCTTGCTCCAGCCGTAGACCAGCAGCCCCAGCGCCAGGTGCATCCGCACCACCCAGTGCACCGCCCAGCCGGCGGTCACCCAGCCGCGCTGGGCCGGGGGCTCGGCGGGGGTGCTGGCCGGGGCCGACGGGGAGTCGGGACGGGTGGCGGTGGCGGGGACGGAGGTCGCGCTGCTCGGCATGACCCTGACGCTAGGTCCGGCTGGGCGTCTGGACCGCTGACGAGCGTCACCGATCCGGCGGGAGCGGCTCATCCCGGCGTCGTGGATCGCCAGCGGCGGGACCGACCGTGGTCGGACCGGGACGCCCCAGGGAACGTGCCCGCCATCGCGGGCGGGGCCGGCGACACGCCGCGACACGCCGGTCGAGACGGCGATGACCTCCACGCGCCCAGGGGTGGCGGTCAGAGGCGGGAGGCGAGCTCCCGGCCGAGGGCGGTGCCGGAGAGCCAGGCGGCCTCGACGCGGGGGCGGTCGGACCAGGCGTCGCCGCAGACGCCGAGGCGGGACTCCCCCAGCTGGTAGGGACGGTCGTGGCCCGACGCGGGGCGGGCGAAGGTCCAGCGGTGCACGTGCGTGGCGGCCGGCTCCTCCGTCGCGCCGACCACCCGGCGGAGCGCGGCGACCATGGCACCGGTGGCGGACTCGGGGTCGTCCAGGTGCCCGGTGGCGAAGCCCGCGGTCGAGTGGGCCACCAGCACCGGCGCGCGGTCGCCGCGGCGCAGGCCGTCGTCGGCCACCCAGGACAGCACCGGGTCGTCGTTGACGAACACCCCGTCGACCTCCTCCCAGACCCGCTCCCGCCAGTGCGCGATGAGGGCCAGCACCGGCTCGAAGGGGTCGTCCAGGGCGTCCCGCTCGGCGGCGAAGCAGTCGCCCAGCAGCCGGCGGGCCTGCGGGTCGGGCATCGCCAGCACCACCGCCGACGCGGCGACACCGGCGACCTCGTCGGCCGTGTCGACCCGCTCCACCGTCACCCGGCGCAGGTCGAGACCCTCGGCGAGGTCCTCCACCAGCGAGCGCAGCCCGGCCGGGGCGGCCCAGCGCACCGACCCCTGCGTCTCGCTGCGGCCGTCGGCGCCGACCGCGGCGAAGGTGTCGGTCCAGGGTCGGGCCAGCCCGCGCCGCTCCCAGTCCCGCACCACCTGCTCGAAGCCGGGGTCGGAGACGGTGAGGTAGGACGCGCCGGTGTCGACGGGGCGGCCGTCGGTGGTGCGCACGGCCATCCGTCCGCCCGGACGCCGGCCCCGGTCGAGCAGCACCACCGGGACGCCGGCCACGGTCAGCGCCCGCGCCACGGCCACCCCCGCGATCCCGGCTCCGACGACCACCACGGGCTCCATGCCGGTCACTGTGCCACGCTACCCCTCGGCGGCAGCGCCGAGGCGGCTCGCGCGGCTCGCCCTTCGACAGGCTCAGGGCGTTGGATCGGGGGCCGCGTCCGGGTCGGGACGGGGCGCGGGTGGATCGCCCTTCGACAGGCTCAGGGCGTTGGATCGGGGGCCGCGACCGGTCGGGACGTGGGCGCAGACCCGACCACAGCGCGCTGAGCCTGTCGAAGCGCGGGGACGCGAGCGAGCCCGCCCCCGCACGCGGCGGGAGCGGGCTCGACCCGGGGCCGTGCGGATCAGCGGTACAGCAGGTAGCGGCGGCGGTCGGCGGCGAAGGCGGCGGTCTCCCGCTTCCAGGCGGCGATGACGTCGGCGGCGTCGGCGCCGGCGTCGATCTGGGTGCGCAGCCGGGGCGAGCCGGTGAGCTTGTCGATCCAGAACGGACGCTGCGGGTCCCAGGCGTCCTCCCGCCAGGCGAACTCGGGGTAGAGCGCCTTCAGCCCGACCAGCATCTCCACCCCGACCCGGACCGGGTCGAGCGCGTCGGCGTCGACGATGTGCACCTGGACGCCGCCGCAGACCTTGCCGACGTGCTTGCTCTGGATCGGGTTGAAGTAGGCCTCCCGGAACAGCACCCCCGGGATCTCCCGCGCGGTCAGCCACTCGGTCCAGCGGTAGTCGACGTAGGGCGCCCCGATCAGCTCGAACGGCCGGGTGGTGCCGCGGCCCTCCGACAGGTTGGTGCCCTCGAACAGGCAGGTGCCCGGGTAGAGCAGCGCGGTCTGCGGGGTCGGCATGTTGGGGCTGGGCAGCACCCAGAGCAGGCCGGTGTCCTCGAACAGCATGTCGCGGCGCCAGCCCTCGACCTCCACCACCTGCAGGTCACCCACGGACGCGCCGGCCTTCTCGGGCAGGAGCTCGGAGTTGAAGTAGCGGGCCAGCTCCCCCACCGTCATCCCGTGCACCTGGATGATCTCGTGGGCGCCGACGCCGGAGGTGTACTCCGGGGTCATCAGCGGGCCGCGCGGGGTGCCGCCGATCGGGTTGGGCCGGTCGAGCACGGTGAAGGCGATGCCCTCGCGGGCGGCGGCCTCCATCGCGGTGTACATCGACCAGATGTAGGTGTAGAAGCGCGCGCCGACGTCCTGGATGTCGAAGACGACGACGTCCACGTCGGCCTCCCGGTACATCCCGGCCAGCGAGGTGGCGTTGGCTCCGTAGGCGTCGTAGACCATGATCCCGGTGCGCGGGTCCTCGGTGTCGCCCTCGGACTCGCCGGCCTGGGCGGTGCCGCGGAAGCCGTGCTCGGGCCCGAACACCGCCACCACGTCGACGTTGCCGGACTCGTGCATCTCGTCGACGATGCTGCGCCCGTTGGCCAGGATGCCGGTGGGGTTGGTGAAGACCCCGACCCGGCCGGACAGCCCGCTCCAGCCGCGGTCGGCCAGCACCTGGGCGCCGGTGCGCACCCGCGGGCTGGTGGTCTCGGCGTGCGCGGGGGCGCCGGTCGCCCCGGCCAGCGGGACGGCGACCGCCGCCGCCCCCGCCCCGGCGAGCAGGTGCCGTCGGTTCACTGTGGTCATCTCGTTCTCCTCAGGGGGTTGCGGAGGTCAGTAGGTCAGGCCGTGACCGAGGGGGTAGAGCA
>NZ_QPKK01000074.1 GCF_003344635.1 Desertihabitans aurantiacus
CGGGCGGCGATGCTGGGCGGGACGGCCGCCGCGGTGGCCGAGGCGGCCCGGCGCGGCGGGGCGGACGCGCTGGCCGCGTTCCGGCTGGAGGTGATGCGTCCGGTCCGGCCGATGCTGGCGTCCTCGGCACCCGACCTCGCGGCGGCGCTGGAGGGCACCCGGCCGCCGTGGATCGTCGACGCCAAGCTCGACGGCATCCGGATCCAGGTGCACCGCGACGGCGCGGAGGTGCGGGTGTGGAGCCGCAGCCTGGACGAGATCACCGAGCGGCTGCCGACCGTGGTGGAGACCGTGCGCGCGCTGCCGGCGCAGCGCCTGGTGCTGGACGGGGAGGCGCTGGCGGTCGACCAGGCGGGGCGGGCGGTGGCGTTCCAGGAGAGCGCCTCACTCGCGGCCCGGCACCGGCCGGCGATCGAGCAGGAGGCGCTCCGCGCCGGGGCGGGCGGGCAGGACGGGCCGGTGCTCACCTGCTGGTTCTTCGACCTGCTGCACCGCGACGGCGTCGACCTGCTGGACGAGCCGGCCTCGGTGCGGGCGGCCGCGCTGGAGGCGGTGGCCGGCGACCTGGTCGTCCCGCGGCTGGTGACGTCCGACCCGCAGGAGGCCGCCGACTTCGACACCCACGCGCTGGCCGCCGGCCACGAGGGGGTGGTGGTGAAGAGCAGCGACGCCCCCTGGGAGGCGGGCCGGCGCGGCCGCGGGTGGGTGAAGGTGAAACCGCGGCACACCCTCGACCTGGTGGTGCTCGCGGTCGAGCACGGCAGCGGTCGGCGCAGCGGGATGCTCTCCAACATCCACCTCGGCGCCCGCGACCCCGCCACCGGCGGGTTCGTCATGCTCGGCAAGACCTTCAAGGGGATGACCGACGAGATGCTGGCCTGGCAGACCGAGCACTTCCGCACCCTCGCCGTCGAGGACAGCCCGTGGGTGGTCGAGCGGGGCGACTGGGTGGTCCCGCTGCGTCCGGTGCAGGTGGTGGAGATCGCCTTCGACGGCGTCCAGCGCTCCACCCGCTACCCCGCCGGGATGGCGCTGCGGTTCGCCAGGGTGCTGCGCTACCGCGACGACAAGGGGCCGGAGGAGGCCGACACCGTGGACACCGTCCGGGCGCTCGCGTCCGGGTGATCCGGCCGCCCGCCCCCGTCGCCGGCGGGCTGGTCGTCGAGACCGGTCACGACCAGGCCGCGGGCTCGGCGATCACCTGCAGCAGGTGGCCGTCGGGGTCGGCGACGGTCGCGCAGTACCCCCACGACTGGTCGGCCGGCTCGGCGACCACCTCCGCGCCCGCCGCCCGGGCCCGCTCGACGAGGGCGTCGACGTCGGCCGGGGCGTCCACCGGCAGGCTCAGCAGGCACTCCACCGTGCCGGGCCCGGCGGCCGTCCGGCCCGGCGTCATCCAGCCGAACCCTCCGGGAGGCACCAGCATCAGCCGGCAGCCCTCACCGAGCTCGACCTGCAGCGGTTCGGGGACGCCGTCCCCGGCCAGCGGGCCGGGGGTGGGCAGACCGAGCCCGGCGCCGTAGAAGGCGTGGGCGGCCACCCGGTCGGTGGTGGGCATGGCGATCACGGTGCTGCGGCTCATGTCCGGTCCGACCGTCCCTGGTGCCGGAACTCATCGCCGCCGATGAGTCCGCGACCGCAGCGGGGTCTGACCCGGTGGACGTCATGACCCGAGGAGGAGCCGTGCCCGACCTGACCGCACAGACCCGCGAGCTGAGCCGACTGGTGGCCGAGGTGCCGGCGGAGGCACTGGGTCGCCCCACCCCCTGCCCCGACTACGACGTCGCCGGGCTGCTCGCCCACCTGCACGGGTTGTCGATCGCCTTCGCCGACGCCGCCCGCAAGGTCGACGGGCCCACCACCCGGACGGCGCCCGACCCGGCGGCCGTCACCCTGCCCGCCGACTGGCGCACCGCCCTGCCGGCCGCGCTGGACGCCCTGGCCGCGGCGTGGCTGCGCCCGGACGCCACCGAGGGGACGACCGTGGCCGGCGGGATCGAGATGCCGGCCGAGGAGATGGCGGTGGTCGTCACCGACGAGCTGGTGCTGCACGGGTGGGACCTCGCCGTCGCCACCGGCCTGCCCTACACCCCCGACACCGAGGCGCTCGAGACCGCGTTCGGGATGTGCTCGTCGATCCCGGACGACCCGCAGGCCCGCGCCGGGCTGTTCGGGCCGGTGGTCCCGGTGCCCGAGGACGCCCCGCTGCTCGACCGCACCCTCGGCGCCGCCGGGCGCGACCCGCGCTGGACGCCCTGACCACCGCACGGCAGGCTGGGCCGGTGCAGCTCCAGCCCGGCTACGACGTCCTCGCCGAGACCTACCACGAGGTGCTCCCGCTCCCCTACTACACGCCGCTGGAGGAGCACGCCGTCGCCGCGTTCGCCGACACCGTGCGCAGCCGGGACGCCGCCGGGGTGGTGGTCGACGTGGGCTGCGGCACCGGCGGGGTCGCCGCCGACCTGGTCGCCCGCGGGCTGGACGTGGTGGGCGTCGACCCGTCCAGCGCCATGCTGGCGATCGCCGCCCGGGAGCATCCCCAGCTCACCCTGCTGCGGGGTGACGCCCGGCTGGCCGCGCTGCCGCCGGAGCAGCCGGTCGCCGCCGTCATCGCCCGGTTCAGCCTGATCCACGTGCCGCCGGAGGAGCTGCCGGAGGTGTTCGCGGTCTGGGGTTCCCGGCTCCCGGCCGGCGGCCCGGTGCTGGTCGCCTTCCAGTGCGAGGACGACCCCGCGCGTCCGCACGAGGAGTTCGACCACAAGGTCGCCCGGGCCTGGCGACCGCACCCCGACGCGATGGCCCGGCTGCTGGCCGCCGCCGGGTTCGCCGAGGTCTGGCGGACCATCAGCCGACCCGACGAGATGCACCGCTTCCCCGAGTGCCACCTGCTCCTCCGCCGCACCGGAGGCGTCCCCGGCTGAGACCGGCTCCCATCGGTCAGGCCGGGGACGGGTCCCGCATCCGCGGGCCGAGCCAGGGGTCGTCCTCGCCGGCGATGCGGGCGCGCAGCGCGTCCAGCCGGTCACCGGCGGCCATCCCCCGCTCGCCCACCCACACCTCGTCGTAGTAGGTGTCGGTGTAGCGGTCGCCGCGGTCGCACAGCAGCGTGACGATGCTGCCGTGCTGCCCGGCGTCGCGCATCCGCTCGGCCAGGTCGAGGGCCACCACCAGGTTGGTGCCGGTGGACGGGCCGGGCGCCACCCCGAGCACCTCGTGCACCAGGTGCATCCCGGCCACGGAGTCGGCGTCGGCCACCGTGCGGACCTCGTCGACCACGTGCGGCAGGAAGGACGGCTCCACCCGCGGACGTCCGATGCCCTCGATCCGCGAGCCGGGTCCGGTGACGTCCAGCCGGCCGGTGCGCCAGGCCTCGGCGTACACCGAACCCTCCGGGTCGGCCACCGCCAGCCGGGTGCGGGTGCGCCGGTGCCGGGCGTAGCGGGCGATGGTGGCCGAGGTGCCACCGGTGCCCGCCCCGGTCACCACCCACGTGGGGTCGGGGTGGCGCTCGTCGGCCAGCTGCTCCCAGATCGAGGCGGCGATGCTGTTGTTGCCGCGCCAGTCGGTGGCCACCGCGGCGTTGCGGAACTGGTCGAGGTAGTAGCCGCCGGTGCTGACGGTGAGCCGCTCGGCCTCGGCGTTGACGGCGTCGGCCTGGTCCACCGTGACGCACCGCCCGCCGTGGGACTCGATCAGCTCGATCTTGCGCCGGCTGGTGCTGTCCGGCACCACGGCCACGAACGGCAGCCCCAGCAGCCGGGCGAACCAGGCCTCCGAGACCGCGGTCGAACCGCTGGAGGCCTCCACGACCGTGGTGCCCGGGCCGATCCGCCCGCCCACCAGCCCGTAGAGGAACAGCGACCGCGCCAGCCGGTGCTTGAGCGATCCGGTGGGGTGCGCCGACTCGTCCTTGAGGTAGAGGTCGACACCCCAGCGTCGCGGCAGCGGGAAGCGGAGCAGGTGGGTGTCGGCGCTGCGGGTGGCGTCGGCGGCGAGCTCGGCGATCGCGTCGTTGACCCAGCGGCGGTCCGGGGGCAGGCAGGCGGCGGGCACCCGGTCACTCTGGCCGACCGGGTGCCGGGCGTCCAGCGGCGCTCGGGGGCTCAGGTCTCCAGGGCGGTGACGCTGCGCATCACCTCGGGCCAGCGGCGGTCCAGCGAGCGTCCGCCCAGCAGGACGCCGCCGGCGACCACCGCGGCGCCGATGCCCAGGCCGAGCCCCAGGGCCAGCCACTCCAGACCGTCGACGAACAGCGAGGCGATGCCCGCGGCCAGCACCGGTGCCGAGACGACGATCGACACCCCGGTGATGAGCACGAAGGAGAGCAGCCCCTCCACCCCGCCGCTGGAGCCCTTGCCGAACGGGTTGCCCCCCGGCGGCGGGGCGTGGCCGGGCCAGAACACGCTGATCCAGCTGGCCACGCCGCTGACCACCAGGGCCGTGCCGAAGGTCATCGCCAGGCTGGCGACCAGCAGGTCCCAGCGTCCGGCCACCGCGACGCAGACCAGCACCACGACGATCAGCAGGGGCACCACCAGCGCCGCCACGGCGAGCAGCCGTCCGGCCCGGTCGTCGCGGCCGCGCACCCCGGTGTGCACGTGCAGCGCCAGCGCCGAGCCGTCGTAGGCCAGCTCGTAGGCCGCCACGGTGCCGAGGATCAGGGAGATGGTGAGCGGGGCCAGCACGATCACCACGTCCTGCGGGTCGGGCTGGACGAACTGCAGGGCCACCACCATCGCCGGCAGCACCACCAGCGATGCGAGGTTGGCCAGGTGGCGCGGGTCGCGCCGCCAGTACCGCACCGACCGGGCGGCGATCGCCCCCTTCGGGCTGGTGCCGAACAGCCGGTCCACCGCACCGCCGGGACGGACCTTGCCCGATCCGCTGCGGCTCTCCAGCGGGCTGGTCAGCCGCCGCTGCAGGAAGTGCCGCCAGCCGAGCCAGCAGCCCACCACGAGGGCCACCGCCAGCAGCAGCCGCGCCGCCGCGGCCAGCCACTGCCCCTGCGCCACCGAGGCCGGCACCGCCCAGGCCCAGCCCAGCGGCGTCCAGCCGGCCACCTCGGCACCCTGCTCCAGGGAGGCGCCCCAGGCGGCCGGGTCGGTGCCGACGCCCTGGGCCACCACGTTCACGCCGATGGCGATGCCGACCCCGGACAGGGCCAGCGCGACCACGGCGAGATCGCGGAAGCGCCGGGTGGAGAGCATCTCGGCCAGCGCGTCGGTGGCCAGCCGGGACAGCAGGAAGCAGGTCACCACTCCCAGCGGCACCGCGAGCAGGGCGGCGACCGCGCTGGCGACCGAACCGCTCCAGGCCACGACCAGCCCGAGCGCGACGACGGTGGTGGCGATGCCAGGGATGCCGAGCAGGCCGGCGACGAGCAGCCCGGGCTGCAACCGGGGGGCGCTCACCGGCAGCAGCGCGAACTTGGCCGGGCTGAGCGTCTCGTCGATACCGGAGACCAGCACCGAGAACAGCACCCACCCCAGCGTCACCACCGAGAACGCCAGCACGGTGACGCCGCTGATCAGCTCGACCGACCCGTACCCACGCAACGCGACGAACCCGGCGTAGGACGCCGCGATGACGCCCAGGCCGTAGAGGCCGCCGAGCACGAGGCCGACGACCTTGAGGACGCTGCGCAGGAGCGCGTTCTTGAGCAGCGTCAGCTTGAGCCTTACGAGGACCGCAACCACGACAGCGCCTCCTCGTCGAGCTGCTTGCCGCCGACCAGGTCGACGAACCGGCGCTGCAGGGACTCCCCGGCGCGGATCTCGTCCAGGGTGCCGGCGGCCAGCACCCGCCCCTGGGCGATCACGGCGACGGTGTCGCACATGTTCTCCACCAGCTCCATCACGTGGCTGGACAGCACCACCGTGCCGCCGCCGGCGACGTAGCTGCGCAGGATCGCCCGGATGGTCTCCCCCGACACCGGGTCGACCGCCTCCAGCGGCTCGTCGAGCAGCAGCAGCCGCGGGGCGTGGATCAGCGCGCAGGCCAGGCCGATCTTCTTCGTCATGCCGGCGGAGTAGTCGACCACGAGGTTGTCGGCGTCCTCGCTCAGCCCGAGCGCGTCCAGCAGCTCGCCGCTGCGGGTGTCGATCAGCCGTGGGTCGACCGATCGGAGCAGCCCGACGTAGCGCAGCAGCTCCCGGCCGCTGAGCCGGTCGAAGAGCCGGACGCCGTCGGGCAGCACGCCCATCAGGGCCTTGGCCGCGGCCGGGTCGGCCCACACGTCGGCACCGAGCACCACCGCCCGGCCGGCGTCGGGACGCAGCAGCCCGGTCGCCATCGACAACGTGGTGGTCTTGCCGGCCCCGTTCGGCCCGACCAGGCCGAACATCGACCCCGCCCGCACATCGAGGCGCAGGTCGGCCACGGCCACCTTGGCGCCGAAGGACTTGTACAGGCCCTGCAGCGAGAGCGCGATGTCGTTCACACCGCTCAGTCAACCAGCGGATCGGCTCGCCGGCGGTGACGGTTGTCAGGAGGTCGCCGGGTGCTCCTCACCCCCGGCGACCCCGTGTCACGCCCCGTCCGCCGGTCAGGCCAGGGACTCGATCCAGGCCTCGTGCAGGGCGGCGTAGCGTCCGCCCTGCGTGCTGGTGAGCTCGGCCGGGCTGCCGTCCTCCAGCACCTGGCCGTGCTCCAGCACCAGCACCCGGTCCGCGATCTCCACCGTGCTCAGCCGGTGGGCGATGATCACCGCGGTGCGCGAGGCCAGGATCGTCTGCAGCGCCTGCTGCACCAGCCGCTCGCTCGGGATGTCGAGGCTGGAGGTGGCCTCGTCCAGGATCAGCACCGCCGGATCGGCCAGGAAGGCGCGGGCGAAGGCGATCAGCTGGCGCTGACCCGCCGACAGGCGTCCGCCGCGTTTGGCCACGTCGGTGTCGTAGCCCTCGGCGAAGGTGTCGATGAAGGTGTCCGCCCCGACCGCGTGCGCGGCCGCCCGCACCTCCTCGTCGGTGGCGTCGGGACGGCCGAAGCGGATGTTGTCGGCGATGGTGCCGTCGAACATGAAGTTCTCCTGGGTCACCATCACCACCGACCGCCGCAGGTCGTCGTCGGTCAGCTCGGGCAGCGGGACGCCGTCCAGGGTGATGCTGCCGCTGGTCGGGTCGTAGAAGCGGGCCATCAGCTTGGCGATGGTGGTCTTGCCCGCCCCGGTCGTGCCCACCAGCGCGACCGTCTGACCCGCCGGGATGTCCAGCGTCAGCCCGGGCAGCACCGGCCGGTCGGCGACGTAGCCGAACTCGACGCCGTCGAAGCGGACGTGGCCGGCCGCCCGCTGCAGCGGGGTGGGACGCTGCGGCGGCGCCACCCTCGGCTTCTCCTCCAGCACGCCGGAGAGCTTCTCCAGCGCCGAGGTGGCGGACTGGAAGGTGTTGTAGAACTGGCTGATCTCCTGCATCGGCTCGAAGAACAGCCGCAGGTAGAGCAGGAACGCCGTCAGCACCCCGACGGTCATCTCCCCGTGCAGCACCCGCCAGCCGCCGTAGAGCAGCACGATGCCGATGGTGATGTTGCCGACCAGCTTGACGCCCGGCATGAAGATCGCGACCAGCCGGAAGGCGGTGACGTTGGCCTCGCGGTAGCGGTCGGCCAGACCGGAGAAGATGGCGTTGTTGCGGTCCTCGCGGCGGTAGGCCTGCACGGCGCGGATGCCGGTCATGGTCTCCACGATCTGCACGATCACCGCCGCCGAGGCCTCGCGGACGCTGCGGTAGGTGACGGAGGTGCGCCGGGAGAACCAGCGAACCAGCAGCATCAGCACCGGGAAGGAGGCCAGGCAGACCAGCCCGAGGTGCCAGTCCAGGGTGAGCATCAGCACCCCGACGCCGACCATGGTCAGCACCGCGGTGGTCAGCCCGGAGAACCCCGACTGGACCATCTCGGCGATCGCGTCGACGTCGCTGGTCAGCCGGGAGACCGCACGGCCGGAGGTGTAGCGGTCGTGGAAGGCCACGTCCAGCTTCTGGAAGTGCCGGTAGGTGCGGCGCCGGATCTCCAGCAGCACCTGCTGACCGACCCGGCCCGAACCGCGGATGAAGGCCATGTTGCCGATCGCCTGGACGATGACCGCCCCGAGCATCAGCGCCATCGTCACCACCAGCGGGTCGACCGTCCGGTCGTCCACCAGGGAGGGGATGCCGACATCGATCCCCTGCTGGACCAGGTAGGGCGGGGCCAGCCGGGCGGCGTTGGCGGCCACCACGACAGCGAGCAGGATCCACAGGGCGCGGTGGTGGGGACGGATCAGGTCGCGCAGCAGCGCCCAGGACCGGCGGCGGAGGAAGACCGAGCCGGTCTGGTCGATGTCCTCCGCGCCCTCGGCCCGCACCCCCCGCCAGGCCTCGACGTCCACCGTGTCGCGGGCTCCGCTGCGGCTGGCGCGCCCGGTCGGGGCCGCCCCGCGCGGGTCCTGCTGCACCGGCGCGCTCATCGGGCCACCTCCGCCCGGGTCCGCCGGTCCGTCCCGCCGGGACCGTGGTCGCGCAGCTCGTCGGACTCGGCCTCGAGGTCGAACTCCGCCGACATCAGCTCGCGGTACTCCCGGCTGGTGTGCAGCAGCTCGGTGTGGGTGCCGATGGCCACCACGGTGCCACCGGACAGCACCGCCACCCGGTCGGCCAGCATCACGGTGGAGGCCCGGTGGGCGACCACGATCCCGGTGACGTCGTGCAGCACCCGCTTCAGCGCCTCCTCCACCAACGCCTCGGTGTGGATGTCGAGGGCGCTCAGGGTGTCGTCGAGCACCAGCACCCGAGGCCGGACGATCACCGCCCGGGCGAGCGCGAGCCGCTGGCGCTGACCGCCGGACAGGCTCATCCCCTGCTCGCCGATCCGGGTGTCCAGACCCCAGGGCAGGTCGTGCACGAAGTGGGCCTGGGCCACCTCGATCGCCTCCTCGATCTCGGCGTCGGTGGCGTCGGAGCGGCCGAGGGTGAGGTTCTCCCGCGCCGACATCGAGAACAGCGTCGGGTCCTCGAAGGCGGTGGCCACCTGGGTGCGCAGGTGGCGCAGCCGCAGGTCGCGGATGTCGACCCCGTCCAGGGTGATCCGTCCGGCGGTGACGTCGACCAGCCGCGGCACCAGCGAGGTGAGGGTGGTCTTGCCCGACCCGGTGCCGCCGACCACGGCGAGGGTCTCCCCCGGCGCGATGTCGAGGTCGATGCCGTGCAGCGTGTCGGTGTCGGCGTCGGCGAAGCGGAAGCCCACGCCCTCGAAGCGCAGGTGCCCACGCGGCCGCTCGATCTCGCCGGAGCCGTCGACCAGGACGTTCTCGGCGTCCAGCACCTCCGCGATCCGGTCGGCGGCCGTCATCGCCTCCTGGGTCATGGCCAGCAGCATGCCGAGGGCGGCCACCGGCCAGATCAGCTGCAGCAGCAGGAGGATGAACGCCGCCAGGGTGCCGATGGTGAGCTCGCCGTTCGCGGCGGCCATCGCCCCGAAGCCCAGCACCAGGATCATCGTGCAGGTGGGGATGACCTCGAGGAAGGTGATGAACTTCGACAGCACCCGGACCCGGTCGATCGAGGTGTCGTAGAGGGTCTCGGTGCGGGCGGCGAAGGCCTTGTACAGGTGCGCGAACCGGCCGAAGGACTTGATCACCCGCAGCCCGTGGATCCCCTCCTCGACGCTGGAGGCCACGTCGCCCTGCTCGTCCTGGATCTTGCGGGAGAGCCGGGTGAGCTTCTTCTCGTTGGTCAGGCACAGCCAGACCACCGGGACGATCGAGGCCAGCACGACCAGCCCGAGCGGCCAGTACAGGTTGAGCAGCAGCAGCAGCACCACGGTGACCTGCAGCACGTTGACGACCAGGAAGACCATCCCGAAGCCGACGAACCGGCGGATGATGGAGAGGTCGGTCATCATCCGCGACAGCAGCTGCCCGGACTGCCAGCGGCCGTGGAAGCTCATCGGCAGCGACTGCAGCTTGGTGTAGAGGTCGGTGCGGATCAGCCGCTCCGAGCCGTTGTTGGCGCGGGCGACGATCCAGCGCCGCAGGAACAGCACGACCGCCTCGCTGATCCCCACCGCCATCGCGAACGCACCGAGCACCAGCAGCGCGCGCTGGTCGGAGTTCGCGATCGGGCCGTCGATGACCCGCTGGGTGAACAGCGGGATGAGCAGGGAGAACCCGATGCCCACCACCGAGGCGACCGCCATGATCAGGTAGCGGGCCCCGTACGGGTAGAGGTAGGTGCGCAGCCGCCACAGCGAGGTGGTGTCACGCTTGCGCGCCGGTGCCGGGGCGATGAGCGGGCGCTGGGGATCTGGTGCGGAGGAGGTGGGCGGGGACGCGATGACGGTGCTGGCCGCAGGCATGGAGGTAGCCGTCCTTGGCTGGTGCGGGATGGGGCTTGCTCTCCATCCAATACCACCGGGGAGCAAGGTCAAAATGGATAACCCCGTTAAAGAACCAGCGCTTATGGAGCCCATCACGACCGGCTCTGCAGCGCTTCCCCTCCGCCGACGGTCAGCGCCGTTGCCGGCGGGCTCCCAGCGCGACGGCCACGTTGACCCCGACGATCCCGGTCCAGGACACGGCCACGCCCAGCAGCCCCGGCTCGACGCCGCCGGCGCTGATCGCGGTGATCGGGATGCCGACGGCGAGGGAGATGATGCCGAGCACGAAGCGCTGGGTGCGGGCCTCCCGCTCCGCCTTCTCCGCGGCGGTGCCGGACGCGGCCACCTGCTGCAGCTCCGCGCTGCGGGCCGCCGCCAGCTGCTCCACCCGCTCGGCCAGGCCGGCGGCGATGGCGTCCTCGTAGTCGGGGCCGAGCTCACGGCGGGCGGCCAGCGCGGCGTCCACCTCCGTACGCGTCTGCGGTGCGGGACGCGGCTGCTCACGCGGCGTCGGCGGGACGCCGTACGGTGACTGGCTCATGACTCCGGACAGTATTCCTCCGAGGCCGCCAGCGGTACGGGTCGGCGGGCGCTTCAGGGGTGGGTCCGGGAGCCCCTGACCCCTCCCCGGTCCCGCTGCCGAGGGCTCCGGTGCGCGGAGGCCGCGTGGGACGATGGCCGCATGCTGCTCCGCTTCCTCGCCAACGCGGCCGCCCTCGCGGTGGCCACCTGGGTGCTGCCGGGCATCAGCCTGACCGACGGCTCGACGCTGCAGAAGGTGCTCGTGCTGCTCGGGGTGGCGCTGATCTTCGGCATCGTCAACGCGGTGGTCAAACCGCTCTTCCAGCTCGTCACGCTGCCGGTCATCATCCTCAGCCTCGGCGTCTTCCTGCTCATCATCAACGCCGCCATGCTCGGGCTCGCGTCCTGGGTCAGCGGGTTGCTCGACCTGGGCTGGCACGTCGACGGGTTCTGGAACGCGCTGTTCGGCGCGCTGATCGTCTCGGTGGTCAGCTTCGTGCTCAACGCCTTCCTGCCCGACCGCAAGAACCGCCGGGGCCGCGCGTGAGCGGGTCGCCGACCGGCTCCCGCCGGGTGGTCTTCGTCTGCTGGGGCAACATCTGCCGCTCGCCGATGGCCGAGCGGGTGGCCCGCAGCTGGGCCGCCGACCAGGGCGGGCTGGACGACGTCGAGTTCAGCAGCGCCGGGGTCAGCCGCGAGGAGCTCGGCAACCCGATCGACCCGCGCGCCCGGGCCTGGCTGCGTCGTCACGGCCACGACGCCGACGGCCACTCCGCGCACCAGGTGGACGCGGAGGAGATCGCCGGGGCCGAGCTGGTGGTGGCGATGGAGGAGCTGCACGTGCGCCGGATGGAGCAGATCACCGGACGGGTCAACGACAACGTCCGGCTGCTCACCGAGTTCGACCCCGGCGCACCCGAGGGTGCCGGCGTGCCCGACCCCTGGTACGGCGACGAGGAGGGCTTCGGCGACACCATGGCCAGCATCGAGGCCGCGATGCCCGGCCTGCTCGCCACCCTGCGGGGCGACCGCACCGACGCCGGCTGACGGCCCGGCCGGGTCGCGCGGTGCGCGAGCCGCAGGCGTCCGGCGTCGGTCGGAGACTCTAGGGTGGACGCCATGCACATCCTGGTGGTGGACGACGACCAGGCCGTCCGTGACTCCCTGGCCCGGTCCCTGCAGTACAGCGGTTACGAGGTCAGCACCGCCACCGACGGCGTGGAGGCCCTGGCCCGGCTCTCGGCGGTCCGGCCCGACGCGGTCGTGATGGACGTGATGATGCCGCGGCTGGACGGCCTGGAGACCACGCGGATGCTGCGCTCCACCGGCAACGACGTGCCGATCCTCGTGCTCACCGCCCGCGACGCGGTCGGCGACCGGGTGGACGGGCTGGACGCCGGCGGTGACGACTACATGGCCAAGCCGTTCTCCCTCGACGAGCTGCTGGCGCGGCTGCGGGCCCTGGTCCGGCGGGCCGGCACGGTGACCGAGTCCACCGACCCCACCGCGCACAACCTCACCTTCAGCGACCTCTCCCTCAACACCCAGACCCGCGAGGTGCTGCGCGGTAGCCGCTCGATCAGCCTGACCCGCACCGAGTTCGCGCTGCTGCAGGCGTTCATGGAGAACCCGCGGCGGGTGCTGGAGCGCAGCTGGCTGCTCAACGAGGTGTGGGGGTTCGACTTCCCCACCACGGCCAACTCGCTGGAGGTCTACATCGGCTACCTGCGGCGCAAGTCCGAGGCCGAGGGCGAGACCCGTCTGATCCACACGGTGCGCGGCGTGGGCTACGTGCTGCGCGAGACCCCACCGTGATCCGGTGCCGGAGCGTGGGGCACCCAGCTCTCCGGCGGGCAGGAGCCGACCCGACGAGCCGGCCCCGCCGGAGGCGTCCGGACCGATGAGGACGATCTGGCAGTGGCTGGGGCAGCCGACCCTCGGGCGGCGGATCTCGGTCCTCACCGCGGTCGCGGTGGCCTGCGCGGTGATGCTCACCGGTCTGGCCGGCTGGCTGGTCACCCGGGTATCGCTGTACCAGCAGCTCGACAGCGAGCTGACCGAGGTCGCCTCCTACACCTCCGACCTCGTCTCGGCCGATCTCAACACCATGGGCGGGCTGGCCCCGGAGCGGCTGCGCTCGATCAACGTCACCCTGCTGGTGCTGCGCTCCGACGGCCACACCCAGCGGGTGCCCGGGGAGCGGGTCACCCTCGACTGGGGTGCGGAGGAGATGGCGATCGCCCGGCTCGGGCAGGGCTCCTCCGCGCGCGACGGCTTCGCCGACGACGGCACCCCCTACCGGATCGTCGCGGTGCCGATGCCCGACGTCTCCGACGGCGGCCAGTACGCGCTGGTGATCGGACGCCCGCTGCAGCCCTACACCAACATCCAGTTCTCGCTGGCGCTGGTGATGGTGATCTTCGGCGCGATCGCGATCGTCGGCGCGGCCTTCATCGGCTACGCCGTGGCCCGCTCCAGCCTGCAGCCGGTGCGCGAGCTGTCGGCCGCGGTGGCCCGGGTGACGGTGACCGACCACCTCGACCCGATCGTCGTCCGCGGTGACGACGAGCTGTCCCAGCTGACGCGCTCGTTCAACACCATGCTCTCCTCGCTCAGCCTGTCCCGCGAGCGGCAGCGACGGCTGATCGCCGATGCCGGGCACGAGCTGCGCACGCCGCTGACCAGCCTGCGCACCAACATCGAGCTGCTGGTCGCCGACGACCGCACCGGGATGCTGCCTGAGGGGGCCCGCGCCGACATCCTGCGCGACGTCGCCGCCCAGCTCAGCGAGTTCACCACCCTGGTCGGCGACCTGGTGCAGCTGGCCCGCGAGGACCGGGTGGAGCCGTCCCCGGAGCCGATCGACCTGCGCGAGATCACCAGCAACGCCATCCAGCGGGCCCGCCGGCGCGGACCGGGGCTGAAGTTCGACGTCGAGCTCAACCCGCTCTACCTGATCGGCGAGCCCGACACCCTGGAGCGGGCCATCACCAACCTGCTCGACAACGCGGTGAAGTTCTCCCCGCCGGGCGGCACCGTGCACGTGCTGCTCGAGGGCGACCGGCTGCGGATCTCCGACCAGGGGCCGGGCATCGCCGATGAGGACCTGCCGCACATCTTCGACCGGTTCTACCGGGCCGACAGCTCGCGCAACACCCCGGGCACCGGGTTGGGGCTGTCGATCGTGGCGACCACGGTCGCCCGGCACGGCGGCTGGGTGAAGGCCGGACGCTCCGCCGAGGGCGGTGCGGAGTTCACCGTGCAGCTGCCCGGGACCACCAGCCCGGACGAGCTGGAGGACGACCCCGACGAGCAGACCCAGGTGCTGCAGCGCGTCACCGACTGACCCGTCCCGACCGACCCGTCCCAAGGTCTTCCGGACCGGGGCGGTGGAGCCCTAGCATCAGCGCGGGACCGGCTGGACGGGACCGGCATCGGCAGCCTCGTGCCGTACCCAGGAGCTCCCGTGCCGCAGCCTCCCGACCGCGCACCCCGCAGCACCCGCGCCGTCGCCCTCGCCGGCGTCGCCGCGCTGCTGCTGACGGCCGCGCCGCAGCCGGCTCGGGCCGACGGGCCGAGCGAGGACTACGTCGTCATCGCGACCACCGAGCGGGCCGCCGACGCCGTCGCCGAGCGGATCGACGGCGAGCAGGTGCCGACCCCGCAGGGCAGCCCGGCCGAGGCCATCCTGGTGGTGGCCGAGCTCACCGAGGCCGAGGCCGCGGCGGTCGAGGACCGTCCCGACGTCGAGGCCGTGGTGCCCGACGTCCGGCTGCGGATGGCACCC
>NZ_QPKK01000075.1 GCF_003344635.1 Desertihabitans aurantiacus
CAAACTCTCCATCGAAAACAAACACCCCAAAGGGCGTCCATATCAAACAAAAGAGCAGACCATGACACCCCGCACCCCCAGAAGGAAAACCAGAGACACGGAGCCTTACACAATCACTCAAAGAAACCACCAACCCCACCCACCCACAAAAGGCAGACAAGGCCGACGGAAACCAAAAAAAACTGGCAATGACCTTAAAGCACACTGTTGAGTTCTCAAGAATCACCCACACACCTCGAACCAGCTCACCGCCAGCCCTCGGGGCAACTCGCCTAACGTTACCTGCCGTTCTCCTGCGAGTCAAACCCGCGTCATCCGGCCGGTCACCGCCCACACCCCAGTGGTGCATCCTCGTGCCCGGAGGCACCAAGATCCACTGCTGATCGGAGAGAGGTGGCCGCCTGTCCGTGGTCCGGGCTCCTGGCCCGTGCCCCCCGTCCTGGCGACTCGGAGAACATTACGCACGAGCCGGCGAGGGCGCAAATCGCAGCAGTGTGATCCGCGCCGCACTCCCGGCGGTGGTCGGCGCCGGGAGGCGGGAGGCCGTTGCGACACAATGGCCGGCATGTCTCTGGACAGCAGCGGGGAGACCAACGGGCCCTACGTGGAGCGCAGCCGCCGGGACTGGGCGCAGCTGGCGTCCACCACCCCGATGACCCTCGACGAGGAGGCCCTCTCCCGGCTACGCGGCATGAACGACCCCACCAGCCTGCAGGAGGTGGTCGAGGTCTACCTCCCCCTGACACGGCTGCTCAGCCAGTACTTCGAGCACACCGGCGACCTCTACCGCGCCACCCACGACTTCCTGCGGCTCTCCGTCGAGCGCACCCCCTTCGTCATCGGGGTGGCGGGCTCGGTGGCCGTCGGGAAGTCGACCACCGCGCGGCTGCTCAAGGAGCTGCTCTCGCGCTGGCCCCAGCACCCCCACGTCGAGCTCGTCACCACCGACGGCTTCCTCTTCCCCAACGCCGAGCTGGAGCGCCGCGGACTGCTCCAGCGCAAGGGCTTCCCCGAGTCCTACGACCGGCGCAGCCTGCTGCGCTTCGTGATGGACGTGAAGTCGGGCAAGCCGCACGTCACCGCGCCGGTCTACAGCCACCTGTACTACGACATCCTCCCCGACCAGCAGATCGTGGTGAACCAGCCCGACATCCTCATCATCGAGGGGCTCAACGTGCTGCAGCCAGCGCGCCAGCGCGCGGATGGCACCAGTGGCCTTGCGGTCAGCGACTTCTTCGACTTCTCCGTCTACGTCGACGCCCTCGAGGCCGACATCAAGACCTGGTTCCTCGAGCGGTTCGCCACGCTGCGCCAGACCGCCTTCCGCAAGCCCGAGTCCTTCTTCCACCGCTTCACCGAGCTCAGCGACGAGGACGCGATGGCCTACGCCGACCGGGTCTGGGACACCATCAACGGCCCGAACCTGGTGCAGAACGTCCGCCCCACCCGTGGCCGGGCCACCGCGATCCTGCGCAAGGGCGCCCACCACGACGTGAGCTGGGTCCGCATCCGCAAGGTCTGACCGGCCGGGCTCAGAGGTCGCGCCACTGCGGCAGCAGCGCGGCCACCTCCTCCAGGGTGTCCCGGGTGCCGGCGTAGGGCGGCTCCGGACGCGGCCAGTGGGTGACGACGTCGGTGAAGCCGAGCGCCGCGGCACGCTCCACGCACTCGGCGAAGGCCGAGGCGCTCTGCAGCGCGTAGCGGTGACCGGAGTCGACCGACAGGTAGCGGCGCAGGGTCGTCCCGGTGCGAGCGCACTGCTCGTCGAGCCGGGCCGACAGCTCGGCCAGCGAGCGCCACCACCCCTCCTGGTCGTCGGCCCGACGGCCGGTGGTCACCCACCCGCCGTCGGGGCTGGTCGAGCCGTGCTGGACGGCCAGCCGCAGCGAGCGCGGCCCGTTGCCGGCCACCACCAGCGGGACGTCGGCCGCCTCACCGGCGTTGGACCGGGCGTCGACCGCGGTGAACCACTCCCCCCGGTGGTCGACGTGGTCCTGGCCGAGCAGCCGGTGCAGCAGGGCGGTGAACTCGGCCAGCCGGTCGACCTTCTGCCGCGGGGACAGCGGGGGCGTGCCGAGGACGCGGTCGTCAGGCGTCCCGCCGGCACCGAGCCCGAGCAGCAACCGGCCCTCGGAGACGTCGTGCAGGGAGAGCACCTCGCGGACGAAGGAGGCCGGGTGGCGGTAGTTGGGCGAGACGACGAAGGTGCCGAGCCGGATCCGGCGGGTCACCATCGCCGCCGCGGTCAGCGTCGGCACCGTCCCGTACCAGGGGGCGTCGGGCAGCCCGCCCCAGCTCAGGTGGTCGTAGGTCCAGGCCGAGTCGAAGCCCAGCTCCTCCGCCGCGCGCCACCGCGGACCGGCATCGCGCCAGGGCAGCTCGGGCAGGATGACGATGCCGAAGCGCACGACGGGTCCTCGTCTCAGTCGGTCCCGCGCGGCCGCGGGAGGCCCAGGGTCAGCGGCCGAGCCGGACCCGCACCACCTGGGAGAGCTCGCGCGCCACCCGGTCGGCGCGGTCGTGGGTCTCGGCCTCCACCATCACCCGCACCAGCGGCTCGGTACCGGACGGGCGCAGCAGCACCCGTCCGCTGCCGTTCAGCTCCGCCGTCGCGCGCTCGACCGCGGCGGTGAGCTCGGGGTCGGTGGTGGCGCGGCTCTTGTCCACGTCGTCGACGTTCACGAGCACCTGCGGGAGCCGCGTCATCACGGCGGCCAGCTCGGCCAGCGAGCGCCCGGTGCGGGCCATCGTCGCCATCAGGTGCAGCGCGGTGAGCGTGCCGTCACCGGTGGTGGCGAACTGGGAGAGCACGACGTGGCCGGACTGCTCCCCGCCGAGGGCGAACCCACCGGCCTTCATCGCCTCCAGCACGTAGCGGTCGCCGACCTTGGTCTGCTCGACGGCGATGCCGTGGTCGCGCATCGCGTGCACGAAGCCGAGGTTGCTCATCACCGTCGCCACCACGGTGTCGGCGGGCAGGGTGCCCGCCTCCTTCATGGCGCGGGCGAGGACCGCCAGGATCTGGTCGCCGTCGACCAGTGCGCCGGAGGCGTCCACGGCCAGGCAGCGGTCGGCGTCACCGTCCAGGGCGATGCCCAGGTCGGCGCCGTGCTCGACCACCGCGGCCTGCAGGTCGCCCATGTGGGTGGACCCGCAGTTGTCGTTGATGTTGATGCCGTCGGGCTCGGCGTGGATGGCGATGACGTGCGCACCCTGGGACTCGAAGGCCGCCACCGCGGTCTGCGAGGCGGCCCCGTTCGCGCAGTCGACCACGACGGTCAGACCGTGCAGGCTGGCCGGCGCCTGCTCCCCGTCGGGGCCCTGCAGGCTGGCCACCAGATGGGCGACGTAGCCCTCGATCAGGGCGTCATCGGTGCTCGTGCGGCCCACCCCGGCCCCGGTCGGACGCTGCCACGGCTCACGCAGCCGGGCCTCGATCGCGTCCTCGATCGCGTCGTCGAGCTTGACCCCGCCACGGGCGAAGAACTTGATGCCGTTGTCCGGCATCGGGTTGTGGCTGGCCGAGATCATCACGCCGAGGTCGGCACCGGAGGCCTTGACGCACCAGGCCACCCCGGGGGTGGGGACCACGCCCAACCGGACGACGTCCACGCCGGCGCTGGCCAGCCCGGCCACCACCGCGGCCTCGAGGAACTCCCCCGAGGCACGCGGGTCGCGCCCGACCAGGGCGCGCGGACGGGGGCCACCGAAGGCACCGACCTCTCCCAGCACGTGCGCCGCCGCGACCGACAGGTCGAGCGCCAGCTCGGCCGTCAGGTCGGCGTTGGCACGGCCGCGGACTCCGTCGGTGCCGAACAGACGACGCCCCACCGGATCAGCGCTTGCTGTACTGGGGAGCCTTACGGGCCTTCTTCAGACCGGCCTTCTTGCGCTCCTTGGCGCGCGCGTCGCGGGTCAGCATGCCGGCCTTCTTCAGGGCGGGACGGCTGGCCTCGGCGTCCACTGCGTTCAGCGCCCGGGCGACCCCGAGACGCAGGGCGCCGGCCTGACCGGTGACGCCGCCGCCGTGGATGCGGGCGATGACGTCGTAGGAGCCCTCGACACCGGCGGTGCCGAACGGCTCGGAGACGATCTGCTGGTGCACCTTGTTGGGGAAGTAGCCCTCCAGCGGACGGCCGTTGATGGTCCACTGCCCCGACCCGGGGACGATCCGGACGCGGGCGACGGCCTCCTTGCGGCGGCCGGTGGCCTGGCCGGGGGCGACCACGGCGGCGCGGCCGGTGGAGGCGGCCTGCGATCCGGTGGCCCCGCTCTCGGAGCGGTAGGCGATCTCGCGCTCGCCCTCGGTGAACGGAGTGGTCTCGACGTTCTCTTCTACGGTCTCGGTCACTTCTGGTCCTCGGGTGCTCACTGGGCGATCTGGGTGATCTGGAAGTCCGACGGCTGCTGCGCCGTGTGCGGGTGCTCGGGGCCGGCGTAGACCTTCAGCTTCTTCAGCTGCTGGCGGCTCAGCTTGTTCTTCGGCAGCATCCCCCACACGGCCAGCTCGACGGCCTTGCGCGGGTCGGTGCGCAGCAGGTCACCCTGCGCGATGCTCTTCAGCCCGCCCGGACGGCCGGAGTGGCGGTACTGCACCTTGTCGGTGGCCTTGTTGCCGGTCAGGGCGATCTTGGCGGCGTTGACCACCACCACGAAGTCGCCGGTGTCGACGTGCGGGGCGTACTGCGGCTTGTGCTTGCCGCGCAGCAGCGTCGCCGCCTGGACGGCCAGGCGACCCAGCACGACGTCCTCGGCATCGATGACATGCCAGTTCCTGGTGACCTCGCCAGGCTTCGGAGTGTACGTAGACACGCTGGGACCATCTTCCGTGAGTGTGCTGCCGACCGCGGCCGGCAGGGTGGAGCTGACATCTGTGGACGCACCGAGGGCCACCACGGGCGGCTGCAGCTCACCACCAGGGTGGGCACGCCTCAGCGCAACAGCGCCTCAGACTACTCGGCGGCACCGGTCGGGTCAAAACGACCGGACCGCCCGGGGGCGATTCGCCCGCCCTCCCCGACAGCCCTAGATTGAGCGCATGACCGACTCCCTCACGATTCGCGACAACCGGACGGGTGAAGAGCACGAGATCGAGATCGTCGACGGCACCATCCGGGCCGCGGACCTGAAGAAGGTGGGCGGTCTCGCCACCTACGACCCCGGGTTCGTCAACACCGCCTCCTGCCGTAGCGCGATCACCTACATCGACGGCGAGCAGGGGATCCTGGAGTACCGCGGGTACCCGATCGAGCAGCTGGCCGAGCAGTCGAGCTTCCTCGAGGTCTGCTACCTGCTGCTGAACGGCGAGCTGCCCACGTCGGACCAGCTCGCGCAGTGGACCCACGACGTCACCCACCACACGTTCCTGCACGAGAACATCAAGAGCCTGATGACCGGGTTCCGCTACGACGCGCACCCGATGGGCATGACGATGTCCTCGATCAGCGCGCTGAGCACCTTCTACCCCCACGCGAGCAACATCTCCGACCCGGAGAACCGGTACCTGCAGATCACCCGGATGATCGCCAAGATGCCGACGATCGGGGCCTTCGCCTACCGGCACAGCCAGGGCAAGCCGTACATCTACCCCGACAACGGCCTCTCCTACTGCGCCAACTTCCTGTCGATGCTGTTCAAGATGAGCGAGCGCGACTACGTGGCCGACGAGCGGCTGGTCAAGGCGCTGGAGGTGCTGTTCATCCTGCACGCCGACCACGAGCAGAACTGCTCGGCCAACGCGGTGCGCTCGGTGGGTTCGTCCCAGGTGGACCCCTACTCCGCGGTGGCGGCCGGCGTCGGTGCCCTCTACGGGCCGCTGCACGGCGGCGCCAACGAGGCGGTGCTGAAGATGCTGCGGCGGATCGGCACCACCGACAACATCCCCGGCTTCATCGAGGGGGTGAAGGAGGGCAAGGAGAAGCTGATGGGCTTCGGGCACCGCGTCTACAAGAACTACGACCCGCGCGCGAAGATCATCAAGAAGGCCACCGAGGACGTCTTCGAGGTGACCGGGGTCAACCCGCTGCTCAAGATCGCCCAGGAGCTGGAGAAGATCGCGCTGGAGGACGAGTACTTCGTCTCCCGCAAGCTCTACCCGAACGTGGACTTCTACTCGGGGCTGATCTACGAGGCGCTGCAGTTCCCGCCGGAGATGTTCACCGTGCTCTTCGCCATCGGCCGCACGCCGGGCTGGCTGGCCCAGTGGCAGGAGCTGGTGACCGACAAGGAGCAGAAGATCGCCCGGCCCAAGCAGATCTACACCGGGGAGCGGCAGCGCGAGTTCGTGCCCATCGACCAGCGCTGAGCACCCGGCACCACGGGGGAGGACGTCACCGACGTCCTCCCCCGTCGTCGTCCCCGGGCCACCTCGTCGTCGCCTCGCGGCCATCTTGGTCCTGAGGTCACAGTTTGATAACGTCGCCGCAGCAGGTCTGCCCCGGACGCCGCCACGGAGGCGAGGATCGAGGGCACCAGACGCGCGATCCGCGCCCGGTCAGCCCTGCACCCCAGGGTCACCCTGCACCACCGGAGGAAGGCAGCACCGTGCCGAACCAGCCACCGTCGAGCGTCCGCAGGCGCAACCCCCGGGCCCTCGCCCCCCTCGTGCTGGGGGCGTCGTTCGCCCTGGTGCTGGGCGGCGTGGTGGCCACGGGCACCCCGCAGGCGAGCGCGGAGCCCGCGCCGGTCGCGGAGTCCACCGGGCCCAACCCCTACGGCGCCGACGACGCCTACATCAACTACGTCGCGCCCACGGTCGACCTCGAGGAGGACGACGCCGAGGTCGGCGAGGAGGAGGGCGGCCAGACCGAGGAGCAGTCGGCGCGCGAGCAGGCCGAGGCCTTCAACCGCAAGCACGCCGAGGGCAACCCCCGGGCCGCCGAGCAGCTGGCGCGCGCGGAGCAGAAGGCGGTGAAGACCGGCCAGAACCCGCGCCAGTTCAAGCAGGCCCCCAGCACCCAGGAGGCCCGGCTGCTGACCGTCCTGGTGGAGTACGACGAGGACGCCACCTACGACTGGTCCGACGTGATGGTGCCGCGGACGGTCACCGGCGACCGCACCTGCGTGCCGGCCACCGACGTCCCGTCCGGCCCGCTGCACAACAACATCCCCGACCCGGCCAGCTGGCCCGAGGAGGACAACAACTCCTTCTGGGTCGAGGACTTCTCCTCCGAGCACTACAACAAGATGCTCTACACCGACGAGGGCATCACCGAGCGCGTCCGCACCGACCTCACCGGTCCCGACGGCCAGCCCGGCTTCGACATCTCCGGCTACACGATGAAGGCGATGTACGAGGAGATGTCCAAGGGCGCCTACACCGTCACCGGTGAGGCGACGCCGTGGATCAAGCTCGACCACTCCGAGGCCTACTACGCCGCCGACCGCTGCTTCCAGAACGAGGAGGGCGAGTGGGAGGCCGGCCGGATCCAGGACATGGACGGCTACCCCGGCTCCGGCGGCCCGCAGCAGATGGCGCTGGACGCGGTCAACAAGCTCTACGAGACCGACCCCGACTTCCCCTTCGCCGACTACGACATCGAGGACCAGGGTGACGTCGACGGCGACGGCGACTTCCACGAGCCGGACGGCGTGATCGACCACCTGGTGCTGGTGCACGCCGGTGAGGACAAGTCCGGTGGCGGCGGCGCCGAGGGCACCTACGCCATCTGGGCGCACAGCTCCGCGCTGCCGAACGCCCCGGAGATCGGCGACACCGGGATCCGGATGAGCAACTACATCGTCCAGCCCGAGGACTCCGGCGTCGGCGTGTTCGCCCACGAGTACGGCCACGACCTCGGCCTGCCCGACCTCTACGACGTCACCAGCGGCGGCGACTCCGACGTCGACTTCTGGGACCTGATGTCGTCGGGCAGCCACGCCGGCCCGATCTTCCAGACCATGCCCACCCACATGGGCCTGTGGGACAAGTGGGTGCTGGGCTGGGTCGACCCGCTCGAGTTCAACCCCGGCGACCGGCGTCGCACGGTGCAGGTCGGGCAGACGTCGCGGACGCCGCAGGGCACCGAGGACGGCCTCATCATCAACCTGCCCAACAAGCGCCAGGTGCTGGGCGAGCCGCACAGCGGCGACTCCATGTGGTGGAACGGCTCGACCGGTGACTGGGCGGACCACACCCTGACCCGCACCATCGACGTCCCCGACGCCGACCCGCGGTTCTGGATGTGGAACAACTACGTCATCGAGGAGGACTGGGACTTCGGCTTCGTCGAGGTCTCCACCGACGGCGGCACCACCTGGACCGAGCAGAAGGTCTTCGACACCAACGGCGTCGAGGTCAGCACCCCCGACGGCTACCCCGACCCCAACGGCAACCTCGCCACCTTCGGCGACAAGCGCTACGGGCTGACCGGCAGCAGCGGCGGGTGGCGCCACGACTACGTCGACCTCTCCCCGTACGCCGGGCAGCAGGTGCAGATCCGGCTCCGGGTGGCCACCGATGCCGCGTTCCTGGAGCGCGGCTGGTTCGCCGACGACTTCTCCCTCACCTCCGGCACCGACATCGTCTGGAGCGACGACACCGAGAGCGGCGAGAACGGCTGGACGCCCCGGGTCGGCACCTTCCAGCCGGGCAGCGCCTCCGGGCAGGGCTGGCACCTGTTCAGCGGTGAGCTCGACCAGGCCCAGTACTACCTGGCGGAGTGGCGCAACTACGACGGCTTCGACGAGGGGCTGAAGTACGGCTACGACACCACCTACTCCAGCCACGGGCCGTGGAAGGTGGAGCACATCGCCTACAACGCCGGGCTGCTGGTCTGGTACCGCGACACTCTGTACGGGGAGAACAACCCGGTGCTGGCCACCACGCTCGACCTGCCCTCGGTGGGCACCAAGGGCGGTCTGCTGGTGGTCGACAGCCACTTCGACCCGCTGCGCCGCAGCGGCGAGGCGGCCACCAAGGACCCGAGCACGCTGAAGAACCTGCCCTCGCGGGCCCAGTCCTCCAACGCGGCGTTCGGCTCGCCCACCGTGCCGTTCACCGAGTGCCTGGCCGAGGTGCCCGGCGAGGAGTGGTCGACCGAGTACTGCACCGAATTCGGCTCGCTGCCGGCGGTCAACACCTTCGACGACTCCCAGGGCTACTACCCCGGCATCGAGGTCCGCGGCAACCAGCTGTTCTACCGCGACCAGGACGCCTCGGTGGTCATCCCGAACGAGGACAACGCGCCCTACCCGGTGCGGGTGGTCGACGCCGAGGGCAACCCGGTGCCCGAGCTCTACGGCGAGGACGTCGGTCTGCCGGTGCCGCTCGGCGACGGCAACCCGACCCAGCCCTACGGCGTCCGGCTGGACGTCGGCAAGACCCGGGCCGGGAACCAGATCGCCCAGATCCGGGTGACCCCGCCCGACGCCGACCGGTGAGCCGGTAGGTCCTGATCCGTCCGTCCGGGGCGGTCGTCGCAGCCGCGGCGGCCGCCCCGTCGGCGTCTCCGGCGCACCCGGGTGTCGACCCCGGGTCGAGGTGCAGGTTGACCACCGCCCGGCCGTCTAGTAGACCAGTCCGGCTGGCATCCCAGCACCTCGTCGTGCAGACAGGAGCACCCCGTGACCGAGATCCGGCTCGACGCCGCCTGGATCGACTACCTGTTGATCGCGCTCTACTTCCTCTTCGTGCTCGGCGTGGGCTGGTTCGCCAAGCGGGGGGTGTCGAACTCGATCGAGTTCTTCCTCTCCGGCCGCTCGCTGCCGGCCTGGGTGACCGGGCTCGCCTTCATCTCGGCCAACCTCGGCGCGGTCGAGGTGATGGGGATGTCGGCCAACGGCGCCCAGTACGGCTACCCGACGTTCCACTACTTCTGGGTCGGCGCGGTGCCCGCCATGCTGTTCCTCGGCGTGGTGATGATGCCGTTCTACTACGGCTCCAAGGTGCGCTCGGTGCCCGAGTTCATGCGGATGCGGTTCGGCACCGGGGCGCACCTGGTCAACGCGATCTCCTTCGCCCTGGCCCAGGTCCTCATCGCCGGCGTCAACCTCTACCTGCTCGGCACGATCGTCAACCGCCTGCTGGGCTGGCCGCTGTGGGTCGGGCTGGTGGTGGCCGCGGCGATCGTGCTCGCCTACATCACCCTGGGCGGGCTGACCGCGGCGATCTACAACGAGGTGCTGCAGTTCTTCGTCATCGTCGCCGCGCTGCTGCCGCTCACCCTGATCGGCCTCCACCGCGTCGGCGGCTGGCAGGGCATGGTCGACCGGGTCACCGCCGACAGCGACGCCGGTGGTGCAGGGCAGCTGAACGCCTGGCCGGGCGAGGCGCTGTCGGGCTTCGACAACCCGCTGCTGAGCACCATCGGCATCGTCTTCGGCCTGGGCTTCGTGCTCTCCTTCGGCTACTGGACGACGAACTTCGTCGAGGTGCAGCGGGCGATGGCCTCCAAGGACATCACCTCGGCCCGGATGACCCCGATCATCGGCGCGTTCCCGAAGATGTTCGTGCCCTTCATCGTCATCATCCCCGGCATGGTCGCCGCGGTCCTGGTCGGTGAGCTGACCCAGTACAAGGACATCTACGCCACCCAGGGCGAGGAGGCGGCGGCGGCCACCGGTATCACCTACAACGACTCCCTGCTGCTGCTGATGCGCGACGTGCTGCCCAACGGCCTGCTCGGCCTGGCCATCGCCGGTCTGCTGGCGGCGTTCATGGCCGGCATGGCCGCCAACGTCTCGGCCTTCAACACCGTCTTCAGCTACGACCTGTGGCAGCAGTACGTGAAGAAGGACCGCCCCGACGACTACTACCTCAAGGTGGGGCGCATCGCCACCGTGGCGGCCTGCATCATCGCCATCTTCACCGCCCTCATCGCGGCGAACTTCTCCAACCTGATGGACTACCTGCAGACGCTGTTCGGGTTCTTCAACGCACCGCTGTTCGCGACCTTCCTGCTCGGCATGTTCTGGAAGCGGGCCACCCCCACCGCCGGCTGGGTCGGTCTGGTGGCCGGCACCCTCTCGGCGGTCTTCGTCTTCGTGCTGTCGGAGACCGGGGTCATCAACCTGCCGGGCCAGGGCGCGGCGTTCCTCGCAGCGGGTGCGGCCTTCGTGGTCGACATCGTCCTCATGGTGGTGGTCTCGCTGGCCACGAAGCCCAAGCCGGTCACGGAGCTGCGCGGGCTGGTGTACTCCGAGACACCGCGGGCCGACCTGGTCGACCCCGACGAGAAGTCGCTGCCGGTCTGGCGCCGGCCCGTCCCGATGGCGATCCTGGCGCTGGTGCTCGTGATCGCCCTCAACGTCGTCTTCGCCTGACGGCCCGACCACCACAGAGAAGGAGCCGAGCATGAGCGAGGCAGGAACCACCAGCCAGGGCCAGGTCGAGCGCGTCGGCGGGTTCGACATCCGCAACTTCATCGGTCTGCTGATCGGGATCTACGGCCTGGTGCTGCTGGTCATGGGGCTGTTCTTCTACGGCGAGGAGGCGGCGGCCAAGACCGGCGGGGTCAACGCCAACCTGTGGACGGGTCTGGCGATGCTCGCCTTCGGGCTGCTGTTCGTGCTGTGGGCCCGCCTGAAGCCGATCCGCATCGTGGTGCAGCCGAACGAGCCGGGCGCGGAGCAGGACCGCGACATCGCCCCCGCCGACTGAGACCCGGCGGCACCGGGTAGCGTCCGGCTGACCCGACGAGAGGACTCCTGCGATGTGGGCCTTCATCAGCGCCCGGCTGCGGATGTGGATCATCTTCGCCGTGGTCGTGCCGCTCGCCACCGGTCTGCTGGCCCTGCTCCGGCGCCGGCTGGAGAAGAGGTACGGGCCCGAGCACCGCGTCGTCCGGGTGCTCGACCGCGTCGAGCGGTTCGGCCGGCGGCAGCGCCGCCGGCGCTGAGCACCGGATGAGGCGCCTCTCACCCGCGCCTCATCACCGCATCACCCCTGCTCGGGACGCTGCTGCCATCGGGTCCACCGAGGACCCGCCCAGCAGAAGGAACCGATCATGAAGCGTCTCCCAGCCCTCGTCGTCGCAGCCGCGGTCGCCGCGCTGCCGCTCACCCTGTCCGTGGGTGCCGCTCCGGCCTCGGCCGGGGAGCGCACCTGCCGCGGCACCCTCGGCGCGGTCACCGTCGACGACATCCGCGTGCCGTCCGGCGCCACCTGCAAGCTCAACAAGACCAAGGTCAAGGGCAACATCAAGGTGGACAAGGGCGCCCGGCTGGAGGCCCGTTCGGTGCGGGTCGACGGCAACATCCAGGCCGAGCGGCACCACAGCGCGCTGGTGCTGAGCAGCGTCGTCAAGGGCAACATCCAGCTCAAGCAGGGCGGCATCGCCAGCGTCCACTCCAACACCGTGGACGGCGACATCCAGCTGTTCTCCAACCGCGGCCGCCAGCACCTCAACAGCAACCGGGTCGACGGGAACCTGCAGTGCAAGTCCAACTCCCCCGCCCCCACCGGCAAGGGCAACCGGGTGGAGGGCAACAAGGAGGACCAGTGCCGTCGCCTCTGAGCTGACGCGCACGCCTTCCCCCGCGCGGCGCGTGACCGGTCCCCCTGGTCACGCGCCGCTGGCGTCCCCGGGTCGTCCTCAGCGGGCCCGTGCCACCCGGCCCTCGTCCCAGACCGGTTCCTCGGAGGGGTAGACCGTGCCGTCGGCGCCGAAGACCAGGAACCGGTCGAACCCGCGGGCGAACCAGCGGTCGTGGGTGACCGCCAGCACCGTGCCCTCGAAGGTGGCGAGCCCCTGCTCCAGGGCCTCGGCCGACTCGATGTCGAGGTTGTCGGTGGGTTCGTCGAGCAGCAGCAGGGTGGCGCCGGAGAGCTCGAGCAGCAGGATCTGCAGCCGCGCCTGCTGGCCGCCCGACAGCGTCTCGAAGCGCTGCTCGGCCTGCCGGGCCAACCCGTAGCGGTCCAGGGCCCGGGCCGCCGGCTCCTGCGGCATCCCCTCGCGGTGCTCGTCGCCGCGGTGCAGCACGTCGAGCAGGGTCCGCCCGACCAGCTCGGGGTGGTGGTGGGTCTGGGCGAACCAGCCGGGCCGCACCCGCGCCCCCAGCCGGGCCGAGCCGGTGTGGGCGACCGGGGCGATGTCGAGCCCGCCGACCGGGCGGTGCTCGGCGTCCGGCAGCGAGCCACCGCGGGCCAGCAGCCGCAGGAAGTGCGACTTGCCCGAACCGTTGGAGCCCAGCACCCCGACCCGGTCGCCGAACCAGATCTCGGCGTCGAAGGGCCGCATCAGCCCGGTCAGCCCCAGGTTCTCCACCACCACCGCGCGCTTGCCGGTGCGCCCGCCGGAGAGCCGCATCGTCACCTGCTGCTCCAGCGGGACGGCCTGCGGCGGGCCGGCCTCCTCGAACTTCGCCAGCCGGGTCCGGGCGGCCTGCAACCGGCTGGCCATGTCGGAGTTGCTGGCCGCCTTGATCTTGTACATCAGCACCAGGTCCTTGAGCTTCTGGTGCTCCTCGTCCCAGCGCCGGCGCAGCTCCTCGAACCGGGCGAACCGCTCGCGGCGGGCGGCGGCGAAGGTGGCGAACCCGCCGCCGTGCACCCACAGCGTGTTCCCCGCCGCCCCCAGCTCCAGCGCCGCGACCGCGGTGGCCGCCTCGGCCAGCAGCTCACGGTCGTGGCTGACCAGCAGCACGGTCTTGCGGGTGGCCTGCAGCTGACCCTCCAGCCAGCGCTTGCCCGGGACGTCGAGGTAGTTGTCCGGCTCGTCCAGCAGCAGCACCTCCTCCGGACCCCGTAGCAGGTACTCCAGCGCCAGCCGCTTCTGCTCACCGCCGGACAGCGTGTCGACCGCACGCCAGCGGGCCCGGTCGTAGCCCACCCCGACCGCGGCCGTGCAGCAGGCGTCGAAGGTGACCTCGGTCTCGTAGCCGCCGGCGTCGGCGTACTCGGCCAGCGCCTCGGCGTAGCGCAGCTGCAGCGCGTCGGACTCGTCCTCCATCAGGGCCAGCTCCACGGCGTCCAGCTGCTCGGCCGCCGCCCGCACCCGGGCCGGGGCCAGCGAGAGCAGCAGGTCGCGGACGGTCGAGCCGTCGCGGATCGAGCCGATGAACTGGCGCATCACTCCCAGGCCGCCGCTGCGGCTGACCGTCCCGGAGTCCGGCGCGAGGTCGCCGGCGACGATGCGCATCAGCGTGGTCTTGCCCGCGCCGTTGGGACCGACCAGGGCCACCACCGCACCGTCGCCCACCCGGAACGAGACGTCGTCCAGCAGCACCCGCCCGTCGGGCAGGGAGTAGCTGACGTGGGAGAGGTCGACGTGGCCCATGGCGCGGATGGTAGGCCCCGCCACCTCGTCCGGCGAGGGGTTTCCCGACCGCGGGGTACAGTGCTGTGTCGGCCTCCCCGCTCGTCGGCGGAGGCGGCATCTGGCGTCGGGACGAGGATGGGCAGCTCTGTGGCGGCACGTTCGGTGATGCCATGGCTGGTCGGGCTCCTCGCCACCGCCGTGGCGCTGTGGGGGGCGATCTCCTGGCAGGCGGGTCAGCCGCCGCTGCTCGGGCACGAGGACGCCGACCCGCTGACCACCGAGGTCACCGGGGCGCTGCGGCTGCTGGTCACCTTCGCCGCGGTCGGCACCGTCGCCGCGTTCGCCCGGGTCGCGCTGACCCGGCGCCGCCGCGGCCGCGGCCCGCAGCGGCTGGACGAGACCGCGCTCGACCAGCTCGCGGTGGCCCGGCACTGGGC
>NZ_QPKK01000076.1 GCF_003344635.1 Desertihabitans aurantiacus
GCAGCCGACGTCCGGCCAGCCGGCTGCCGATCCCCCGCCCGACCAGCGTGCTGCGTCGCTGCCGCTGGAACGGCTGCACCCCGGCCAGCGCGTCGACGTCCAGGGGCGCCACCGTCAGCACGCCCGCGGCCACCGCCGCGCGCACCACGTCCCGGCCGCGCGGGGTGCGGGCCAGCAGCGCACTGCGACCGTCCTGCTCCCCGAACACCGGGTAGCCCTTCTCGTCGGCCTCCCAGAAGTCGGCGGCCGTGATGTCGCTGAGCTCGCCCACCCCGTCGGGGCAGATCTTGCAGCGCCACTGGACCGCCGGGCCGAGCACCGCTCCCCACGACTCGTCGTAGGAGAGCGAGGGGCTCCGGCCGTCGGCGGTGACCGCCGTGAAGCGACCCGGCCACCCGCGGCCGCGGAACCACAGGTCGCGCAGCTCGGTGCCGGGCTCGACGTCGAGCCGTTCGAGGACCCGGTCGGTGGCCTGCTGGCTCGGGGTGCCGGCGCAGAAGAAGGACAGCAGCAGCGGGCCGCGTCCGCCGCTGGCCTGCTCGAGCTGCCGCAGCGCCGCGACCTCGCACGGCTTGCCGGTGACCACCCCCGACGGGTCGGTGGCGTCCGGGTGGGCCGCCGCCGCCACCGGGTTGTAGCGCGAACCAGCCGCCGCGAGCGCCTCCTCGCGCGTGGTGATCCGCACCGACACGGTGCGGCGCGGGTCGGGCCGGTCGGGGCGGGCCACCACCGCGGGCACCCCCTGCTCGGCGAGCCAGGTCGACAGGGCCGTCAACGCCCCGCCGCTGCTGCCCCGGTGCCGGATCTCGGGGTCGGTCGCGGCAGCCGACCAGGCCTCCAGGTAGCCGCCCATGGTGGGGTGCCAGCGCGCCCCGGTGACGTCCGTGCGCCGGACCTGCTCGCCGGGGCAGCTCCGCCGGAACAGCGTCGCCGCACGCCGGTCGTCCTCGGGCGAGGGAGCCGTCCCGGAGCGCCGGCGGGGACGGAGGAAGCCGTGCTCGTCCAGCGCCATCTCCAGCCCGGGGTCGAGCTGGACGCAGCCGCCGCAGCCACTGCACCGGCCGTCCTCGACCACCTTCGCGATCGCGCGGTCCAGCCGCGTCCCGCCCTCCCTGCTCGCCACGCGCGTCACGACACCCCTGCGTCGGCCGGCCGGGCGGCGGCGGCGAGGATGTCCGCGACGGCGTCGGCGATGGCCCAGACCACGGCACGGTGCACACGCGCCGACTTGCCCCAGGGGTCGCGGAGGTCGTCGTCCTCGGGTCGCCGGGGCACCACCAGACCACGCTGGCTCACCGCGAACGACGCCAGCGCCGGCAGCCCGCCGCCGACCTGCGGCCCGCCTGAGCAGTAGCGGGCGAACTCGGTGACGGTGAAGGCCCGCTCGACCGCCTCCGGCTGCAGCTGCACGACCGCGGACCGGTGCAACCGGCTGGCGGCGAGCACCAGGTCGGCCCGGGCCACCATCTCGGCGGTGAGCTGCCGGGCGTGGTGCCCCGGCTCGACCTCGACCCCGAGCCGCCCCAGCGCATCGACCGTCCTCGGTGCCATCGGCTCACCCACCATCGCGCGGATACCGGCGCTGGTCAGCCGCACCTCCTCCGGCACGCCGGGACGGCCGTCCACACCACGACGGAGCAGCAGCTCGACCGCGGGTGAGCGGCAGACGTTTCCGGTGCAGACGACCAGGACCTCCACGCCGCACTCCCCCCAAAGGCGACTCGGCGGGCCGTCCGCCGGGATTCGCTCCCTAGGATGACGGCACGACGGGGTCCACGGCAAGAGAGCAGGGGTGCGATGGTCCGACGCGGACGCAGGTACGTGATCGCGGTCTCCCGGCCCCACCACGGCCTGGGCAACCGGATGCGGGTGGTGTTCGGAGCCCGGGCGCTGGCCCGGAGCACCGGTCGCGAGCTGCGCTACGTCTGGCCGGTCGGGCGTCCCTTCGGCGCCCGGCTGGACGAGCTGTGGCAGGTGCCCGAGCGTCCCGTCCCGAGCGCGCTCTCGCACGCCCTGCGCCTCCGCTTCCCGTACCGGGGGGAACGTCTGGACTGGCTCGCGGAGGCCGGGACCGATCCGGTCTGGCAGATCCGTACCGCGCACGCGCTGCACCTGCCCGAGGGCGTCGGCCCGTGGGAGCGCGAACTGCAGCAGGTGCCCCCGGTGCCGGCCATCGAGGACGCGGTCCGCGGCTTCCACGCCGAGCACCTGGACGGTCACCCCTACGTCGGGGTGATGGTGCGCGCGCACGCGGTCTCGCACCAGGAGACGCTGAGGGCCTCACCGGTCGAGTGGTACCTGGAGCGGCTGACCGCCCTGCGCCGGGAGCACCCCGACCTCCGGTTCTTCCTCTCCTCCGACACCATCGAGGCTGCCGAGCGGATCAGCGCCGCGGTGCCGGGCTGCGTGCGGCTGACGAAGTCGGGCGGCTACAACACCCGGCAGGGTCTGCACGAGGCGGTGACCGACCTGTACCTGCTGGCAGGCTCGTGCCACCTGGTCGGCCCGCACTACTCCAGCTTCCCCGAGCTCGCGCAGCGGCTGGCGGGGCCCGGGCTGCGGCTGGAGACGTCCCGCACCCCGGAGGAGGCACGGTTCGAGGCCGGGCCGCTGACCACGGCCCCGGACTGCACCCGTCCGCACCTGCGGGAACCGGCGCGGCTCTGAGCGGAGGGGCCGCTCAGCCCTCGTCCCGCACGCCGACGGGCTGCGCACGGAGACGACCGGGATCCTGCTCGTAGTAGTGCTGCGACCGCCGGCTCCACACCGACGGACGCGGGGTGCGGTTGAGGACCATCCCGAGCAGCCGACCGTCCACCGAGGCCAGCGAGTCGGCCGCCTGCTGCAGCTGCTGGCGCTTGGTGTGCCCGTGCCGGACGACCAGCACCACACCGTCGGCCACCGTGCCCACCACCGCCGCGTCGATCACCGGCAGCAGCGGCGGGGTGTCGAGGATGACGAAGTCGAAGTCGGCGCGCAGCTGGCCCAGCAGCGAGGCCATCGCCTCGCTGCCCAGCAGCTCGGAGGGGTTGGGCGGCAGCGAGCCGCTGGGCAGCACCTGCAGCCGGTCGTGCTGCCAGCGCCGCAGCGCGGTCTCGAGCGGCAGCGCCCCGGCCAGCACGTCGGTCAGGCCCACCGAACCCTCCAGCCCGGCGTAGGCGGCGATGCTCGGCCGCCGCAGGTCGCCGTCGACGAGCGCGACCCGGTGGCCGTCGGTCACCAGCACCCGCGCGAGGTTGATCGCCGTGCTGCTCTTGCCCTCGCCGCTGACCGCCGAGGTGAGGACGATGACCCGTGGCGGGTGGTCGACGTCGATGAAGCGCAGGTTGGTCCGCAGCCGGCGGAACGCCTCGGCCCGTACGTGGTGCCGCTGCGAGCCGCCCTCCATCGCCAGCACGGGGTTCTGCCTCGCGTCGCGCAGGTCCTCGATCGAGGCGAGCGCACCCTGGTTGCCGGGCAGGTCGGCGGCCGTGCGGACCCGGGTGTCCAGGCGGTCACGGGCCAGCGCCAGCAGCAGCCCGAGGAGCAGGCTGCCCAGACCGGCGACGAGCAGGTTGCGGCGGGTGTTCGGGCTGCTCTGGAACTCCGGAGGGCTCGCGGTCGCGACCGTCACCACGTTGATGCTCTGCCGGCCGTCGACCACCGGAGACAGCTCCTGCACCACGAGCCCGAGGTGGCGGGTGACCGAGTTCGCGACGTCGGCCGCCCGCTGCGGTGACGCGCTGGAGGCGGAGATGTCGACGATCACCGACTCGGCGACCACGGTGGCCGAGACGGACCTCGCCAGCTCGGTCGACGTCGTGGGCAGCCGCAGCTCCTCCACCACCCGGTCGAGCACGATCGGCTTCGTGGCGAGGTCGGCGAAGGAGCCGAGCTGGCCCTGGGTGTAGTTCGACCCCTGGTAGAGGTCGTTGGCGGAGCTGCCGAAGGGCAGCGAGAAGTACGCGCTGGCCCGTGCCGTGTAGATCGGCGTGGTGAGCGCCGACCAGGTGCCCACCACCCCGCAGATCAGCACGACGGGAAGCAGGACGTACAGCCAGCGCTTGCGCAGCACGGCCACCACCTGCGCCACCGTCATCGAATCCCCCTCCAGGCCCCGAGCTGCCGACGGCGACATCGCCTCCGTCGCCGGTGAGTGTAACGGCGCAGGGCGCACCGCCCACCCACGTGAGGACCGACGCGGCGGACGGGTGTCACCGGGCCCTCGGCCGGCAGGGCGGTCAGACGGCGACGTCGGGCTCGCCGCGGCGCAGCGCGAGGCGCGCGAACCGCAGCACCCCGTGCAGGTCGCGGCGGACCGCCGGCACCACCAGCGCTGCCAACCCGTAGGCGGCAGCGGTCGCCAGCAGGCAGCCCAGGAGCTGCACCGCCGACGGTGTCGCGACCAGCAGCTCCTGCGCCCCGCGGGCTGCCAACGCGGCAGCGGCACCGCACAGCACGATGCGCAGCGCCCCCCGGTGCAGTGCACGGGCCGGGATGTCGGTCCAGCGGGAGAGGATGGTGTACGAGAGCGGCAGGGCCACCGCCGGCGCCACCGCGTAGCCGATCGCGACACCGAGCACGCCCCACTGGCTGCCCAGCAGCACGAACGCGACCCGCAGGCCGAGGCTGAGCAGCGAGTACCTGAACAGCCGTCCGCTGAGACCGCGGGAGACGAACACCCAGTAGTTGACGTAGCCGATGGTCTGGAACGCTCCAGCGGCGGCCAGCGCGGTGAACAACGGGACGGCCTCGCCCCAGCCCGGGCCCAGCGCCAGCGCGATCACCGGGGCGGCCGCCCCCGCGGCGAAGGCGGTACCGGCCACCAGCGTGTAGCCGAGGGCCGCCTGCCCCCGGACGATCATCCGGTCCGCCTCCGCACCGCCGTCCTGCAGCCGCGAGAGCACCGGCACCGCCACCGTGGTGGTGGGGTTGCGCAGCTGGTTCAGCGTCTGCATGAGCAGCTGGAACGCACGGTTGTAGACGCCGAGCTGGGCCGGCGAGGACCGCCAGGCCACCACCAGGGTGTCGACGTTGTTGTTGCAGAACCCCACCAGCTGGGTGCCGACCATGCCGATCCCGAACCTCAGCATCGGCCGGACGTCGGCAGTGCGGTCGGGCAGACCGGGCCACCAGCCGGCGGACACGACGACCACCGTGGCGGTGACGAGGACCCCACCCACCTGCTGCACCGCCAGCGCCCAGTAGCCGGCACCGGCCGCGGCGGCCACCACCGCAGCCACCAGGCCGACCGCGGGACCGGCGACGTCGGCCACGGCGAGCGCCCCGAAACGCAGCCGGCGGCTCAGGTCTGCCCGGTGCTGCGCCATCACCCCGTTGAGCACGAAGCAGACCGCCATCAGCTGCAGCAGGTGCGCCGCCTCGGCGTACCCGCCGACCCGGGCCAGCAGCGGCGCGCCCAGCAGGCACAGCAGGGCCAACACGGTGCCGAGGCCGAGGTTGATCCACCAGAGGTTGACCTGCTGGCCGCGGCTCAGCGTGCGCGCCTGGATCGCCGCGGTCGACAACCCGAAGTCGCGCAGCACCTCCCCCAGCGAGACGACGGCCAGCGCGAGCGCGAAGAAGCCGTAGTCGGCCGGCACCAGCAGCCGGGCCAGGACGACGACCGAGACGGTCTGGATGAGGATGCGCGCCGCCTGCCCGAGCATGACGACCTTGGAACCCCTGGCTGCCTTGCCACGCAGGGCACCCGGTGACGGCTCCCCGGTGGCGGCATCCGCCCCGGCGCTCACGGTGGCCTCGGGGTCCGGACCGGTCGGCGCGTCGGGGGCCGGGGCACGTCCGGGGACGGTCACACCGCCCTCGCGAGGGCCGCCACCGCGAGGTCGATGTCCTGGCGGGCGTGCTCCCGCACCTCCTGCGCGGCCCGCTCGGAGCTGCCGTCGATCATCGCCATCGCCTCGGCGACCGTGTCGCCGTCGGCCCGCAGGTCGACGGTGCCGGGCCAGCCGATCCGGTCCAGCAGCGGCTTGAACTTGCGCGAGTAGGCCAGCGGGACCGCCGGCGTGCCGACCGACAGCGCGTTGAGGCAGGCGTGCATCCGCGACCCGACCGCGACCCGGGCGCGGGCCAGCCAGGTCCGGGCCTCGACGACGTCGGTCGGGACGACCACGGGTAGGCCGAGCTCCTGACCCAGCGCGGTCACCACCGGCACGTCGTTGTCGACCAAGGGCGAGTCGACGACGTGCGCGAGCAGCGTGACCTCCCGGCCGGCCAGCTCGAGCCGCTCCAGCAGCGTCCGGACGACCTGCTGGTAGCGCTCGTGGTCGACGTGCGGGTTCGGCTGCCAGAGCAGCCCCGACACGTTGACCACCACGTCGACGTCCCGCACCACCCGCGGTTGTGGGAGCGCGAAGCACACGTCGGTGGTGAGCAGCGGCGACCGGGCGCCCAGGCGCTGGGCGACCTCCATGCTGCGGGTGTCCCGCGCCATGGTGAGCACGGAGGTCCGCAGCGTCCGCTGGGCCAGCCAACGCCCCTGCCGCGTCTGGAAGGGGCCCACCGTCTGCGGTGTCAGCACCACCGGCACACCGGCGCGCAGCACCGCCTCGTGCAGCAGCGACATCCGCCGGTGCCGTGGCAGCCCGTAGATGTCGGCGAAGCTGTCCCCCGCCCGGGTGTCGAGGACGACGTCGAAGGTGCGCAGCCAGTCGACCACCTCGTCCTCGCGCACCAGCCGGGCGGCCATCCGCCGGTTGGAGCCGAGCGGGACCGGGGCGTCCCCCGGTCCGTAGCCCTGGTGGCTGACCTCGACGTCACCGAAGGCCTGCCGTGCCAGGGCCTCGGCCCCCTCGGCCAGCACCCGAACCCCGAGGTTGGTCGAGCCCGGCTCGGCCCACAAGATCAGCGCGCGCACGGGTCAGCGCACCTCGAGGTCGTCGACGTGCACGGTGACCGGACCGTTGGTGACGCTGCCGGTCCCGTAGGCCGAGAAGGCGATCTGGCCGCCGTCCTGCAGGGTGGCCGTGCTGTCGGTGGTCGTCACCAGCCAGCTGCTCGGCTCGGCCTCGCCGTCGCGCCACACCTTGGCCCGCAACCGGGTGGTGGTGCCCTCGGTGACGGTCTCGGTGCGGACCTGCAGCACGTCGCCCGCGGTCTGCGTGAAACCGCTGAGCACCCGGTTGGCCAGCAGGGTCTCCGTGCTGCCCACCATCCGCGCCAGTCCGACGTTGACCGTCCCGTTCGCGGCGTAGCGCAGCTTCAGCCGGTAGCCGCCGTCGTCGCCCCGTCGGACGTGGTAGTTGACGTGCAGACCGCCGCCGTCGGCGATCTTGTCCATCGACAGCGAGAACCGCGAGGAGGTGTCGGTCGCCTCGACCGAGCCCAGTGTCACCGTCCTCGTCTGCGACCGGCCCACGCTGAGCCGACCCGCGCCATCGGCCACCGAGAGGCCGGTCGCACCGCTCCACTCGCCACCGACCTCGGCCGTCCCCCAGCCGCTGGTGGTCGACCGCCCGAAGGCGTCCCGGGCCACCAGCTGCTCCTCGGTCACCGTCACGGTCCGACTGGTCGAGGACTCCCCGCCCGCGCTGTCGGTGACGGTGAGGGTGATCTCGTACTGGCCCGCGGCGTCGTACTCGTGCTCGGCGGTGCAGCCCTCGCCGTCGGTGGAGTCGTCACCCCAGCTCCACGTGCACTCGATGCTGGCCCCGTCCGAGGCCGAGGACCCGGTGCCGTCCACCTGGATCGCGAGCGCCTGCTGCTGGACGCCGAACTGCGCCACCGGGTCGGCGTGGGTCACGGTCACCTGCTCGGTGGTGGTGCCCTGCGCGCCGGTGCTGTCGGTGACCGTGAGGGTCACGTCGTAGGTGCCGGCGCGGGCGTAGCGGTGCGTGGGATCGGTCCCCGTCCCGGTCTGGTCGTCCCCGAAGTCCCAGGCGTGGCCGGTGATCGTCGCACCGTCGGCGGCTGTCGAGCCGGAGCCGTCGAAGTCGACGCTCAACCCGTCCACCGCCGTGTCGAAAGCGGCGACCGGGTCGGCGTGCGGCGCGGTCACCGTCACCTCCCGGCTGGTGCTCCCGACGGCGCCCGAGCTGTCGGTGACGGTCAACGTCACCTCGTACCGACCGGGCTGGGCGTAGGTGTGACTGGCCGTGGCCCCGGTGGCAGCCGGCGTGTTGTCGCCGAAGTCCCACGAGTAGCCGGTCACGGTGCGCCCACCGCTCGCCGTGGACGCGCGGCCGTCGACCGCGACGGTCAGGTCGTCGACCTGGTCGGAGAAGCTCGCGGTCGGCGGGACCACGGCCCGTCCGAGCTGGTGGTGGGCCCGCACCGTCGGCAGGTCGAGCGCGCTGCCGTAGACCGCGAACTCGTCGATCGCGCCGCCGAACCAGGTGCTGCTGGGCGAGTCCGGCCAGCCGCCGAGGTTGTCACCGCCCACCCGCCAGTAGCCGGTGTAGGACTGGGCTCCGGTGACACCGTTGGCCCCCACCTCGGTGCCGTCGACGTAGAGCCGCATGCCGGCCGAGGACTGGGTGGCGACCACGTGGTGCCAGGCGCCGTCGTTGTAGGACTGCGGGCTCGAGACCACCTGCACCGATCCGGGGTAGGCGCCGAAGTAGAGCCGTCCGCTGTTGGTCATCCAGACGTGCCGGTCGTAGCTGCTCGAGGTGCCGGTCTGCGACCCGCCGAAGCCGAACAGCTTGCCGCCGCGGTTCGTCGTGGTCCTGAACCAGCCCTCGACCGAGTACACGGTCGGGCTGCGCATCGACCGCGTGCTGGCCACCGCACCGTTGCTGGTCCCGTTGAAGCTCGCCGCAGCATCGGTGTCTCCCACCACGGCCCCGGGGCTGCTGGGGCTCACGCCGCTGCTGCGCCGGCCCTCGTTGGTGCCGGCCAGATCGGCCTCGGCCCCACCGGCGCCGTTCATCCGCCAGTACAGGCTCGCCCCGTCGTCGACCACCCGGGCGGAGTAGGCACCCAGCGTGGTGCTGGAGACCGTCACCGGCACCTCCTGGCTGAGCACGCTGTTGCCGTCGCCGTCCACGGCCCGCACCCGGTACACGTAGCTGCGACCGGGCTGCACGGTGGTGTCGGTGTAGCCGAAGGTGGGCAGGTTCCAGAAGGAGGAGCGACCGGTCACGGTGCCGACGCGGACGCCGTCCCGGAGGACCTCGTACCGGAGCTCGAGGTCGTCGCGGTCCCAGTTGGCCGGGATGGCGACCCGCACCGAGCGCGAGTGCGCGGAGGTGGCGCTGGGCACCCAGTCCGCACCGCTGAGCCTGGGCCCCTGGTTGGGGTTGCCGGGCTTGTTGGAGAAGCGAACCAGGCCGTACTGCCCCTGGCCGTTGACGCCGATGAACTCCCCGCCGACGGCGATGTACTCACCGTTGCCGACCACCGACCACCCGGCCTGGCCCTGGCCGGATGCCGTGCCGGTGTACCAGTCGGGGTACCAGTTGATGGCGGCCGGGGCCGGGTAACCCGTCCAGTCGTAGTAGAACGGGACGTTGGTCGCCCGGGTCAGTGTGCCCTTCCGGGCGGCGGTGACGGCCGTGGCGTTGCGCATGTTGCCCGGGGCCGGGTCCTTCTGCGGGAAGCCACCCATCGACTCGCACGAGTGCTCGTGGCTCGTGCTGTAGACGGTGGTGCCGTCGGAGTACACGCCGTAGTGGTCGCCGTGGCAGTCGGCCACCCAGTTGAGCGCGCCGCTCTCCGGCTGCGCGGAGAAGACGCCCTCGAAGTTCCCGTACTCCGCCGCGGCGTAGACCCAGCCGGTCCCGAACACCGAGCTCGCGTCGGCGCTGAGACCGTAGATGCCGGCCTTGCCCTTGTAGGGACCGGACGAGACGCCGTTGCGCACATGCGCCGGGGCCTCCCAGGGCTGGATGGAGCCGTCGGCCATGCTGAGGGCGACCAGCCCGCGCTGCGGGGCGTCGTTGACCACCGCGAACCGCCCGCCGACGATGAGCTTGTCGGTTCCGGGTGCGACGACCATCGCGTCCACCTGCAGGTCGGTGGTGGGCGCCCAGCCGAGCAGCTGGCCGTTGCTGTTGAAGGCGATGAGGTTCTTGCGCAGCACGCCGTTGCCCGCACCGAGGAGGCCGCCGACGTAGACGACGTTGCCAGAGGTGGCGATCGCGTTGACGTAGGAGCCGCCGGCCGAGGCACGGAAGCCCGTCAGCAGGGCGCCGGTCCGCGCGTCGAAGGCGGCCAGGTTGAACCGGGTCTGGCCGTTGGCCTGCGTGAAGGTGCCGCCGACGTAGATGCGGGTGCCGTCGGGCGAGGCGGCGATCGACTTCACGGTGCCGTTGACCTGGGGCGCCCACTGGGTGTCGAGCTGGCCGGTGGTGATGTCGTAGGCGAGCAGGTTCTGCCGCGGGACCAGCGAGGTGCCCTTGGCCGCCCCGTACGGACGGGCGTTGGAGAAGCTGCCGCCGACGTAGACCTTGTTGCCGACCATCACCTGGGCCCAGGCGAGGCCGGAGTCGAGCTGCACGGTCGGCAGCGCGTCGGCCGTCACGGTCGTGGCCGAGCGCTGCTCGATCGGGGCCGGTCCGGTCAGGTTGATCTCGTCGGCGAGGGCCGCCGGGCTCGGAGCCAGGGCCATGGCCACCGCCAGGACGAGGGCCACGACGACCGCGCCGGCGCGGTTCAGGAGCTGTGGTGCGTTCACGATGATCTCTTCTCTCGGCCTGGCGGTCAGTCAGCGGTGCCGGTGATGACGACGGTGGGAGCGCCCGGCGTGTGCGTGACGCTGAGTGTGAAGGGCTCGTCCTGAGCGCCCTCGGTGACCCGGAAGACATAGCTGGCCTCGGCGGTGTCGCCGGGTGCGACCGCTCCGGAGAAGGGGTTGTAGGGCTCGCCGGTGCCGGGCAGACCGATCTGGTCGGCACCGTCGAGCAGGGTGACCACGGCGGCGTCCAGGCCCACCGGGTCGTCGGTCTCGTTGGTCAGCTCCAGCTCGACCACCACGGCGGTGCCGGTGGTCTCCCCGGGTCCGACGGCCTCCACCTGCTGCAGGCCCGTGCCGGTCAGCCGCACGGTGATGCCGCCGTCGAGCTCGGCGGAGTCCTCCTCGGCCTCGACCGTCGGTCCGGCGGGACGGTCGTCGACGACCTCGTCCACCGTGCCGGCCGGGACCTCCATCCCCGGCGCGGTGGGCTCGGGCTGGGCCGGCTCCTCTGCGGGGTCGTCCTCGTCGCTGCTCGCAGGAGGCGTGGTCCCGGGGCCAGGATCGGGCTCGCCGTCGGTGGACTCAGGCGCCGACGGGCTGGCCGGTGCGCTGGAGGGAGCGGGGTCGGACGGCGCAGCGGTCGCGGTCGGGCCGGCCGGCGGCGTGGCCGCGACCTCTCCGACGTCCCCGGTGCCCGTGCCCGCTCCGCGCACCAGCACGACGGCGACGACGAGCAGGATGGCGACAGCACCTGCGAGCAGCCCGAACTTGAGCCACGACCTGGACATGATCCCCCCGGAGACCGTGGCGCACCCATGGCCGAAGTCCCCCCGACTCGACTCGCAGATGGGTGCGCCCCGATCCGCGCGATCAGTATGCAGCCCCACCACCGGCCGGGAGCCCGGCAAGAGCGAATCTTTAGCCTCCGGTGCACAGTTCTTGGGTCGGCGCAGAGCCATCTCCGCGCGGCACCGTCAGGCGGAGGTCGTGCGACGTCCGACGACCCGGTGGGAACGCCGGCACAACCGGCGCCGCGGCCCCCGGAACCGCCGCCTCAGCGCGTTCTGCTGCTCCCCTGACGCCGCCCGCTGCCCAGGCGACCCCGGGCGCGACCCTCGAGCAGGTCACGGCACAGCGTCTCGTAGGCCGCGGCCACGTCGTCCCAGTTGTAGCGGCGGACGTCCTGCTGCGCCGCCGCCGCGCGCCGCCCCACCTCGGCCGGGTCCGCCTCGGCCGCGGCGAGCTCGGCGGCGAGGGCCGCGCTGTCGCGGAAGAACCGTCCGTGCTCGCCGAGCACCTCGCGGTTGAAGTCGACGTCCCAGGCGATCACGGCCGTCCCCGCCCCCACCGCCCGCAGCAGGGACGGGTTGGTGCCGCCCACCGAGTGACCGTGCAGGTAGCTGAGCGCCCCGGCGTAGAGCTGGTCGAGCAGCTCCTGGTCCCACACCCCGCCCAGGAACCGCACCCGGTCGTCGGCGGCGGCGTGCACGCTGGCGGTGTAGGCCTCGCTGTAGGGGGCGCTGCCCACCACCACCAGCGAGAGCCGTGCGGTGCTGCGGCGGTAGCCCTCGACGATCTCCAGCACGTGGTTCTCCGGCTCGAACCGCGCCACCACCACGTGGTAGCCGCCGGGCTGCAGGTCGAGCTCGCCCAGCCGGTCCAGCGACGGGTGCTCCAGGATCGGGGCGCCGTAGGCGATCTGCACGGTGTCGGCGTCGAACTCGCGCCGGTAGTAGTCGGCGATCCCGGCGGCGTCGGCCACCAGCGCGTCGGACCAGCGGACCGCCAGCGACTCGGCCAGCCGGTAGTAGCGGCGTCCTGCCGGTCCCCACTTGGCCCGCTGCCACTCCAGCCCGTCGACGTGCGTGGCGACCGGCACCCGACGCGCTCGCACCACCGGCAGCAGGGGGGCGTTGGCGGCGTTGAACACCAGCGCGACGTCGACGCCGGCGAGCTCGCGGTGCAGCACGCTGCGCGCGGTGTGGCTGAGGGTCTCCAGGGAGCGGCGGCGCATCGCCGGCAACCAGGTCAGGGCCATCCCGCGGTAGGTGGCGGGCTGGGACTCGCCGGGGACGGGCCGGCAGAAGACCCTGACCTCGTGCCCGCCGGCGACCAGCCGGGCGCCGATCTCCTCCACCGCGGTCTCGAAGCCGCCGTAGCGGGCGGGGACGCCCCTCGTCCCGATCATCGCGATGCGCATCAGCAGGCACCGTCTCGCGTCATGGAGCACACCCAACCACACCGGACGGCCGGTCGGCCGGAGCCGACGTGGTTGCCAGCCGGGGCCACCACGGCCACAGTGAGCCCATGACCCTGACCCGCGTGCGGCTGGCCCGCCTCGTCGACCACACCCTGCTCAAGCCCGAGGCGACCCTCGCCGACGTGCGTGCGCTGGCGGCCGAGGCCCAGCACCTGGGGGTCTTCGCGGTGTGCGTCTCGCCCTCGGTGCTGACCGAGCTGGGCGACCTGGGCGGGGTGGCGAAGGCGACGGTGTGCGGCTTCCCCTCGGGCAAGCACACCTCGGCCGTCAAGGCGACCGAGGCCGCCCAGGCGGTGGCTGACGGGGCCGACGAGGTGGACATGGTGATCGACATCGGTCGGCTGCGGGCCGGGGATGTCGCGGCCGTGCGGGAGGACATCGAGACGGTCCGCACCGCGATGCCGGCCACCACCCTGCTCAAGGTGATCATCGAGTCCGCGGCACTGACCGACGAGCAGGTCGTCGCCGCCTGCGAGGCCGCCGAGGCCGCGGGCGCCCAGTTCGTCAAGACCTCCACCGGTTTCCACCCCGCCGGCGGTGCCACCGTGCACGCGGTCGAGCTGATGGCCCGCACGGTCGGCGACCGGCTGGGGGTCAAGGCCTCCGGCGGCATCCGCACCTGGGCGGACGCGGTGGCGATGGTCGAGGCCGGTGCCACCCGGCTGGGGCTCTCGGGCACCCGCGCCGTGCTGGAGGGCGGGGACGCCGGCACGGGCTACTGAACGAGCGCCCCGCGGTGCTCACTAGGGTGAGCCCATGACGTCGCCTCGATCGGTCCTGGTCACCTCCTGTGCCGAGGGTCTCGGCCAGCGGATCGCCGTCACCGCCGCGGCTGCGGGGTGGGAGGTCTTCGCCACGATGCCCGACGCCTCGCGATCGGGGGGCCTGCGCCAGGCGCTGCGCGAGGCCGGCGCCGACGCGACGGTGCTCGAGATGGACACCCACGACGACGGCTCGGTCAAGCGGGCGGTCGGGATCGCGCTGGAGGGCACCGGGGACCGGTTGCACGCGGTCGTCAACGTGCCCGGGGACACCCCGCTGGGCTTCTTCGAGGACCTCACCGACGCCCAGCTGCGCGACACCCTCGACGGCGTCCTGTTCGGGGCGATGTCGGTGACCCGGGCCGTGCTGCCGACGATGCGCCGGCGCCGCAGCGGGCACGTGGTCAACATCAGCTCCCACGCCGCCCTCACCCCGTCCCCGACCCTGTCGGCGCTGGCCGCGGCCACCTGGGCGCTGGAGGGCTGGTCGGAGGCGCTGGCGCTGGAGGTGGCCCCCTTCGAGGTCGACGTCAGCGTGCTGCAGCCCAGCCTCGAGGCCTCCCTCATCACCCCGAGCCGGCGACGTCCGGACTCGGCCTACCGACGGCTGGCCGACCGGGCCGAGCCGCGGGTCCGCGGGGTGGCGCGCTACGAGGTGTCGCCGGAGGACGAGGTGGCCGACGCCGTCCTGCACGTGCTCGGCGAGCACTCCCCGCGGCTGCGGGTGCCGGTCGGCAGGCAGGCCCGCTCGGCCACCTGGCGGCGCCGGCTGCTGCCGTTCCGCGAGGTCGTCCGCTCCGCCGCCGAGGCGACCGGGCTGGCCCAGGCCGCCCCGGAGTCGGGCG
>NZ_QPKK01000077.1 GCF_003344635.1 Desertihabitans aurantiacus
GACCACCTCGGTCTGCTGCCCGGGCCCGGCAGCGACACCAACGACGCCCGGCCCTACCAGGCCGGCGAGGACGACGTCCGCAAGATCGACTGGGCCGTCACCGCCCGCACCGTGGAGCCGCACGTGCGCGACACCATGGCCGACCGCGAGCTCGAGGTGTGGGCGATGCTCGACGTCACCCCCTCGATGAACTGGGGCACCGAGGGGGTCACCAAGCGCGACCTCGGGATCGCGGCCATCGCCACCATCGGCTTCCTCAGCCAGAAGCAGGGTGACCGCTTCGGCGGGATGATCATGCGCCCGGGCGAGATGCGCCGGCTGCCGGCCCGCTCGGGCCGCAGCGCGCTGTACGGCCTGCTGCGCCGGATGCTCACCGAGCCGATCGTGGCCGACCACGAGACCGGGCACCTGTCGCTGGCGGCCGGGGTGGAGGAGCTGGCCCGCACCCAGCGTCGGCGCGGGCTGCGGGTCGTGGTCTCGGACTTCCTCACCCCCGGCGACCACGAGCTCGACCCCAACGTCGAGCCGGAGTGGGAGCGGGCGATGCGCCGGCTGTCGGTACGCAACCAGGTGCTCGCCATCGAGGTGGTGGACCGGCGCGAGCTGGAGTTCCCCGACGTCGGCGACATGCTGATCCGCGACCCCGAGACCGACTTCGAGCGCTACGTCAACACCGCCGACCCCGCCGCGCGGCAGCGGATGGACGCCGCCGCGGCCGCCCAGCGGGAACGGATCCGGATCGCGCTTCGTCGAGCGGGTGTGGGTCACATCCAGCTGCGCACCGACCGGGACTGGGTGCAGGACATCGCCCGCTTCGTGCTGGCCTACCGCCGGGTGGCGAGCATGCTGCACGCCCCGCCCCAGGGGGTGGCGAAGTGAGTGACTGGATCTTCCCGCCGGCCGGCTTCGAGGTGCCCAGCCGGCTGTGGCTGCTGCTGCTGATCCCGCTGATCGTGGCGGTCTACGTCGTGGTCAGCCGGCTGCGGAACCGGCGCGGCATGCGCTACACCAACACCTCGATGCTGGAGTCGGTGGTGCCGCGGCAGTCGCAGTGGCGCCGGCACCTGGCGGTGGCGCTGTCGCTGCTCAGCCTGGTCACGCTGACCATGGCCTTCGCCCGTCCGGTGGCCCAGGCCGACGAGCCGCTGCCGCGTTCGACCATCGTGGTGGTGGTCGACGTGTCGCTGTCGATGGAGGCCACCGATGTCGAGCCGAGCCGGATCGAGGCGGCGAAGACGGCGGCCAAGGAGTTCATCGTCTCGCTGCCGGCGGAGTACAACGTGTCGGTGGTGAGCCTGTCCGGGTCGCCGGCGATCGTCATCCCGCCGACCACCGACCACGCCGCCGCCTCCCGCGCCGTGGACACCCTGCAGCTGCAGGAGTCCACCGCGATCGGGGAGGCGATGATCACCGGGCTGCGGGCGCTCGAGCAGGCCCCGCGGGACCCCGACGACCCCGACGCCATCGCGCCGGGGGCGATCGTGCTGCTCTCGGACGGCGAGAGCACGGTGGGACGTCCGCCGCAGCAGGCCGCCGCCGAGGTGGCCGAGGCGCAGGTGCGCACCTTCACCATCGCCTACGGCACCGAGAACGGCTACGTCGACCTCGAGGGGGTGCGCGAGCCGGTGCCACCGGACGTCGAGACCATGCGCCAGATCGCCGAGCGCACCGGCGGCACCGCCTACGAGGCGGAGTCCGCCGACGACCTGAGCGAGGTGTACGCCGACGTGGCGGTGGAGTCGGGGACGCGGAAGGTCGATCAGCAGGTGACCGCGCAGTACGCTGGGTTCGGCCTGGTCTTCGCCGTGCTGGCCGCCCTCGGCGCGATCTCGCTGGGAGTGAGGTGGCCGTGATCGACTTCGCGCACCCGGACCGTCTGTGGGCCCTGGCGGCCGTGCCGCTGCTGGTGGCCCTGTACGCCGTCGGCTCGCACCGCGTGGCCCGCCGCCGCGGCGCCCGCACCGGTCTGCAGCTGGTCGTCCCGCGCGACCGCACCTGGTTGCGGCACCTGGCGGTCGCGCTGGCGCTGCTGTCGCTGGTGACGCTGACGGTGGCCTGGGCCAAGCCCACCCAGGAGGTGGAGGTGCCGAGCGAGCGCGGCACCATCGTCGTCACGATCGACGTGTCGCTGTCGATGGAGGCCACCGACGTGGAGCCGAACCGGCTGGAGGCGGCCAAGGCCGCGGCCGTCGAGTTCGTCGAGGGCATCCCGCCGCGCTACAACGTCGCGGTGGTCTCCTTCGCCCAGACCGCGGCCATCCTGGTGCCGCCGACCACCGACCACGGGGCCGCCACGGCGGCCATCGCCAACCTGCAGCTGGCGCCGTCGACGGCCATCGGCGAAGGGATCTTCACCTCGCTCAACGCCCTGCTGCAGGTGCCGCCGGACCCGGAGAACCCCGACGAGCCGCCGCCCGCACGGATCGTGCTGCTCTCGGACGGCAGCACCACCTACGGCCGCACCTCGGCCGAGGCGGCCGAGCAGGCCGCGGCCCAGGAGGTGCCCGTCTACACGATCGCCTACGGCACCGAGAACGGCTACGTCGAGATCAACGGCCAGCGCGAGCCGGTGCCGGTCAACCAGGCCGAGCTGCGCCAGATCGCCCAGATCTCCGGCGGGGAGGCCTACGAGGCGCGGTCGGCCGGTGAGCTGGAGACGGTCTACCAGGACATCCAGAGCTCGGTCGGCACCGAGAGGGTGCCGATGGAGTCCACCTCCCGCTACGCCGGCGCCGGGCTGGTGTTCGCCGTGCTGGCCTCCCTGGGCCTGGTCTCGCTGGCGGCACGGTGGCCGTGACGGAACCGACGGGCGTCTGGGAGCGCTACCAGCGGGTGCGGGCCGCGGTGGACACCGCCGCCGAGCGGGCCGGACGCCGCCCGGAGGAGGTGGCGCTGCTGCCGGTGAGCAAGACCAAGCCGGTCGAGCTGGTCCGTGAGCTGCACGCCCACGGGGTGACCACCTTCGGGGAGAACAAGGTGCAGGAGGCGTTGGGCAAGCACGAGCAGACCACCGACCTGCCCGACCTGCGCTGGGCGGTGATCGGGCACCTGCAGACCAACAAGGCCCGTGACGTCGCCCGCTTCGCCGCGGAGTTCCAGGCGTTGGACTCGGTCAAGGTGGCCCGCGCGCTGGAGAAGCGGCTGCAGGCTGAGGGCCGCTCGCTGGACGTCCACCTGCAGGTGAACTCCTCGGGGGAGGAGTCCAAGTTCGGGCTGCCACCGGAGGAGGTGCCGGCCCTGGCCCACGAGCTGGCCGCCTTCGACAGCCTGCGGGTGGTCGGGCTGATGACGCTGGCCGCCCCCGGCCCGGACACCGCGGTGGTGCGCGCCTGCTTCGAGCGGGTCCGCGAGCTGCAGCGCCGGCTGCTCGACGACGACCGGGCCGCCGGCAGCTACACCCAGCTGTCGATGGGCATGTCGGGCGACTTCGAGCTGGCGATCGAGTGCGGCTCCACCTGCGTCCGGGTCGGCACCGCGATCTTCGGCGAGCGTCCGCCCCAGAACGACTACCAGCACTACTGGCCCGAGCGCTGACCGCCCTCAGGTGAGGTGTCGCAGGTAGGCCCGGGGGCTGGTGAGGAAGCGTCGGTAGTGGTCGACCACGTCGAGCTCCTCCCAGGAGCGCGGGTGCATCCCGTCGGCGTCGAGCTCGAGCAACCTCGCCCCGGGGACGGCGGCCAGCACGGGGGAGTGGGTCGCCATCAGCACCTGGCTGCGGCCGTCGGCGAGCAGGTCGAGCACGGCCACGACCAGCCGCAGCTGGGCCCCGAACGACAGCCCGGATTCCGGCTCGTCGAACACGAAGAACCCGGGCCCGTCGAAGCGGGTGCTGCTCAGCAGGTCGAAGAAGCCCTCGCCGTGGCTGCGCTGGTGGAACCCGGCGTCCCTGCTCCCCGGGTGCTCCTGCAGGTAGCTGTTGAGCCCGTGCAGCGTCTCGGCCCGGACGAAGTAGCCCCAGCGGCTGGCGCCGGCCCCGCGGGACAGCTGGAGGTGGCCGTGCAGCGGCGACTCGGTGGCGGTGGTGGTGTGCCGCGCTCCGGTCGACCCGCCCTCCGGTGACAACCCGTAGGCCATCGCGACGGCCTCGACCAGCGTCGACTTGCCCGTCCCGTTCTCCCCGACCAGCACCGTCAGCGGGCCGAGGTCGAGACCGTCGCGGAGCAGCTGGGAGACCGGGGGGAGGTCGAAGGGCCAGCCGGGACCGCCGGCGTCGGGGCGGGCCTCCACCCGGCGCACGGGCAGCGGGGACGTCCAGCTCATGGGCCCTTCCTAGCGGACGGCCCGGACAGTCCCGCGTGGGGTGTGACGGAAGGTGCTGCTGCGACCCCTGTTGCCGACGATGCCTGCTGGTGCACAATGGGCACGTCCGTCCGGGACGAGGCTGCTGGGGAAGGCAAACCTCGAAGCCTGGAGGAACGATGAGCACGACCCGTGGCGTCCTGTACGTCCACTCCGCGCCGTCCGCGCTGTGCCCGCACATCGAGTGGGCCGTGGGTGGCGTCCTCGGCATGCCCGTGGACCTGGCGTGGAGCGCGCAGCCGGCCGAGCGCGGCAGCTACCGGGCCGAGCTGTCGTGGAGCCACGCGGTCGGCACCGCCGCCAGGCTCGCCAGCGCGCTCAAGGGCTGGGACCGGCTGCGCTTCGAGGTGACGGAGGAGCCGACCGCCAGCAGCGAGGGCGAGCGCTACTCCTGCACGCCGACGCTCGGGGTCTTCCACGCCATCACCGGCCTGCACGGCGACATCATGATCCCCGAGGACCGCATCAAGCACGCGGTGGTCACCGACGCGCTCGGACGCCGCCCGCTGCTGGAGAGCCTGGACGCCCTGCTCGGACGCCCCTGGGACGACGAGCTCGAGGTGTTCCGGCACGCCGGTGAGGGCGCCCCGGTCCGCTGGCTGCACCAGGTGGTCTGAGCCCGGGTCTCGACGCGCCCGGCGCGACCGGGCCAGGATGGGCGGCATGGCAGAGACGCTGACGGGACAGCAGGTGGCCGACGCGGGGCTGGCGGACTGGCGCCAGCTGTGGATGCGGTTGTGCGCACGGTTCGAGACGGGCGACTTCGCCACCGGGCTGGCGCTGGTCAACGCCATCGGGGCGGCCGCCGAGCAGCTGGACCACCACCCCGACCTGGACCTGCGCTACGGCCACCTCGACGTGCGGCTGATGAGCCACGACGTGCAGGGGCTGACCGAGCGCGACCTGCGGCTGGCCTCCGCCGTCTCCGGGCTGGCGGCCGACCTCGGCGTCCGGGCCCGGGTCGACCAGCTCACCTTCGTCGAGATCGGGCTGGACTCGGCCGACCTGCAGGAGGTGCGGCCGTTCTGGAAGGCCGTGCTGGGGCTGGGTGATGTCGACTTCCGTGGTGAGCCCGCCCACGACCTCATCGACTTCGCCGACCAGGTGCCCAACCTGTGGTTCCAGGGCACCGAACCGCACGAGCCGCCGCGGCAGCGCTTCCACTACGACGTGCACGTCCCGCACGACCTGGCCGAGGCCCGGGTCGCCGCCGCGGTCGAGGCCGGCGGCACCCTGGTCACCGACGAGTACGCGCCGTCCTTCTGGGTGCTCGCCGACCCCCAGGGCAACAAGGCCTGCATCTGCACGTGGCAGGACCGCGACTGAGCTCCCCCTCCCGCCGTCACTCCCCGGTTCGAGGTGATGTCGCACGGTGGGGCGTCCGCCACCACCTCGAACCGGATCAGTCGGTGGCGTCGCCGGCCTGCCAGAGGCGGGTGTAGTAGTCGAGGCGGTCGGCGTCCAGGTCGACCTGGCAGCCCTCGAGCAGCAGGTCGCGGGCGCGCCGTGGGCTGACCACGCGGTCGAAGTTCCAGCCGAGGCTGAGCACGGCTGGGGCCAGGTCGGCCCAGCGGTCACCCACCCCGAGCTGACCGAGGTCGAGGTAGCCGGTGCAGACCGGGCGGCCGTCCGCGCCTGGTCCGAGCAGGAAGTTCGGGTTGCAGGCGTCACCGTGGCAGACCACCTCGACGTCGACCTCCGGCGGGTCGAGCACCCCGCTGACGTCGTTCTGCGGCAGGTGGGTGGCCAGCTCGGACAGCCGGTTCTCAGCCGACCAGGACCACGGGCACTCCCGGACCGGCAGCGCGTCGTGCAGCCGGCGCAGCGCCCGGCCGAGCTCGACGACGGCGTCCTCGGACTGCCAGCCGGGGTCGATGGCGCTGCTGCCGGGCAGCGCCCGGGTGTGCAGCCAGCTGCTCGGACCGTGCCGCGCGTCGATGCCCGCGCCGACGTGCAGCACCTCGGGGGTGGGCAGCCACCGCCGGGTCCACACCAGCTTGTCGGCCTCCAGCCCGAGGTCGACCTCCCAGTGCTCGGGCGACCACTTCACGTACTCCACCACCGGCTCGCCGACGGAGTAGGTCAGCCCACCGAGCCCGTTGTGCCAGACCAGCCGGTGCGGACGCCCGCCGGCCAGCTCCAGCACGGCCGCCGGGGGCCCGCCCGCCGGCTCGGGCCGGTGCGCGGCCGACTCGTCGGGCATCCCCGGGGCCACCGGTCAGAGAGGGATGTTCGTGTGCTCGCCGCGGAGCCCGTGGTCAGCCTCGCGGACGGCGGCGGCGATCGCGGAGCGGGTGGCGTCGGGGCTGACGATCTCGTCCACCACGCCGATCTCGACCGCCTTGTCCACGCCGCCGGCGATCCGCTCGTGCTCGGCGGCCAGCTCGGCCTCCACCTGCGGACGGACGTCGTCGGGCACCTCGGCGAGCTTGCGCCGGTGCAGCACCCGCACCGCGGCCACCGGGCCCATCACGGCGATCTCGGCACCGGGCCAGGCGAACACCTTGGTGGCGCCGAGGCAGCGGGCGTTCATCGCGATGTAGGCGCCGCCGTAGGCCTTGCGGGTCACCAGCGTCACCCGCGGCACCACCGCCTCGGAGAAGGCGTGCAGCAGCTTCGCGCCGCGGCGCACCACGCCGTCCCACTCCTGGCCCACCCCGGGCAGGTAGCCGGGGACGTCGACCAGCACGACCAGCGGGATGCCGAAGGTGTCGCACATCCGCACGAAGCGGGCCGCCTTCTCCGCGCTGAGGGAGTCCAGGCAGCCGCCGAGGCGGAGCGGGTTGTTGGCGATGACGCCCACGGTGCGTCCGCCGAGGCGGCCGAGCACCACCGAGATGTTGGGCGCCCAGCGGGCGTGCAGCTCGATCGCGGAGCCCTCGTCCAGCAGCCCGCCGATCAGCGGGTGGACGTCGTAGGCGCGGCGCTTGGACTCGGGCATGTACTCGGTGAGGTCGACGTCGGCCACCTCGCCCACGGTGCCCTGGATGGCGAAGAGGGTGGTCAGCTGACGTCCCTGCGCCATCGCGTGCGCCTCGTCGTCGGCGACCACGTGCACCACCCCGGAGCGGCGGCCGTGGGTGTCGGGCCCGCCGAGGCGGAGCATGTCGACGTCCTCGCCGGTGACCGAGCGGACCACGTCGGGGCCGGTGACGAAGATCCGGCCCTCGGGGGCGAGGATGACCACGTCGGTCAGCGCGGGACCGTAGGCGGCGCCGCCGGCGGCGAAGCCGAGCACGATCGAGATCTGCGGGATCTTGCCCGAGGCGGTCGTCATGGCATGGAAGATGCGTCCCACCGCGTGCAGCGACAGGACGCCCTCGGCCAGCCGGGCGCCGCCGGAGTGCCAGATGCCGATGATCGGCACCCGGTCGGCCATCGCCCGCTCGTAGGCGCGGACGACGACGTCGCAGCCCTGCATGCCCATCGCCCCGCCCATCACGGTCGGGTCGGAGCAGAAGGCGACCACCCGGCAGCCGTTGATGGTGCCGGTGGCGGCGAGCATGCCGGAGTCGTCGTCGGAGGTGATCAGCTCGATCGAGCCCTCGTCGAGCAGGTGGGCCAGCCGGAAGTTCGGGTTGCGGGGATCCTCCTCGCGGGGGAGCTTGACCTTCGTGGCCGGCGCTTCCTTGGTGGCGGTGCTCACTGGCTCTCTCCTGTCCGTCCGGACCCGGCGGCGGCGGCGCTGAGGGCGTCGGGGTCACGGGGGGCCGAGCTGTTCTCGTTGGTCACCAGCACGGCGACGTTGGCGCCGCCGAAGCCGAAGGAGTTGTTGATCGCCGCCAGGTCGCCGTCCCCGAGCGGGCGGGTGCTGGTGGCGACGTCGATGCCCAGGTCGGGCTCGAGGGTGTCGATGTTGATCGTGCCGGGGACGGTGCGGTGGTGCAGCGCGAGCACGGTGGCCAGCGTCTCGATCGCACCGGCCCCGCCGAGCAGGTGACCGGTCATCGACTTGGTGCCGTTGACCACCACGTGGTCGACGTCGTCGCCGAGGGCCTGGCGGATGCTCAGCGCCTCGGTGACGTCGCCCTGCGGGGTGGAGGTGGCGTGGGCGTTGATGTGGACGATGTCGCGCGGGGCGAGCCCGGCGTCGGCCAGCGCCTTGGTCATCGCGGCGGTCTGGCCGAGACCGCGCGGGTCGGGCTGGACCATGTCGTGGGCGTCGTTGGAGTAGCCGGCGCCGACCACGGTGCCGTAGACGTGGGCGCCGCGGGCGCGGGCGTGCTCGAGGCTCTCCAGCACGAGCATCGCCGCCCCCTCGGCGAGGACGAAGCCGTCGCGGTCGACGTCCCAGGGGCGGGAGGCGTGCTCGGGGTCGTCGTTGCGGCGCGAGAGCGCCTGCATCTGGCCGAAGGTGGCCATGGTCAGCGGGTGCACCACGCCCTCGGTGCCGCCGGCGAGCACGACGTCGGCGCGGCCGAGGCGGATCATGTCGAGGCCCTGGGCGATGGACTCGTTGCTGGAGGCGCAGGCGGCGACGGGGGTGTGCACGCCGGCGCGCGCGCCGAGGCGCAGGCCGACGCTGCCGGCCGACGCGTTGGCCATCAGCATCGGGATGGCGAAGGGGCTGACGCGGCGGTGGCCGCGCTCCTTCTGCACGTCCCAGGTGCCGAGCAGGGTCTGCATGCCGCCGATGCCGGTGGCGATGGACACCGCCAGCCGCTCGGGGTCGACGTCGTCGCCCTTGACCGTCAGGCCGGCGTCGGCCCACGCCTCGAGGGCGGCGACGGTGGCGAGCTGGGTGCTGCGGTCCATCCGGCGGGCCTCGACCCGCTCCAGGACGGTGGTGGGCTCGACCGCCACCTCGGCGGCGACCCGCGCGGGCAGGCCCTCGGCCCACTCGTGCTGCAGCAGGTGGGTGCCGCTGCGTCCCGCGAGCAGACCGGCCCACGTGGTGGCGACGTCCCCACCCAGCGGGGTGGTCGCGCCCAGCCCGGTGACGACGACGGTTCGGCTGCTCATGGCGGGTTCTCCTGTGCGGTGACGGTGCGGTGGGTGAGGAGCGGCTCGCCGGTCGCCCCGGGACGGGACGACCGGCCGCGGCGGTCAGGCGTTGGCGCGCTCGATGTAGGCGACGGCGTCGCCGACGGTGCGCAGGTTCTTGGCCTCCTCGTCGGGGACCTGCACGTCGAACTCGTCCTCGACGGCGACGATGATCTCGACCATCGACAGCGAGTCGACGTCCAGGTCGTCGGTGAACGACTTGTCGAGCTGGACGTCGTCGGCGTTGACCCCGGCGACCTGGTTGACGATCTCGGCGAGCTTGCCGCGGATCTCTTCGGTGGTGGCCATGTGGCCCTCCTTCATCTTCTTGGTGAGGAACTCGGCGGGAAGGGTGTGTGTGTCGGCTGACACGCCGTCGGAGTCGACGGGAGCTTGCTGAGGCGGCGCCCTAGGGCAGGACGACCACCTGTCCGGCGTAGACCAGCCCGGCCCCGAACCCGATGATGAGTGCGGTCTGGCCCGAGCGGATCGCGCCCTCAGCGTAGAGGGCCTCCATCGCCAGCGGGATCGACGCCGCGGAGGTGTTGCCCTGCTCGGTGATGTCGTGGGAGACCACCACGTCGTCGGGCAGCCCGAGCGCGCGGGTCATCGCCGAGGTGATCCGGTCGTTGGCCTGGTGCGGGATGAAGACGTCGAGCTGGTCGGCGTCCAGACCGGCGCGGTCGAGGGCCTCGCGGGCCTTCTCGGCCACGGTGTAGGAGGCCCACTTGAAGACCTCGCGGCCCTCCATCCGCAGCTTGGGGAAGACCGAATCGCCCTCGCGGGGCTCGCCGTGCGGTCCGAGCACCTCGTCCCAGGCCTGGGTCTGCACGATGGTGCCGGCCTTCTCGCCGTCCGAACCCCAGACCACCGGCCCGATGCCGGGGACCTCGCTCGGGCCGATCACCGCGGCGCCGGCGCCGTCGGCGAAGATGAACGCCGAGGCGCGGTCGCTGCGATCGGTGATGTCGCTGAGCCGCTCGACACCGATCGCCAGCACGTAGCGGGCGGTGCCGGTGCGGATCATCGAGTCGGCCATCGCGGTGGCGTAGCAGAACCCGGCGCAGGCGGCGGAGATGTCGAAGGCGGCGGCGCCGGCCGCGCCCAGGTCGTGGGCGATCAGCGGGGCGATGGCCGGCGTCTGGTGCAGGTGGGTGACGGTGGAGACGATGACGCAGTCGATGTCGGCGGGGTCGACGCCGGAGCGCTCGATCGCCTTGCGGGAGGCCTCGGTGCCCATCATCGCGATGGTCTCGTCCGGGCCGGCCCAGCGCCGCTGGGTGATCCCGGAGCGGGTGCGGATCCACTCGTCGGTGGAGTCGATCATGGTGCAGATCTCGGCGTTGTCGACGACCCGGCGGGGCCGGTAGCCGCCGATCCCGAGCAGGCGGGAGGAGGGCGCGCCCTGCGACTGCTGCAGCCGCGGCGCGGTGGCGGCAGGGCTCACCGGTTCACCTCGGCGGCGGCCAGCGTCTCGACGGTCGGGTGCAGACGCAGCAGCGGCTGGCCGGGGGAGACGGGATCGCCGTCCTCCACCAGCCACTCCACCACCACGCCGCCGTGCGGTGCGCTGACGGGGATCTCCTCGCGCAGGTTCGCGACGGTGCCGACGGTCGCCAGCGGGGGCAGCACCTCGTCCACGTCCACACCCTCGGTGCGGACGAACTCGCCCTTGCCGGGGGAGACCACGAGCCGCCAGGTGGGGTTGGCGTGCTGGCCGTTGGCCACCTGGTCCGCACCGTGCTTGCGGACGAAGTCGAGGGCGTCGGGGATCTGGTCGGGGGTGTTCAGCGCGAAGACCTCGACGCCCTTGAGGTTGCGCTTGGCGATCCCGGTGAGGGTGCCGGCCGGGGGCACCTCGAGCAGACCGGTGACACCGAGGTCGGCCATGGTCTGCAGGCAGAGGTCCCAGCGGACCGGGTTGGCGACCTGGCCGACGATGCGGCGCAGCACCTCACGGCCGTCGGCGACGACCTGGCCGTCGGCGTTGGAGAGGAGGCGGGTGCGCGGGTCGTGCGTGCTGATGGCGCGGGAGAGCCGGTCCAGGTGCGCGACGGCCGGGGCCATGTGCTCGGTGTGGAAGGCGCCGGCGACGCTGAGCGGGACCAGGCGGGCGCCGGCGGGCGGGTCGGCCTTGAGGGCGTCGAGCTGCTCGACGGTGCCGGCGGCGACGACCTGGCCGGTGCCGTTGTTGTTGGCCGCGGTCAGCCCGTGGCGGGCGAGGGTGGCGAGGACCTCGTCGGGGTCGCCGCGGAGCACGGCCGTCATGGAGGTGGGACGGGTTGCACTGGCCTCGGCCATCGCGCGGCCACGCTCGCGGACCAGCACCATCGCCTGCTCGGCGCGGATGACGCCGACGCCGGCGGCGGCGGTGATCTCACCGACGGAGTGCCCGGCAGCGACGCCGATGAAGCCGAAGGCGTCGGCCGGGTGGGGGAAGAGCTGCAGCGAGGCCAGCAGTCCGGAGGCCACCAGCAGCGGCTGGGCGACCGCGGTGTCGCGGATGGTCTCGGCGTCGGCCTCGGTCCCGTAGTGGACGAGGTCGAGCCCGGCGACGGCCGACAGCCAGGTGAGGCGGTCGGCGAAGGCGGGTTCGGACAGCCACGGCTTGAGGAACCCCGGGGTCTGGGCGCCCTGGCCGGGCGCGACGATGGCGAGCACAGATCCACACTGGTCGATCCGGCCCGCGGAGTCGCGGAGGGACATCACGAAGATGTCACGGAGACTTTGTGCGAACCCTACAAACCGCTGAGCACGGCCCGGTCAGCGCTCGGCCTCGGGCCAGACGTACTCGAGGTCGTCGGGGACGTCGGGGAAGAGCGGGCGGTAGTGCGCGGGGTCCTTGAAGACCAGCTTCGAGCGGTGGGAGCGGTGGATCTCCTCCCGGCCGAGCCAGACCGGCGCGGGGAAGTCGTGCTGCTCCCAGAGCAGGAGGTCGTTGCTGTCGGGATCGGCCAGGGAGGGGCGGCTGATCTCGGCCAGGGTCGAGTCCCAGCAGGTGTCGGTGAAGCCGCGCTGCGTCCACTCGGTGCAGACCGCGAGCTGGTAGGCCAGCAGGGACGGGCGTCGCCAGGTCCACATCTTCGCGACCGGGTGGTGGCGCCAGCCATAGCCCTCGATGGTGAGCGCGCGCATCACCTGCAGCGTCTCCACCCGCTGCTTGCCCAGCCGCTTGACGTCGAGCACCCGCGCGCTGGCGGCGAAGTCGGCGTAGGGGAGGAAGGTCTGCACCCGTCCACGCTACGTCGCGGTCTGATCCGGGTGGTCGGAACCCCCTTGGGTAGCCCCGCCGGCGTGCGGACCGGCATCCGGCGGCCACGTGCCGCCGATCGGGCGAGGGCCGCGCCCGCGACAGAGCGGCTGGCAACCAGCTGACAGCTGCCGCCAGGCGGTCGGTCGCACTGATGCGGAAGTGGGTGGGGCGTCGCTGGCCCGGGACCCGGAGGTCGCAGACCCGGCGTGGGCTGCGCTCGGCCGGCCGGCTGTGTCTGTCCACACGGCGTTGACGCAGCGGATCCTCGCGGTGCGGTGGGTGAACGGTGGCCCTGGTCGCGATGGCGTGGTCGTCGCCAGGGTCCTGCGCGGACGGCTGCGCCGCTCCAGCACCGCGGCCCTGCCGGCGGCTCGGAGCTGCGGGCAGGGTGCGGTGGATGGCCGGGCGAGGAGCGTAACGGGGGTTCTGCTCGCGTCAGGTACGGCGCTGCAGAGGCGGGTGAAGCCGGGTCGGTCAGAACGGCGGTGCTGATCTGTCTGCACCGGCCGCGACGCCGACTGGCGGTGCCGGGGCTCGGTCACGCTCCCAGGGCAGGCTGCCGCGGAGGCGGCGCGGTGGGCTGAGGGCGGCGGCCGGGACAGCGGCGCTCAGCGGTTCCGCTCGGGATGGCCGGTCACCGGGTGGTGGTGTCGGCTGTCGGCGGTGGCCGAGGTCGGTGGTGCCGCCGTCGCGGTCGCGGCGGTACCGGTACCCGTGCGGACTGGTCCAGAGGTAGGAGCGGGTGCCCACCACCCGGTAGCGCCAGCCCGCGTGCGTCTTGAGGTTGTGGTGCACCCGGCAGAGCGGCGCGCCGTTGGCGGTCGACGTCGCACCACCTGCGGCGAAGGCGACCACGTGGTCGTGGTCGACCGACCATCCGGACTCCTCCGAGCCGACCCCGCGCCGGTACGGGTGCGCCGGCCGGGTGCAGAAAGGGAACACGCAGGTACGGTCGCGCAGCGCGATCTTCTCCCGCATCGCGGCCGTGAAGGGATAGGCCTCCGTGGCGTCCTCGGCGGCCAGGTCGATGACCGGCTTCACCGTGACCCGGGCACCGGGCCGTCCGCACCACTCCCTCACCTGGTCGGCGGTGACGGGCGTGCCGGTGTTCTCCACCTGCCCCGGCTCATACGAGCCCGCAAGAGCAGCGGCGGAGAGGTGGACGTCCAGCACCACGCGATCAGCAGCCCGTGCGGCGCCAGCCCGTGCCGCCGGGGGTCACTGTCGGCCTCGGCGAGCAGGAGGTCGAGTGCGGGCTGGCGGCGGGCGAGGTCACCGGCGGCGCGGGAGCGGCGGACGTCGAGGGAGTCGGTGCAGCCGAGCCGGCGAGCGCGGTCGCGCCCTCGCTGACGGCGGTGTCGAGGGCGACGGCGTCCAGCTGGTCCAGCCGGCCGAAGACGGTCGAGAGGCCCTGCCGGGCGCCGGTGGTGTCGTGCTCGACCTGGAAGCACCGGGAGTCGGCGGCCTGCTGGCGGCGCTCCTCGGCCTCGGCAGGCATGAAGCGGAGGAGGGCGGTCTCGACCAGGCGCTCCAGCTGGGTCAGCCCGATGCGACCGACCACACCGGCGACCTGGGCGTCGACGAAACCGGCGGCCTCGGTGGTGAGCGACATGGTGCGCTCAGCGACCTGGCGGGCCTGCCACGCGGGGACGGCGCCGTCCTGCACGAGGGCCCAGAGCCGGGGGAGGCGGTGACGCAGCTCCAGCGCCTGGCCGATCAGCCGCTCACCGGACCCGGTCGACAGCCCGAGCGAGGCAGCCCACTCGGCCACCGCGTCGACGGCGACCTCGGGCGTGCCGGCCCCGGCCAGCGGGACCCCGGTCGCCCGGCCGCCGTCGGTGCGACCGGCGGCCAGCCACGGCTCGACCGGGGGGTGCAGGTCGGCCCAGACCGCGGCCTGCTCGAGCAGCGCGGCCTCGGCGGCCAGCGCCACCGAGCGCAGCTCG
>NZ_QPKK01000078.1 GCF_003344635.1 Desertihabitans aurantiacus
CCCGCACGAGACCACCGAGAGGGCCCTCATGACCGACACCTCCCCCATCACCCCCAGCCGCCGCAGCGTGCTCCTGGGCGGCGGGCTGGCCGCCCTGGCCGCCCTCGGCCCCCTGGAGGCGCTGGGCGCGCGCAGCGCCGGCGCCGCGCCGATGCGCAAGACCCCGGCTAGCGACGTCTACGGCGAGCTGCGGCCCGTCAAGGACGAGACCACCGGGCTGGAGCTGCTCTGGCTGCCCCGCGGGTTCCGCTACATCAGCTACGGCTGGACCGGCGACGAGATGGCCAACGGCAACCCGACCCCGGGCTCGCACGACGGCATGGCGACCTTCCGCGACGGGCAGCGGGTCAACATCGTCCGCAACCACGAGCGCAGCGGCTACGGCGGCGCGTTCACCGACCCGTCCTACGACCCGGCCGCGGCCGGCGGCACCACCACGATGAGCTTCGACCCCAACGCAGGGGAGTTCATCGAGACCCGGCCCAGCCTGGGTGGCACCATCCGCAACTGCGCCGGCGGCGCCACCCCGTGGGGCTCCTGGCTGACGTGTGAGGAAACCAGCGAGATCGGTCCCGACGGCACCCGCCACGGCTACGTCTTCGAGGTGCCGCACGACGGCGTCGGCAACGGCGTCCCGCTCAAGGACATGGGCCGGTTCAGCCACGAGGCGGTCTGCGTCGACCCGGGCACCGGCTACATCTACCTCACCGAGGACGCCACCCCGTCTGGTCTGTACCGCTTCATCCCCAACACCCCCGGCAAGCTGGAGGACGGCGGCCGGCTGCAGATGATGGTGATCGAGAACGGCGGCGTCTCCTACTCCACCTACACCGATCCCACCGGTACCGAGTACCGCACCGACTGGGTCGACATCGACAACCCCGACTACGCCCCCGGCGAGGTGCGTCCGGTGATCCAGGGCCAGCTCAAGGGCGGAGCGGTGTTCCGCCGGCTCGAGGGAGCCTGGTGGGGCAACGACCGGGCCTACATCGTCTCCACCAACGGCGGCCCGGTTGGGCAGGGCCAGGTGTTCGAGTACGACCCGCGCTCGGAGTACATGCGGATCCTCTACGCCTCCCCCGAGGCGAGCGTGCTCAACAACCCCGACAACATCTGCGTCTCCCCGCGCGGCGGCATCGTGCTGTGCGAGGACGGCGACGGCGAGGAGTTCCTGCACGGGCTCACCACCGACGGGGAGATCTTCCCGTTCGCCAAGAACAGCGTCGTCATCCCCGACGGCGGCGTCCAGGGCAAGAGCGTGGCGCCGGGCGACTACACCGGCTCGGAGTGGGCCGGCTCGGTGTTCGAGCCGCGGCACGGCAACTGGCTGTTCGCCAACCTGCAGAGCCCCGGCATCACCTTCGCGATCACCGGCCCGTTCCGCCGCGGCCCGCTCTGATCACCATCCCCCGCGTGCGCGGCACGGCGTCGTCCTCGGACGGCGCGTGCGCGCACGCGGCCGGGTGTCAGGAGGCCGAGGGCGGGGCGAGGATGTCGGCCAGGTCGTAGCGGACGACCTCCTCGAGCTGGGCGTAGGTGCACGAGCGCGGGTCGCGGTCGGGGCGCCAGCGGTTGAACTGGGCGGTGTGGCGGAACCGGGCGCCCTCCATGTGCTCGTAACGCACCTCCACCACCAGCTCGGGACGCAGCGGGGTGAAGGAGAGGTCCTTGCCGGCGTTCCAGCGGCTGCCGGCCCCGCTGGTCGGGGTGCGGGTCTGCTGCTCGGCCTCGGCCCAGGCCCACGGGTGGTCGTCGAAGGTGGTGACCAGCGGCTGCAGCTCGGTGAACAGCTCCTTGCGGCGGGCGGCGGGGAACGAGCCGATGACGCCGACGCTGGCCAGCTCACCCTCCTCGGTGTAGAGCCCGAGCAGCAGCGAGCCGATGGCGTCCGGGCCGCTCTTGTGGGTGCGGTAGCCGGCGACCACGCAGTCGGCGGTGCGCTGGTGCTTGATCTTGAACATCGTCCGCTTGTCCGGCTGGTAGGTGCCGGCCAGCGGCTTCGCGATCACGCCGTCCAGGCCCGCCCCCTCGAACTCGGAGAACCAGCGCCGGGCCAGCTCGGGGTCGCGGGTGGCCGAGGTGACGTGGATCGGCGCCCGGACGTCGGCCAGCGCCTCCTCCAGCAGCGCCCGGCGACGCTCGAACGGCTCGCCGGTGAGGTCGTCGTCGCCCAGGGCCAGCAGGTCGAAGGCGATGAACTTGGCCGGCGTCTCCCGGCTCAGCTTCGCGATCCGGCTGGCGGCGGGGTGGACGCGCTGCTGCAGCACCTCGAACTCCAGCCGGTCCCCCACCGCGACCACGATCTCGCCGTCGAGCACCACCCGCTCGGGCAGCTCACGGGTGATCGCCTCCACCAGCTCGGGGAAGTAGCGGGTCATCGGCCGTTCGTTGCGTGAGCCGATCTCCACCTCCTCGCCGTCGCGGAAGACGATCGAGCGGAACCCGTCCCACTTCGGCTCGTAGCTCATGTCCCCGGTCGGGATCTCGGGCACGGACTTGGCCAGCATCGGCTTGACCGGCGGCACCACGGGCAGCTGCATGCTCGTCATCCTGCCCGTCGGCCGGGCGTCAGGACAGCACCGCCACCCAGGTCACGACCAGCAGCACGACCCCGAGACCGATGTCGAGGACGGCGCAGAACTCGGCCAACGACCGGGTGACCACCCGGTCCCGGCGGTGGTGCACGACGTCCCAGGCCCCGTGCCCGAGCGCGGCCAGCGCCGCCAGGTGGACCGCCAGCAGCGGGCCGACCATCATCGCGGTCAGGGCGATGGCGGTGAAGACGACGAAGCCGGCCGCCTGCAGCCCCAGCTCGCGCCGGTCGACCCGCCGCCAGCGCAGCAGCCCGACCAGGCCCAGCAGGCCGGCACCGACCAGCAGCGCGGCGGTGGCGTCCAGGTCGGTCGTGACGCCGACCGCCACCAGCACCGAGGCGGCGATCGCCAGCACCCAGCCGCTGCGTCGCGAGCCCAGGGCGGCGGCGCCGAGGTAGCAGGTGGCCGCCAGGATGATCACCATCGCGGTGGTGTGCGCGTCGGGTCCGTCGGCGGAGCTGCCGGCCAGGGCCAGCAGGCCGACCAGGGTGGGCCAGCGCGCCAGCAGCACGGCGCCGATCGACGTCCTCGGAGAGCTGTGGGTTCGGGTGGTGGTGTCCATGAGGTCAAGGCCAGCATGCCCCCCGGGGGTATATCGAGCGCTGCGTGGCATCGTGTCCGGATCGGTGGGATGCACGTCCGTCCCGGTGCACCGCCGCCCTTGCCGGGCCCCGGGGCGGCGGCCAGACTGAGCCGGGTGTCCCGCACGGTCGTGGTCGCCGTCGACGACGGTGTCCTGCTGCTCGACGTCGCCGGCCCGCTGCAGGTGCTGCACGAGGCCGGGGGCTACCGGCTGCGGCTGGCGTCGGTCACCGGCGGCCCGGTGCGCACCGACGTCGGGCTGCCGCTGCCGGTCGAGCTGGCCCTGGCCGACATCGAGGAGGACCTGGACACCCTGATGGTGCCGGGCTACCCGGCTGCGGAGTTCGCCGCCGACCACAGCGCGCTGGTGGCCGGGGTGCGGCGGCTGGCGCCGGTGGCCCGCCGGGTGGTCTCGATCTGCAGCGGAGCACTGCTGCTGGCCCGGGCGGGGCTGCTCGACGGACGCCGCGCCACCACCCACTGGGAGGCCTGCGCGGCGCTGGCCGAGCACTTCCCGCAGACCACGGTGGTGCCGGACGCGATGTACGTGCGCGACGGCGCGGTGGTCACCTCCGCCGGGGCCAGCGCGGGGATCGACCTGGCGCTGGCGCTGGTCGGTGAGGACCTCGGGGAGGAGCGGGCGCGCGCGGTCGCCCGCCAGCTGGTGGTGTTCCTGCAGCGCCCGGGCGGCCAGGTGCAGTTCCGTCCGCCGGCCGACGACGCTCCCCGGCACCCGCTGCTGCGGCGGGCCTCCGCGCTGGTCCGTGACGACCCGGCCGCCGACCACCGCGCGGCGTCGCTGGCCCGGGCCCTGTCGGTCAGCGAGCGCCACCTCGGCCGGTTGTTCCGCCAGGAGCTCGGGGTGACGCCGGCGCGGTTCGTCGAGCAGATCCGGGTGGAGACGGCCCAGCAGCGGCTCGACGGCGCGGACGAGGCGCTGCCCGCGGTGGCCCGGCGGTGCGGGTTCGGCTCGGCCGAGACGATGCGGCGGGCGTTCCTGCGGGTGCTCGGCATCCCACCCTCGGCCTACCGGCACCGCTTCCGGCTGCCCGCCTGAGCGGGCCGCCGGCCTCAGGTCGCCGCGGCCCGCCGCTGCACCGCGAGCTCGACGCCGTCGAGCAGCATCGCCAGCCCGAACCGCATGTCCGCGCCGGGGTCGGGCTCGAGGTCGAAGCCGCCGGCCTCCCAGATCGTCGTCATCGTCGGGAACCGCTCGGCGCTGTAGTAGGTGCCCCAGAAGCTGGCGCGGGACTCCCAGTAGCCGTCGGAGGACACCCCGGTGGCCGCGGCCTGCCGGGCGTCCACGACCACCGCCCGGGCCGCACCGAACACGTGACCCTCCACCGCACCGGCGATGCGCACCACGTCGGGCTCGGGCAGCCCGGTCAGCGCGATCGCACGGTAGAGGTCCTCCTGGGCGTCCAGCACGTGCGGGCCGAGCGGCAGCCGGGCGGGGTTGGAGCTGACCAGCCAGCCGTGCTGCTGGTACATCTGCCAGGCCTCGTCGGCGATCTGCTCGACCTGGGCCCGCCACGGCAGCGTCGGGTCGGCGCGGCCCCGGTCGGCCCAGGCGCGGTCGATCATCAGCTCGAACAGCTCGTCGCGGCCCGGCACGTAGGTGTAGAGGCTCATCGCGCCGACACCGAGCGCGGCGGCGACCTTGCGCATCGACAACCCCTCGATGCCGTCCCGGCCGGCCAGCGACATGGCGGCCTCGACCACCTGGTCGAGGCTGAGCCGCTGCCGCGGTCCGCGACCGGCCGGGCCGGGCGGGCTCCACAGCAGCGCGATCATGTGCCGGCCCTCCGGCGTCCCCCAGGAGGCCGCGTCGTCGACGCCCCCGGTGCCGGCCGGCCCGTCCTCCGGCCGCCCGGCCGACTCGTCATCGGTGGTCGCCATTGCTTCACCGTACACCGTATGGTTAAAATCTCAGTACGCCGTACGGGATAGTCGTGCGGCCCTGGACGAAGGAGCGACGTGACCATCCAGCGCAACGACCTCCACCCGCCCGAGCGAGGTGGGTCGTGATCCACACCGAGGCGCTCACCCGGACCTTCGGCTCCGGCAAGGACACCGTCGAGGCCGTCCGCGGCGTCGACCTCGACGTCGCCGAGGGCGAGCTCGTCGCCTTCCTCGGCCCCAACGGCGCCGGCAAGTCGACCACCCTGCGGATGCTCACCAGCCTGCTGCCGCCGACCTCCGGCACCGCCCTGGTGGCCGGCACCGACGTCGTCGCCGACCCGGCCGGGGTGCGCCGGCGGATCGGCTACATCGGCCAGAAGGACGGCGCCGGCCACAGCTACCGGGTCGGCGACGAGCTGGTCATGCAGGGCCGCTTCTACGGGCTGTCGAAGAGCGAGTCCGTCGAGCGCGGACGCCGGCTGATGACCAGCCTCGACCTGGCCGGGATGGAGAACCGGAAGGTCAGCACCCTCTCCGGCGGGCAGAAGCGGCGGCTGGACATCGCCCTCGGGCTGATCCACGAGCCGCCGCTGCTGTTCCTCGACGAGCCCTCCACCGGGATGGACCCGCAGAACCGGGCCAACCTGTGGGAGCACATCCTGCGGCTGCGGGCCGAGCGCGGCACCACTATCGTGCTCACCACCCACTACCTGGAGGAGGCCGACACGATGGCCGAGCGGGTGGTCGTCATCGACCACGGCCGGATCATCGCCGACGACACCGCGGAGGCCCTCAAGGCCGAGCAGGCCGGCGACCACGTCTGGTTCAGCGTCCCGGCCGAGGACGCCGACGCGGCCGCGCAGGTCCTCGACGGGCACGGCGAGCAGCTCGAGCGCACCACGGCCGGCGCCACCGTCGGCCTGCGGTACCGGGTCGGCCACGGCACCCGGGCGCTGCCCCGGCTCGTCCTCGCCCTCGCCGACCGCGGGATCGGCGTCGCCGAGGCCTCCGTGCGCCGCCCGACGCTGGACGACGTCTTCCTCAACCTCACCGGTCGCAGCCTGCGCGAGGGCGGGCCGGCCCTGACCACCTCGACCGAAGGGCAGCCGGCATGACCACCAGCGACCTCGTCCTGCCTGCCCGCGGCGGGGCGGCACCCGAGCGGCGCGCCAGCAGCGTCCTCACCGACACCGGCAACGTCTGGCTGCGCGAGACGCTGACGATCGTCCGCGACCCGTTCTCGCTGATCTTCTCGCTGCTCCAGCCGTTGATCTTCCTCGGCCTGTTCGGCCCGCTGCTGTCGGGTTTCACCGGCGGGCAGGACCTCGGCGGGACCTCACCGCTGCAGTGGTTCCTGCCGGGGGTGGTCGTGATGATCACCATGTTCGGCACCTCGATGACCGGCTCCAACCTGCAGTACGAGATCATGACCGGCGCCTTCGAGCGGATCCTCGCCACCCCGCTGTCGCGGCCGGCGCTGATGATCGGCCGGGCGCTCAAGGAGCTGACCCCGCTGGTGGTGCAGGGCCTGATCATCTGCGCGGTGGCGGCACCCTTCGGGTTCGTCATCCACCCGCTGGGGATCCTGCTCGGGCTGGTGCTGCTCGGGGTGTTCGGCGTGGGGATCGGCGCACTGTCGTACTCGCTGGCGATCGCGGCCCGCAAGAACGAGTGGGTGTTCTGGGCGGTGCAGCAGACGCTGCTGTTCCCGCTGCTGATCCTCTCGGGGATGATGCTGCCGCTGGAGGCCGGCCCGGGCTGGATGCGGGTGGCCTCGCAGTTCAACCCGCTCACCTACGTGGTGGAGGCCGAGCGGGCGCTGTTCGCCGGCGTCCTGGCCGACCCGTCGGTGCTGTGGGGCTTCGTCGCCGCCTTCGTCACGGCGGCGGTCGGTCTGGTCGTCGGCGTCCGGACGATCACGAGGTCGATCTTCTGAGGTCCTCCGACAGGCTCAGGACGCCAGCGGGCTGAGCCTGTCGGAGCCCGGGAGCTAGGGCAGGATCGAGTCGACGTAGCCGCCGTCGGCGCGGACCGCCCCGCCGGTGGTGGCCGAGGCCAGGTCGGAGCACAGGTAGACCACGGCCGAGGCGATCTCGTCGGGCTCGAGCAGCCGCTGCACCAGCGACTGCGGGCGGTGCTCCAGCATGAACCGGTGCTGGCGCTCCTGCCAGCTCCCCTCCGCACCGACGAGGTCCTCGACGAACTGCTCGACGCCGGGCGTGTGGGTCGGGCCGGCGAGCACCGTGTTGACCGTGACGCCGGTTCCGGCGACCGCCTTGGCGAAACCGCGGGTCACCCCGAGCAGCGCGGTCTTGGTGACGCCGTAGTGGATCATCTCCGCGGGCACGACGACGGCTGAGTCGCTGGCGATCGTCACCGCGCGCCCCCAGCCGCGCCCGACCATCCGCGGCAGGTGCGCCCGCAGCATCCGGACCGCCGACATGACGTTGACCTGGAAGTAGCGCTCCCAGGTGGCGTCGTCGATCTCGAACGGGTCGGCGGGCCCGAAGACGCCGAGGTTGTTGACGAGGACGTCCACCTCGGGCGCCTGCCGGACGGCGTCCTCCGCACCCTCACCGGTGGAGAGGTCGGCCACCACCTGCAGCACCTCCGCCCCCGGGACGGCCGAGGTGACCGCGGCCGCGGCCTCCTCCAGGGCGCCGGGCCGGCGGCCGTTGACGGCGACCCGGGCACCGGCCCGGGCCAGGGCGGTGGCGATCGCCAACCCGATCCCCTGGCTCGAGCCGGTGACCAGCGCCGTCCGTCCGGAGAGGTCCAGCGTCAGGGCCACGCTCAGACCCGCTCCAGCACGAACAGCGGGATCTCCCGGTCCGTGTTGGTCTGGTACTCCGCGTAGGGCGGGTAGGCCGCCACCGCACGCTCCCACCACTCGGCCCGCTCGGCCCCCTCGATCCGCCGGGCGCGCACCGTCCAGCGCTCGGTGTCGACCATCAGCTCCAGCTCGGGGTGGGCGACCAGGTTGTGGTACCACTGCGGGTGCTCGGGGGCGCCGCCCTTGGAGGCGACGGCCAGGAAGGTGCCGTCGTGCTCGACCCGCATCACCGGGACCTTGCGGATCTTGCCGCTCTTGGCACCACGGGTGGTCATCAGGACCACGGGGCGGTCCATCACCTGGGCCGCGTTGGTGTTGCCGGCGGCCTCGATGGCCTCGACCTGCTGGCGGACCCACGCCTCGGGGCTGGGCTCGTACTCGTCTGCGCTCATGCCGCCACTCTGCCACGCCGCCCGAGTCCGTCCCCGCCCGCGGGTCGACGCCTCAGAACGGCGGCTCCAGCGGCACCACCGGGTGCGCCGGGACGGGGTCGCTGACCAGCCGCGCCATCGTCCGGACGTCGTGTCGGTGGCCGTCGTAGAGGAACTTCTCCCGCTCCAGGCCCTCCACGACGAACCCGCACGCCTCGGCGACCCGGGCGGAGGGGAGGTTGTCGGTGCGGTGGCCCAGCTCCAGCCGGTGCAGCTCGAGCGCCCCGAAGGCCCAGTCGGCCACGGTCGCGGCGGCGGGGACCATCAACCCCCGGCCGCGCCAGGGAGCGGCCAGCCAGTACGAGAACCATCCGGTGCCGTGCCGGCGGTCGAGGTGGCTGACCGCGACCTGGCCGACCGCCCGGCCGTCGACGACCAGCGCCAGGAACACCCCGAACTCGTCGCGCTGCCGGTCGCGGATCCAGCTGCGGGCGAGCACCTGGTCGGGAAGCGGCGGCAGCTGTCGGTCGAGGTCGGGGTGGCTGGCCCGGGCCGCGACCAGATCGGCCGCGTCCTCCAGGCGCCACGGTCGCAGCAGCACGTCCATCAGGCCCTCCCCGGGACGTCGGTGCCGACGCCCGTCCGGAGAGGATACTGAGCCGGTGACCAGGCCCACGGAGCTGTCGCGACCCACCGCAGAGGAGCCGTCGGGTCTGCTGCGTCCGGGCAGCTCCGCCGACGAGCTCGTGCACACCCTGCGCACCCTGGGCGCGACCTCGCGAGCCGAGATCGCCCGCGCCCTGGGCGTGAGCCGCACCCGCGCCGGGCAGCTGGTCGGCGAGCTGGCGCGGATGGGGCTGGTCACCGAGGCACCTCGACCGCCTGAGCAGGAGGGCCCGTCCGCCGGTCGTCCGGGACGTCCGATCAGGCTGCGTCCGGGTCTCGGGTTCGCCATCGGGGTGAACATCACCCACGACGACGTGCGCTGCCTGGCCACCGACCTCTCGCACACCATGGTGGCCTCGGTCAGCCGGCCGCTGGGCGACCCGGTCGACGTCGAGGAGGCGACCGACCTGGTCGCGGCGGTCGTCCGCGAGGTGATCGCCGAGGCGGGGCCGCGGCACGGCGTGTGCCTCGGGGTCGGGGTGGCGGTGCCCGCACCGGTCGACCCGCAGACCGGACGACCGGCACCGTCCAGCTGTCTGGAGCTGTGGGTGGATGCCCCGGTCCGCGAGCTGCTGCAGGAGCGCCTCGGGCTACCCGTCTTCCTCGACAACCACGGCAACCTGGCGGTGGTGGCCGAGCTGCTGTGGGGGGTCGGCCGACTGGTGAACGACTTCATCTGGATCGGGCTGGACGCGAACGTCGGCGGGGGCATCTGCTCGGGCGGCCGCCTGGTCCGGGGTCGCGACGGGCTCGCCGGGGAGCTCGGGCATGTCGTGGTCGACCCGGACGGCGAGATCTGCCGGTGCGGCAGCCAGGGCTGTCTGGAGACGGTGGCCTCCCTGGCCAGCCTGCAGCGGGCCCTGGAGCCGGCGCACGGCCGCCTCGACGCTGCCACCATCCACCGCCTCACCGCCCAGGGCGACCCCGCCGCGGTCCGGGCGGTGACCAACCTCGGCACCCAGGTCGGGATCGCGCTGGCCACCCTGGTCAACGTGCTCAACCCGTCCATCATCGTCGTCGGCGGTTTCCTCGGCCGACCGCTCGGCGCAGTGGTGCTGGAGGCGGTCGGGAACGAGATCGCCCGTCGGGCGCTGCCGACCACGCGGCGCTCGCTCGGCGTGCGCTTCAGCCAGCTGCGGCGTCCCGAACCGCTGGGCGCGGCGGCCCTGGTGCTCACCGACCGGTCACGCAGCCTCCGTCTGGACCGTCACGGCCGTCCGTTCTGGACCAGCGCACCCGTCGTCCGGCCGGGGAGCGGCGGCTCGGCGATCGGGCCGTGAATCAGCGGGTCGCCGGTGGCCCGCTGCCAGCGCTCCAGAGCGGCGCCGAGCCGTGACCTGATCACCGCGTACGCCGGGTCGGAGGCCAGGTTGCACTGCTCGTCGGGGTCGGACTCGAGGTCGTACAGCTCCTCGGGGTCCCGGGGACGCAGGTGCTCGTCGTCCATGCCGCGGCGGGTCGGGCTGGCCTCGATGTCGGTCGGCAGCACCAGCCGCGGACGGGTCTCGTAGCTACGGATGTACTTGAACCCGAGGGCGCGGACGCACCGCATCGGGTCGTAGCCGCGGTGGGAGGTCTTCTCGGCGTAGACCACCTCCGCCGGCACCATCGGCTCCCCCCGCAGCAGCGGTGCGAAGCTCCGTCCCTGCACCCGGCTCGGCACCGCCAGCCCGGCCAGCTCGAGCACGGTGGGGACGAAGTCGACCAGGCTCACCGCCCGCTCCACCACCCCGCCGACCGCTCCGGAGCGGCGCGGGGGCCGGACCAGCAGCGCGACGCGGAGACCCGGGTCGTACAGGGTGCCCTTGGCCCTCGGGAACGCCGGCCCGTGGTCGGTGGTGAACACCACCCAGGTGCTGTCGGCGTGCGGGCTGCGGTCGAGGGCGTCCAGGATGGCGCCGACCGCGGCGTCGGCGACCTTGACCGAGCCGTGGAAGGCGGCCAGGTCCTCTCGGGTGCCGGGGTGGTCGGGCAGGTACGGGGGCACCGTGGCGTGGTCCGCCTCCAGCGGCGGGTGGGTGAAGGGCCGGTGGGTCTCGGTGAAGCCCACGGTGAGCAGGAAGGGCTCCCGGCGCGGGACGGTCAGCCAGGCCGCCGTGTGGGTGGCCACCTCCTCGGCGCCGAGCTTGGGCTCGGGCGAGTGCACCTCGTCGAAGCCGAGGGTGGCCGGATCGGCGCTCTCGTGCTGCAGCCCGATCAGCGCGCTGCGGTACCCGCCGGGCCTGAGCAGCGCGGGCAGCGTGCGCTCGTCCGGGTGGTACTCCCAGCCGAGGTGGGCCAGGCCCATCAGTCCGTTCGCGTGCGGATACCGGCCGGTGAACAACGAGCCGCGGGACGGGCTGCACTGCGGCGCCGTGCAGAATGCGTTGTCGAACCGCCAGGCCGTGGCCGCGAGGGCATCCAGGGACGGACTCTGCACACCGGGACGCCCGTAGGCGCCGAGCTCGGTGCCCAGGTCGTGGCAGTGGACGAGCAGGAAGTTCGGGCGGTCGGGCTGCATCGGCGCTGTCCTCTCCGGCGACGCCGGGACCGGCGGCGCGCTCCGAGCGACACTGGCACCGCCGGACGGCCGTGGTCGAGACGTTGACAAACAGCCGCCCGCGGCAGGCGACTTCGACAAGCCGCCGACCCGGGCGCTCCCGCGGTGCTTCCCTCTGAGCAGCCGGCCGACGGCTGGGCGACGGCGCCCACCGGGGCCTGGAGAGAGAGGAACGTGATGACGCAGCTGTCACCGACCCGACGAGGCTTCCTCAGCCTGCTGGGGGCTGCCGGGGCGGCCGGCGCCCTCACCGCCTGCTCCGGTGGCGGGCAGGGCGGAGGGCCGACCGAGATCCGCTTCGCCTACTGGGGCAACGACACCCGCCAGCGGCTGACAGAGCAGGCGATCGAGGTCTTCCACTCCCTGCACCCCGACATCCGGGTGAAGGCCGAACTCGGTCAGTTCCAGGGCTACTTCGACAAGCTCGCCACCCAGACCGCGGCCGACGACATGCCCGACGTCTTCCAGATGAACGAGAAGTACCTGGCCGAGTACGCCCAGCGCGGCGCGCTGCTCGACCTCAGCGAGCTCGACACCACGCGCTTCTCGCCGGGGACGAAGGAAGCCGGGATGAGCGAGGGGTCGCTGTACGGGGTGAACGCGGGGGTCAACGCGCCGACGATGATGACCAACCCGCGGGTGTTCGAGGAAGCCGGGATCGAGCTGCCCGACGACACCACCTGGACCTGGGACGACCTCCGAGCCACCAGCGCCGCGATCACCGAGGCCACCGGTGGGACCAAGCACGGGCTCGGGTCGATGGCGGGCAACGACGCCGCGTTCCACGTCTACCTGCGCCAACGCGGCGCCTCGCTCTACACCGACCAGACGCTGGGCTTCCCGGTGGAGCTGCTGGAGAGCTGGTTCGCCGACAACCTCCGGCTGCAGGAGGAGGGCTGCGTCCCCTCGGCGGCGGCAGCGAACGAGAACGGTGCGAAGTCGATCGACGAGCAGGCCTTCGCCAACGGTGGCTACGCGGTCGCCGCGGACTACTCCAACCTCGTCACCCAGCTCGAGGACATCTCCGGTGAGGACCTGCGACTGCTGCGCTACCCCTCCACGACAGGACGGGCCGCCGATGGTGGGCTCTGGCTGCGCGCCGCCATGTTCTGGAGCGCCTCGGCGCGGACCCGCCAGAGCGCGGCGGTGCTCACCTTCATCGACTTCCTGGCCAACTCGACCGCCTGCGGGGAGGTGCTGCTGGCCGAGCGCGGCTTGCCGGCGAACGCCGACGTCCTCGCCCACGTCGCCGACCGGCTGACCGCGTCGGACCTCAAGGCGGTCGCCTACCTGGAGGCCATCGAGCCCGAGCTCGGACCGACGCCGCCGCTGCAGCCGGTCGGCGGTGGCGAGTTCCCCAACATGCTGTCCCGTTACGCCGACGAGGTGATGTTCGGGCGGATGTCTCCGGCCGCCGCTGCCACCCAGCTGGTGGCCGAGATCGAGGCGTCGCTGGCCGGGTGAGTCCCCCCGGCGACGCGGGTCCACCACTAGGGTGGGCACCCCCGCCCCTGGCGTCCGGCTCGGGCGGGAGCACCTCCTGAGGGGGCTCGATGAAGGCGTTCGTCCGCGTGCTGCAGGACCTGGTGCTGCTGGTGGCCCGGCTGGTGCTCGGCGGTGTCTCGCTGCTGCACGGCTGGTACCGCTGGCAGACGGTGGGCGTGGAGGGTCAGACCCAGCAGTTCGCCACCGCCGGCGTCCCGGCGCCGGAGGTGTTCGCCTGGGGCGTCACCATGGTGGAGCTGATCGGCGGGGCGCTGCTGGTGTTCGGCCTGCTGACGCCGCTGCTCGGCCTGGTCTTCGCCGCGCAGGCGGTGCTCAGCGTGGCGTGGGTGACCGGCCCGAACGGGCCGTGGGTCGCCGACGGCGGCTTCGAGTACGTGGCCGTGATGGGCGCGCTGGCGCTGGTGCTGGCCGGTTTCGGGGCCGGACGCGCCTCGATCGACGCGCTGTTCCGGCGTCCGCCGGCCGAGGACGAGTCCGACGAGCTGCGCTACGACGACACCCGCCAGGGCTGAGCGCTCACAGCGCCCGCACAGGGAGCGCACAGCCGTCCGGCAGCCGGCGGTGCCAGACTCGAACCATGTCCACCGACCAGCGACCCGCGCCCCTGACCCGTCCCGACGGCACGCCGGTGCGGGTGCTCGCGGTGGATGACGAGCCCAGCCTGACCGAGCTGCTGTCGATGGCGATGCGCTACGAGGGCTGGGAGGTGACCACCGCCGCCAGCGGGACGGCCGCGGTCGCCGCCGCGCGGGAGATGCGCCCCGACGTCATGGTGCTGGACATGATGCTGCCGGACTTCGACGGGCTGGAGGTGATGCGCCGGGTCCGCGCCGAGCAGCCGGAGGTGCCGGTCATCTTCCTGACCGCCAAGGACGCCGTCGCGGACCGGATCGGCGGGCTGACGGCCGGCGGGGACGACTACGTCACCAAGCCGTTCTCGCTGGAGGAGCTGATCGCCCGGCTGCGGGGGCTGCTGCGACGCTCCGGCGCGAGCCAGGTGCGGGCCGCCTCGGCGCTGGTGGTGGGCGACCTGGTGCTGGACGAGGACAGCCACGAGGTGACCCGGGGCGGGGAGGAGATCACCCTCACCGCGACCGAGTTCGAGCTGCTGCGCTACCTGATGCGCAACCCGCGCCGGGTGCTCAGCAAGGCCCAGATCCTCGACCGGGTGTGGAGCTACGACTTCGGCGGGCAGGCCAACGTGGTCGAGCTCTACATCTCCTACCTGCGCAAGAAGATCGACGCCGGGCGGGCGCCGATGATCCACACCATGCGCGGCGCCGGCTACGTGCTGCGCCCGGCCGGATGAGCAGCCCCGCACCGCCGCCGGACCGCCGGCCGCCGGCGTCCGCGCCCGCACCGGGTTCCGGCCCCCTGGCACCGGCGTCCACG
>NZ_QPKK01000079.1 GCF_003344635.1 Desertihabitans aurantiacus
GGCCTTCGTCGTCCCCGGGGCGCGCTCCGGGGTGCAGACCGGGGTCGTCCCGGGTGGCGGCTGGCCCGCGCGGTGCTACGTTCCGGCCAGGAGTCACCGCGGCGCGAGGAGCAGCGATGAACGGTCCGGCCTCCGCGCCCGGCACCCCCGGACCGGCTGGGGACGGCTGGGTCGACGCGCTCGTCGTCGGCAGCGGGTTCGGCGGCGGGGTGGCGGCGGCCCGGCTGGCCCAGGCGGGGCTCGCGGTGGTCGTCCTGGAGCGGGGCAGGCGCTGGCCGCCCGGCTCCTTCCCCCGCTCGGCCGATCCCTCCGACGGCTGGCTGTGGCAGGACGGGCAGGGGATCTTCGACGTCCGCTGGCTCCGGCGGATGGCGAGCGTGCAGGCCGCCGGTTGGGGCGGCGGCTCCCTGGTCTACGCCAACGTCTTCGCCCGGCCCGCCGAGCAGTCGCTGCCGGCATCCTGGCCGGCGCACCTGCGCCGCAGCGGTCTCGACCCCTACTACGACCTGGCCGCCCACATGCTCGAGGTGTCCCCGATGCCCGACGACCCGGTCACCGCGCTGCCCCCCGACCGCACCCGGGCGGTCGACCTGCTGATGCGCAGCACCGACATCCCCGAGGCCACCGTCCGGCCCAACCTCGCCGTCTCCTTCGGCGACCCCGAGCGGTGGCGTGCCAACCGCCACGGCGTGCCGCAGCGCGGCTGCACCTTCGTCGGCGAGTGCGTGGTGGGCTGCAACCACGGGGCCAAGAACACCCTCGACCACAACTACCTGGCGGTCGCCGAGCGGCACGGCGCGGAGGCGGTCACCGGGGCGGAGGTGGTGGGGCTGCGACCCGTCCCCGGCGGCTGGGAGGTCGGCTACCGCGACCCTGCCGACCCCGCCTCGGCGGTGCGGCACCGTCGCGCGACCCGGGTCTTCCTGGCGGCCGGCGCGCTGGCGACCACCGAGCTGCTGCTGCGGGCCCGCGACGTCGACGCCACCCTGCCCGGGCTGTCCCCGCGGCTGGGTGAGCGGTTCTCCGGCAACGGGGACTTCCTGGCGCTGACCAACCTGCGCGGCGTCCACGGCGACCTGACCCGCGGGCCCGCCATCACCACCACGACGGTGCTGGACGTGCCCGAGGGTGACCGCACCGTCTGGTTCCAGGTGCAGGACGGCTCCTACCCGCTGGTGCTCGGCGAGCTCGTCGACGCGCTGCTGCCGCTGCGCCGGCTGCGCCTGGCCTGGCGGCGGCTGAGCCGGACCGACCCCCGGAGCAACCTGGCCCTGCTGTCGATGGGCCACGACGCCGCCGAGGGACGGCTGTCGCTCGACCGCCGGGGCCGGCTCGTCCTCGGCTGGCAGAACCGGGCCCAGGCCCACCTGTACCGCTCGATGCGGCGGGTGGGGCCGGTGATCACCCGGGCACTCGGCTCGCCGGTGCGCTCGGTCATCACCTGGCGCCTGCTGCGCCGCACCATCACCGTGCACCCCCTCGGCGGGGTCCCGGTGGGTGCGGACGCCACGGAGGGGGTGGTCGACCCGCTCGGGGAGGTGCACGGCTACCCGGGCCTGTTCGTCGTCGACGGCTCGGTGCTGCCCGGCTCCACCGGGGTGAACCCCTCGGCGACCATCGCGGCGGTCGCCGAGCGGTCCCTGGAGCAGCTGGTCCGCCGGTTCACCGGGCAGCCGGGGTGGCGGGCGCCGGAGTGGGCGCAGGTGCGTCCGACCCCAATGCCGGAGGACCGCGCCTTCGCGTTCATGGCCCGGCGCCGGGCCGCGACCGCCGGCGACGGCGTCGTCCTCGCCGAGCACATGGCGTCGCGGCCCGGGGCCCAGCACCCGGTCGCCCTCGACCTGCGCGGCGAGGTGCGCAGCACGGACGCCTTCCTCACCGACCCCGACCACCCGGTGACGATGCGCGGCACCCTGACCACGGCGGAGGGGCGGACCGAGGTCGAGGGCACCCTCAGCCTCTTCCCCGAGGACGGGCCGGAGGCGATGCGCTACCGCCTGGCCGGGGCCGGCTCGCAGACACCCGTCCTCGAGGCCACCAAGCACGTGCGCGGACGCGGCCCGCTGGCCGTCTGGCGGGGCCTGACCACCCTGCACGTCGTCCTCCCCGCCACCGGCGACCGGTCCGCGCGGCGCACCGTCGCGGTGATGCCGGTGCCCGGTGTGATCCGGCTGGCGGCCTCCGTCAGCGGCGTCGGGTTCACCCGTCCGCGGCGGCTGGCGGCCTGGCTGCGGTTCGTCATCTTCTTCCTGCGCGGGGCGTGGCGGCACAGCGGGCTCGGGCGGGCCCGACCGCGCCGCACTACTGTGGGCAGATGAGCGCCGAGCGTCCGCGCGTCCTCGCCCTGGTGCTGGCCGGGGGCCGGGGTGGACGGCTGAGCCCGCTGACCGACCGCCGGGCCAAGCCCTCGCTGCCACTGGGTGGCAGCCACCGGATCATCGACGTGGTGCTGTCCAACCTCGTGCACTCCCACATCCGTGACGTGTGGATCGTCGAGCAGTACCTGCCGCACTCGATCAACGACCACCTCAGCAACGGCCGGCCCTGGGACCTGGACCGCACCCACGGCGGGCTGGTGGTGCTGCCGCCGTTCGAGGGCACCGACGGCGAGGGCTTCGCCGAGGGCAACGCCGACGCCATCGCCCGGCAGGCCCAGCTGATCGAGCAGGACGGGCCCGACCTGGTGCTCGTCGCCTCCGCCGACCACCTCTACACCCTCGACCTCCGCGACGTCGTCGACACGCACCGCGAGCGCGGGGCGGCGCTCACCATGGTCACCACCGACCGCGCCGACGACCCGTCCTCCCACGGCGTGGTGGAGGTGTCGGACGGGATGGTCACCGGGTTCGCCTACAAACCCGAGGAGCCGGCCAGCGACGTGGTGGCCGCCGAGCTCTTCCTCTACGACACCGACGTGCTGCTCGGCGCGATCGAGGAGCTGGTGCAGGCCGGTGCGGACCTCGCGGACTACGGCGACAGCCTCGTGCCGCACCTGCTCGAGCGCCACCCGGTGGCGGCCCACCCGCTGCCGGGCTACTGGCGCGACCTCGGCACGGTCGAGCGCTACCACCAGGCCCACCGCGACCTGCTGTCCGACAGCGGGATCGACCTCGACGACCCCGCCTGGCCGGTGCTCACCTCGGTGTCCAACCCGCAGCCGGCCCGGGTCGAGGAGGGCTCGGACCTGCGACGCAGCCTGCTCGCCGGCGGCAGCGTGGTGTCGGGGACGGTGCGCGACAGCGTGGTCGGCCAGCGCTGCGTGGTCGAGCCCGGGGCGGTCGTGGAGGACACCGTGCTGCTCGACGGCGCGGTGGTGCGCTCCGGCGTCACCGTGCGGCACGCTGTGGTCGACGCCGGGGCCGACGTCACCGAGGACCGGATCGCCGACGAGGACGTCCTCGTGGTGGGCCGGGACGGCCGCCCGGCCTGACCCGCCGGCCGGCGGCGGTCGAGGCGTGAGACGGGCTCCGGCAGGGGCTGTCGTCGACGGCGTCGGTGTGACATGCTCCGAGGGAGTCAGAGAGCGGCTCACCCGTTCCCGTCGGCAAAGGGGCCCCCGGGCCGGACGTCGCTGTGCTCCACACCGGCGCCGCATCCTCCAGGCGCCCACCCCGTCCGACGTCTTCCCGGAGCGGCTGCACCTTCCGGTGCCGGCCGCCCCGTGCCTCTTCTCCGGGGTCGAGCCAAGGCCCCCGATCCACTCCTCGTCCGCAGGAGCTCCCGATGACCCTCCACCACCTCTCCCGCCCCGCCCCGACCCCTCCCGAGGACGCGCCACGTCCTCCCGCCAACGACCACGCCGAGCTGCTGCCGGCCGCGGAGTTCCGCGCCAACCTCGACCAGGACTGCTGGTGGTGGTCGAGCGAGCTCTACACCCTGCTCGGTCTGCGGGAGGGCTCCCTCGTGCCCTCCACCGAGGTGCTGCTGCACCACGTCGACCCGCTCGACCGGCCCCAGGTCCGCGAGCTGCTGGGCGAGCCGCCCGCCGGCGCGACCAGTCTGCGGCTCCGGCTGCGCACCCGCGGCGGACGCGTCCGCACCATGGTGCTGACCATCGCCCCCGACCACAGCACCGACGCTGAGAACCGGCCGAGCTGGCTGGGCTGCACGCTGGTCGGGACGCTGGTCGACCTCACCGTCAGCGAGCGTCATCTCGCCAGCCGGGCGGTCCACGACGCGACCCTGCACCGCGACGTCGTCGAGCAGGCCAAGGGGATCGCGATGAGCGCGTTCGGCCTCAGCGAGGACTGCGCCTTCCTGCTGCTCAGCTACTTCTGCCGCAGCCGCAACCTCGAGCTGCACGAGGTCGCCCGGCAGCTCGTCGACCAGGTCACCGAGCTCGACCCCGACCAGGAGCTCCGGCGCCAGGTGGAGCAGGTGCTCGCGGGGAACCGGCTCGACCAGGCGGAGGCCGGCTGAGAGGCCGCGCTCAGACCGGCCAGACCAGCCCGCGCCAGGCGGCGTCCCAGAACATCCACTCGTACCGGGTGGTGGTGGTGAAGTGGGTGCGGCAGCGCTGCTCCTCAACGGCCGACACCTCGAGCCGGTCGGTCACCGCCACCACCTGGTCGACCACCGCGTCGAACTCGGACGAGCCGTAGGTGTCGATCCAGCGGGCGTACAGCGGGTCCGGTGAGGAGCGCTCCAGCAGCGTCCGGCCCACCTCGCGGTAGACCCAGTAGCAGGGCAGCACCGCCGCGACCCCCTCGGCCCAGGAGCCGGTGGCGCAGACCGCCGTCAGGTAGGAGGTGTAGGCCGTGGTGGTCGGCAGCGCGCCGGTCTGCTCGACGTCGTCCTCGGAGAGGCCCAGGTCGCCGAGCAGGGCCGCGTGCAGCTCGCGCTCGACGTCCACCGCGTTCGCCGCGTGCAGGGAGAACATCCGCACCGGCTCCTCGTGCGGCGACCGCGCGCCGAGCAGGGCCAGGCAACGGGAGTAGGCCCGCAGGTAGTGGCTGTCCTGGACGACGAAGTACCGGAACGCCTCCCGCGGCAGCGACCCGTCGGCCAGCCCGAGCAGGAAGGGGTGGTCGGCGATCTGCTGGTAGGTCGGCAGGGCGGCGTCCCACAGACGCTGGGAGAGGGTGCTCACGGGCCGGAGGCTAGCGGCACCCCGACCGGCGGCGTGAGATCGTCGGCCACGACCAGGGGCGCTCGCCCCGTCGGAGCCGACGAGGAGGCCAGGCGATGCAGGCTGCGTTCCTACCCGGGGACAGCACGGTGGAGCTGCGGGAGGTGCAGCGTCCGGAGCCCGGGCACGGGCAGGTGCTGGTGCAGGTTCGGGCCTCGACGATCTGCGGCTCCGACATCCGGGCGATCTACCGCGAGCACCTGGGCACCGGGGCGGAGGCCTACCAGGGCGTCGTCGGTGGGCACGAGCCGTGCGGGGTCGTCGTGGAGACCGGTCCGGGGGTGGCCGAGCGGGCGGTCGGGGACCGGGTGGTCGTCTACCACATCTCCGGCTGCGGGCTGTGCGCCGAGTGCCGCGAGGGCTACCAGATCGCCTGCACCTCGCCGCGCCGGGCGGCCTACGGCTGGCAGCGCGACGGCGGGCACGCCGAGTACCTGCTGGCCGAGGAGCGCGACCTGGTGGTGCTGCCCGACGCGCTCTCGTTCGTGGACGGGGCGTGCGTGGCCTGCGGGTTCGGCACCGCCTACGAGGCGGTGGTGCGGGCGCAGGTGTCGGGCCGGGACCGGGTGCTGGTGACCGGGCTCGGCCCGGTGGGGCTGGCCGCCGGGCTGCTGGCCCGCCGGCTGGGGGCGACCACCGTGGTCGGCAGCGACCCGGTGGCCGAGCGGCGCGCGTTCGCTCTCTCGATCGGCGCCGTCACCGACGTGCACGAGCCGGGGACGCCGGTGCCGGGGACGCCGTTCACCGTGGCGGTGGACGCCTCGGGCAACGGCGCGGCCCAGCTCACGGCGCTGACCTCGCTCGGCCGCTGGGGCCGCTGCGTGCTGGTCGGCGAGGGCGCGAGCCTGGCCGTCGAGGACGTCTCGGCGGTGGTCATCCACCCGTCGCTGACCGTGCACGGCTCCTGGGTGACCAGCCTGCCGCGGATGGCCGAGCTGCTGGAACGCCTGGTCGAGTGGGACCTGCACCCCGAGGTCGTCGTCACCGGCCGCTACGGGCTGGCCGAGGCCGGCACCGCCTACGCCGAGGCCGCCGCCGGGCGCACCGGCAAGGTGGTGATCGAGCCTCAGAGCGGGGTGAGGGTGTAGCGCAGCGCCTGGTACTCCGCGATCCCCTCGACGCCACCCTCCCGGCCCAGCCCGGACTGCTTCACCCCGCCGAACGGGGCCGCCGCGTTCGACAGCACCCCGATGTTGATCCCGACCATGCCGACCTCCAGCGCGTCGGTCACCCGCCGGGCCCGCACCATGTCGGAGGTGCACAGGTAGGAGGTCAGGCCGAACTCGGTGTCGTTGGCCATCGCGATCGCCTCCTCCTCGGTGTCGAAGACGGTGATCGGCAGCACCGGGCCGAAGACCTCCTCCGCGCAGATGCGGGCGTCCGGCGGGACGTCGCTGAGCAGGGTCGGCTGCATGAAGTGGCCGGGGCCGTCGACCGCCTCCCCGCCGCAGAGCACCTTCGCCCCGCGGGAGACGGCGTCCTCGGTCAGCTCGACGCACTTGGCGACGGTGTCGTCGTCGACCAGTGGGCCGATGGTGACGCCCTCGTCGGTGCCGCGTCCCACCACCAGCTCGTCGACGGCGTCCTTCAGCCGGGCGGTGAGCTCCTCGGCGATGCCGCGCTGCACCAGGAACCGGTTGGCCGCGGTGCAGGCCTGCCCGACGTTGCGGAACTTGGCCTGCATGGCGGCGGTCACCGTGGTGTCGAGGTCGGCGTCGTCGAAGACGAGGAACGGGGCGTTGCCGCCGAGCTCCATCGACGTCCGGAGCACCTTGGGGGCGGCCTGCTCGAGCAGGATGCGTCCCACCTCGGTGGAGCCGGTGAAGCTGACCTTGCGCAGCCGGGGGTCGGCCATCAGCGGCTTGGAGACCTTCGAGGCGCTGGAGCTGGTGAGGACGTTGACCACCCCGGCCGGCAGCCCGGCTCGCTCCATCATCGCCACCACCGCCAGCGTGGTCAGCGGGGTCAGGGTGGCGGGTTTGATGACGACGGTACAGCCGGCGGCCAGCGCGGGCCCGAGCTTGCGGGTGGCCATCGCCAGCGGGAAGTTCCACGGCGTGATCAGCAGGCAGGGGCCCACCGGGTAGGGGCGCACCACCATGTCGGCGCCGCCCTCGGGCCGCACCCCGTGCCGTCCGCCCACCCGGGCGGCCTCCTCGCTGAACCAGCGCAGGAACTCCGCCCCGTAGGTGACCTCAGCCTTCGACTCGGCCAGCGGCTTGCCCATCTCCAGCGTCATCAGCAGGGCCAGCTCGTCGGCGGAGTCCATCACCGCCTCGAAGGTGGCCCGCAGCAGGTCCGAGCGGGTCCGCGGCGCCGTCTCGGCCCACTCCTGCTTGGCTGCGACGGCGGCGTCCAGGGCTGCGGTGGCGTCCTCGGCGGTGGCGTCGGCGATCCGCGCCAGGAGGCTGTCGTCGGCGGGGTCGGTGACGTCGATCCGGTCGCCGCCGGAGGCGGCCCGCCACTCACCCCCGATGAAGAGGTCGGTCGGCACGTCCAGGGGCAGCTGGGTCATCGTGGTCTCCTCGTTCCTCGTGCGCACGGACTCCTCCCACTCTGCCGCAGGTGCACACCGGCCCGGCGGGCGGTGCCGGGCCTACGGTGGGAGCGTGCCGACCCTGACCGTCCCCGCCCTGGCCGACGAGGTGGTCCGGCTGCGCCCCTGGCGGCCCGAGGACGCCGACGCGCAGCTGGCCGCCTTCGGTGACCCGGTGTTCGTCCGGTTCTCCGACTGGGCCCCCACCCGGCGGGCGGAGGTGCTCGACCGGATCGCATCGGTCGAGCGGGCCCGCCTGGAGGGGCGCGGGCTGCACCTGGCCGTCGTCGCGGCCGACGACCCGTCCGCGGTGCTCGGCGAGGTCTCGCTGTCCGGGATCGACCCTGACCAGGGCCGGGCCGGCGTCGGCTACTGGCTGGCCCCGGCCGCCCGAGGGCGCGGTGCCGCCGTACGGGCCGTCCGGCTGCTGACCCGGTGGGCGCTCACCGAGCTCGGGCTGGCCCGGCTGGAGCTGACCTGCGGCCCGGACAACCTCGCCTCCCAGAAGGTCGCCACCCGCTGCGGCTTCCAGCAGGAGGGCCTCTTGCGCTCCCACCTCCGCTTCCAGGGCGGCCGCCGCGACAGCCTCCTCTTCAGCCTCCTCCCCGCCGACCTGCCCCCCGCCTGACCGCTCCCCGCCGTCAGGGGCGCGGCGGGTGGAGGACGGCGGCGGCGCCACGCTGGACGGCCTCCGTGAGGGTGCGCAGCAGGGGGGAGTCCAGGCGCCAGTGCTGCCACCAGAGCGCGACGTCGAGCTCGCCGTCGTCCCACAGCGGCACCAGCTCGCCGCGCTCGACCGCGTCGCCGAGGCCGGGTTCGGGGAGCATGCCCCAGCCCAGCCCCATCCGGACGGCCCGGTCGAAGTCCCACGAGGAGGGGACGCTGGTGGTCGGTGGCTGCGCGTGGGGGTGTCCGCGGTGGGCCAGCACCCGGTGCTGCAGCGTGTCCCGCGGGTCGAAGACCACCAGGGGGGCGTGCTCGACCTGCCGCGGCGGCGCCCCCCAGCGCGCCACCCACGACGGCGCGGCCAGCGCTCGGTAGCGCAGCACCCCCAGCGGCACCGACCGGCAGCCCTGCACGGGCACCGGGTCGGCGGTCACGGCACCCAGCACCCGGCCCTGGCGCAGCAGCTCGGCGGAGTGGTGCTCGTCGTCGCGGAGCAGCTCGAAGGTGACGCCCTGGTCTGCGTGCAGCTCGGCCAGCACGGGCAGCAGCCAGGTGGCCAGCGAGTCGGCGTTGACCGCGACCGGCAGCACCGGCGGACGGCTGGCCGGCGCCGCCTCGACCCGCAGCTCCTCGACCGCCTCGTCGACCAGCAGCTCCAGCTGCCCGCCCAGCCGCAGCAGCACCTCGCCGGCCTCGGTCGCCACCACCGGACGGGTCCGGCGCAGCAGCACCCGTCCGACCCGGGTCTCCAGGCCGCGCACGCGCTGGCTGACCGCCGACGGGGTCAGCCGCAGCTCGCGGGCGGCAGCCTCGAAGCTGCCCGTGCGCACCACGGCGACCAGGGTGGTGACACCGGCGAGGTCGAGGTCCATGCTCGCGACCCTAGATGAAGCGCTGCTTCACGAGCATCAGGAAGTTGCGTTGGACTGCAGCACATCCCGCGCCTAGCGTCGGTGCCGTGATCCTCCCCGTCCTGCTCACCGGCTTCGCCAGCGGCGCCGCGCTCATCGTCGCCATCGGTGCCCAGAACGCCTACGTGCTCCGTCAGGGGCTTCGCCGCGAGCACGTGGCGGAGGTCGTGCTGCTCTGCATCGCCGCCGACGTGCTGCTGATGAGCGCCGGGGCGGCCGGCTTCGGCGCCGTGCTGGAGCGGTTCCCCTGGCTGGTCGAGGTGACCCGGTGGGGCGGGGCGGCCTTCCTGCTGGTCTACGCCGGGATCGCGCTGCGCCGGGCGCTGCGTCCGACGGCCGCGCTGCGGGCGGCCTCGGACCGGCGCACCACCCGGCGCGGTGCGCTGCTCACCGCGGCGGCGCTGACCTTCCTCAACCCGCACGTCTACCTCGACACCGTCGTCCTGCTCGGCACCCTGGCCCACGCCCACGGCCCCGACCGCTGGTGGTTCGTCGCCGGCTCGGTGACGGCCAGCGTGATCTGGTTCACCCTGCTCGGCGCGGGGGCGCACCGGTTCGCGCCGCTGCTGGCGCGTCCGGCGGTGTGGCGGGGGATCGACGTGGTGGTGGCGCTCACCATGGCCGTGCTGGCGGTCAGCCTGGTCCTGGCCTGACGGCCACCGGCCGGACGGCCCCGCTCAGCGCGGGGTGCGCGGGTCGATGTTGGCGGTGCCGATCCGGGCCCGCCGGTGCAGCAGGTAGCGGTTGACCAGCAGCGTGATCGCCCCCAGCACCACACCGGCCAGCATCAGCCAGCCGGCCACCTCGTAGTCGTCGGTGGCCCGTCCCGAGAGCGGGCTGGCGAGGTAGGCGCACAGCACCGCGCCGACCACCGGGATCAGGGCCGGGGTGGTGAAGTGCTGGTGCTCCACCCGGTCGCGCTTGAGCACCAGGACCGCGATGTTGACGACGGTGAACACGCACAGCAGCAGCAACGAGGTGGTGCCGCCGAGGGCGGTGAGGTCGGCCAGCGAGACCAGGGCGAAGGCCAGCAGGGTGGTGAAGATGATGGCGACCACGGGCGTCCGCCGGCCCGGGAGCAGCCGGCTCAGCGACCGCGGCAGGACGTCCTCGCGCGCCATGCCGTAGAGCAGCCGGCTGGCCATCAGCATGTTGATGAGGGCGGAGTTGGCGACGGCGAACATCGAGATCCAGGCGAAGACGGCGATCGGGAAGCCGGGCGCTCCAGCCTGCACCACCTTGAGCAGCGGCGTGGAGCCCTCGCCGAGCTCGCCCGGGCTGACCAGGGCGACCGAGGAGATCGCCACCAGCACGTAGATGACGCCGGTGACGCAGAGCCCGATCACCATGAACTTCGGGAAGATCTTGCTGGGGTTCTTCGTCTCCTCGGCCATGTTGACCGAGTCCTCGAAGCCGACCATGGCGAAGAAGGCGAGCGCGGTGGCGGCGGTGACGGCGCCGAAGGGGGTCTCGCCCTCGGGCACGTTGAACTCGGTCAGCCGGGACGTCTCGCCCAGCCCGCGCACCAGCGCCCACGCCCCGACGCCGATGACGATGAGCAGACCGCTCAGCTCGATGCAGGTGAGCACCACGTTCGCCTTCACGCTCTCACCCACGCCGCGCAGGTTGACCAGCGCGACCAGGGTCATGAAGCCGAGCGCGCCGGCCAGCAGCAGCAGCTCGGTCGGCTCGTCGACGCCGACCGCGGCGAAGAGGTTGCCGGCGAAGGACTGGGCGGCGCTGGAGGCGGAGGTCAGCCCCGAGCACATCACCGCGAAGGTCACGAGGAAGGTGAGGAACTGGATCTTGAACGCCCGGTGGGTGTACATCGCCGCGCCGCCGGCCCGGGGGTACTTGGTCACCAGCTCGAGGTAGCTGAACGCGGTGAGGAAGGCCACCACGAACGCACACAGGAAGGGCAGCCAGACCGCGCCGCCGACCTCGGCCGCGACCTTGCCGGTGAGGGAGTAGACGCCGGTGCCGAGGATGTCGCCGACGATGAAGAGCAGCAGCAGGCCCGGGCCGATCACCCGCCTGAGCTCGGTGGGCTGCTCGCTGGAGGCGCTCCTCGCCTCCCGCTCCTCCACGTCTGCCATCGTCGCGCCTCCTCGCCGTCGCCGGGCCGTGGCACTCAGTCGAGCACAGGTGCGGGGGCACTGACCAGAGGCTCGCTGTGGACGACCCCGCCCGGACGGCGCGGCCCGACGGTGCCACTCGCCATACTCGGGACCATGAGCCCCACCACCGCCCCTGCCGTGCCCGCCGCCGACGAGCTGCGGGAGGAGGCGCTCGCCTGCCTGCGCGAGCTGACCGCCCGCGACGGCCGGCCCGGCGCGGTCGACTTCCACCCCGGCCAGCTCGAGGCGGTCGCGGCCCTGGTCGCCGACCGCCGCCGGACGCTGGTGGTCCAGCGCACTGGTTGGGGCAAGTCGGCGGTCTACTTCGTGGCCAGCATGCTGCTGCGCCGCCGGGGCAGCGGACCGAGCGTCATCGTCTCGCCGCTGCTGGCGCTGATGCGCGACCAGATCGCAGCCGCCGCGCGGGCGGGGGTCCGGGCGGTGGCGATCAACTCGGCCAACCAGACCGAGTGGGACGAGGTGGAGCAGCAGCTGCGCGCCGACGCGGTCGACGTGCTGCTGATCTCCCCGGAGCGGCTGACCAACCCGCGCTTCCGCGAGACCGTGCTGCCCACGCTGCTGGAGCGGCTCGGTCTGCTGGTGGTCGACGAGGCGCACTGCATCTCCGACTGGGGCCACGACTTCCGGCCCGACTACCGGCGGCTGGCCGCGGTGATCGCCACCCTGCCGGTCGGGACGCCGGTGCTGGCCACCACGGCGACGGCCAACGAGCGGGTGATCGCCGACGTCACCGAGCAGCTCGCCCCGCGCGACGGGGCCGGCGGCGGAGGCGCAGAGGGGGAGGTCTTCACCCTGCGCGGCCCGCTGGCCCGCGACTCGCTGCGCCTGGGTGTGCTGCGGCTGCAGTCGGCCAAGCAGCGGCTCGGCTGGCTGCTCACCCACCTCGACGCGCTGCCCGGCAGCGGGATCATCTACACCCTCACCGTCTCCGCCGCCGAGGACACCGCCCGCCTGCTGGCCGAGGCGGGGCACGGGGTGCTCGCCTACACCGGACGCACCGACGCCGCCGAGCGGGAGCAGGCCGAGGCCGCGCTGAAGGCCAACGAGGTCAAGGCGCTGGTCGCCACCAGCGCGCTGGGCATGGGCTTCGACAAGCCCGACCTCGGGTTCGTCGTGCACCTGGGCGCCCCGTCCTCGCCGGTGGCCTACTACCAGCAGGTCGGACGGGCCGGACGGGCCACCGAGCGGGCCGACGTGCTGCTGCTGCCCGGGCCCGAGGACGCCGACATCTGGCGGCACTTCGCCACCGCCAGCATGCCCTCGCGGGCCCGCGCCGACGCCGTGCTGGCCGCCCTGGGAGACGCCGGCGGCCCGCTGTCGGTGCCGGCGCTGGAGGCCCGGGTCGACCTGCGCCGCACCCCGCTGGAGCTGCTGCTCAAGGTGCTCTCGGTCGACGGCGCGGTCGAGAACGTCCGCGGCGGCTGGGTCAGCACCGGACGCGGCTGGACCTACGACGAGGAGCGCTACGACCGGATCGCCCGCGCCCGGGAGGCCGAGCAGCAGGCGATGCGGGAGTACCTCACCACCGACGGCTGCCGGATGCAGTTCCTGGTCAACCAGCTCGACGACCCCGACGCCGCCCCGTGCGGGCGCTGCGACAGCTGCCTGCGCGCGGCCGGGGAGCCGCCGTGGTACGCCACCGACGTCCCGACCGACTGGGCCGAGCGCGCCGGCAGCGGACTGGAGCGGGTCGGGGTCCCGATCGAGCCGCGGGCGCAGTGGCCCACCGGGCTGGGGCGGCTGGGGCTCGACCTGTCGGGGAAGATCCCGGCCGGGGAGCTGGCCGAGCGGGGCCGCGCGGTGGCCCGGCTGACCGACCTGGGCTGGGGCCAGCCGCTGCGCGAGCTGTTCACCACCGACGCCGACGGCCGCCCGGTCGACGCCGAGGTGCCGCCCGTGCTCGCCTCGGCCTGCGTGCAGGTGCTGCGCGACTGGGACTGGGCGCAGCGTCCGGTGGCGGTGGTCGCGGTGGGGTCGACGTCGCGGCCGCGGCTGGTCGCCTCCCTCGCCGAGGGGCTGTCGAGCCTGGGACGGCTGCCGCTGCTGGGCACCCTGGAGCCGCACGGCGAGCCGGTGACCGGCCGCGGCGGCAACAGCGCCTACCGCGCGGCGGAGGTGCTGCAGCGGTTCGCCGTCGACGACGCGCTGGCGTCCCGGCTGGCCGAGCTGGACGGGCCGGTGCTGCTGGTCGACGACCTCTGCGACTCCCGCTGGACGCTCACCGCCTGCGCCCGGCTGCTGCGCCGCCACGGGGCGCCGGCCGTGCTGCCGTTCGCGCTCGCCCTGGTCGGCTGAGCCTGGGGCGCGGGGGTCGTCCCCGAACCGACGTCCGCCCGACCCTGACGATGCCCCAGGGACGCACCGAACAGTGCCTCGCAGGCGGTTCACTGGAGGTGTCCGAGTCGAAGGAGTCCCCGTGAGTACCCCCTACCGCACCCGTGTGGACGGCGACGAGCGCACGCTCGCGATCGCCGCCCACCTGTCCACCATCGTGGCGATGATCATCAGCGCCGGCTGGCTGAGCTTCGTCGGGCCGCTGGTGGTGTGGCTGCTGTTCCGCGGCCGCAGCCCGTTCGTCCGGCTGTCGGCCGCCGGGTCGTTCAACTTCAACATCTGGGCCTGGATCATCAACGTGGTGGCCTGGGTCTGCGCGATCACCGTGGTGCTCTTCCCGCTCGCGGTGATCCTGTGGGTGGTCGCCGGGCTGATGACCGTGGTCTGCCACGTGCTCGGCGCGGTCCGCGCCAGCCGCGGGGTGCTCTACACCTACCCGGCGCAGATCAAGATCCTGCACTGATCCCGGCGCCACGCCGCGCGCCTCGACGACCCGCCCGCACCGGTGACCGGTGCGGGCGGGTCGTGC
>NZ_QPKK01000008.1 GCF_003344635.1 Desertihabitans aurantiacus
CGCGCCGCCCACCGCCACGGCGTCGCGCTCGCCGCCGGGCCCCGGTTCGCCCCCGGCGGTGGTCACGACCGCCGCCTCCGGCTGCCTCACTGCCTGCCGGTCGAGCAGCTGGCCGAGGTGGCGCCGCGGCTCGCGCGGGCCTGGGCGGAGGCGCGCGGGACGGCCGGGACCGACGCCGCGGACGTCCCACTGATCGCCTAGGACCCTTGACGGTCGTCTGATGACCGTCCACGCTGTCGTCTAGACCACACCGCACCCCCACCCCGGAGGTCCCCCGTGCGACGACGTCGGCTGCTCCCGACCGCCACCCTCACCGCCACCGGCCTGGTCGCCGCGCTGGTGCTCGCCTGGACGCCGCCGGCCGCCCCGGCCGCCGCCGTCCCCGAGCTGCCGGTGGTCTCGCCGACGCCGCAGCAGATGACCCGGGAGGGCCGCGACCTGGTGCTCACCCCGCGCGCCCGGGTGGTCACCGACGCCGGCACCGACCCGGCCGCCCGCGACCTGCTGGTGGAGGCGCTGCAGCAGGCCGACGTCACCGTCGACGTGGGCCCCGACCCGCGGCGGGGCGGCACCACCTTCCTGCTCGGCGACGCCGACCGGCCCGACGTGGCCGCCGCCCTCGGCGACGTCGCGGTGCCCGAGCAGGCCGAGGGCTACGCGCTGCGGGTCAGCCCGCGCGGCGGACCGACGGTCGCCCTCGGCGGGGTCGACGGGGCCGGTCAGTACTACGCCGTGCAGACCCTGCGCCAGCTCATCGAGCCGGAGCGCGGACGGGCCCGGATCGCCGGCGTCGCGGTCAGCGACTTCCCCTCCATGCCGCTGCGCGGCACCATCGAGGGCTTCTACGGCGAGCCGTGGACCCCGGCGGAGCGGCTGGACCAGATGGCCTTCCACGGCGACCTCAAGGCCAACACCTACATCTACGCCCCCAAGGACGACCCCTACCACCGCGAGCGCTGGCGCGAGCCCTACCCCGCCGAGCAGCTGGCCGGGCTGCGCGAGCTGGTCGGGGCCGCCACCGACCACCACGTCCGGTTCACCTTCGCCCTCTCCCCCGGCAACACCGTCTGCTACTCCAGCGAGGACGACTACCGGGCACTGGTGGCCAAGCTGCAGGAGATGTACGACATCGGCGTCCGGGCCTTCTCGGTGCCGCTGGACGACATCGCCTACGGGCAGTGGAACTGCGCGGCCGACGAGGAGGAGTTCGGCGCGGCGGGCCCGGGTGCCGCCGGACGGGCCCAGACCGAGCTGCTCGACCGGATCCAGACCGAGTTCATCGAGACGCACGAGGGCGCCCACCCGCTGCAGATGGTGCCGACCGAGTACTACGACACCGTGGACTCGCCCTACAAGGCCGCGCTGCGCACCCTCGACGAGGACGTCGTGGTGATGTGGACCGGTGAGGGCGTCGTGCCGCCCGAGGTCACCGTGGAGCAGGCCGACGCCGCCGACGCGGCCTTCGGCGGGCAGGTGTTCCTGTGGGACAACTACCCGGTCAACGACTACGGCCAGTCCAGCGGACGGCTGCTGCTGGCCCCCTACGCCGAGCGCGAGGCGGGGCTCTCGGAGCACCTGGTCGGCATCGTCTCCAACCCGATGAACCAGGCCTCGGCCAGCAAGGTGGCCGTGTTCGGGATCTTCGACTTCACCTGGAACGACCGCGACTACGACCCGGCCACCAGCTGGGAGCAGGCCATGCGCCACCTGGCCGGGGACGACCCCGCGACCGTCGAGGCGCTGCTGCTCTTCGGCGACCTCAACCACCTCGCCCCCAGCTTCGGCGACCCGTGGCAGCCGCAGGCCCCGGTGCTGCAGCAGCACGTCGAGCGGTTCTGGCAGCGCTGGGACGCCGGCGAGCGGGCCGCCGCGGTGGCCGACCTGCGGGCCCGTGCCGAGGAGATGGCCGCCGCCCCGCAGACCATCCGCGCCGGCGTGGTCGACCCGATGTTCGTCTCCGACGCCGCCCCCTGGCTGACCGCCACCGAGCGGTGGGCCGCGGCGACGCTGACCATGCTCGACGCCCTGGACGCCCGGCTGGCCGGGGACGCCGACGCGGCCGCCGCGCTGGTGGAGCGCTCGGCGCAGGCGCAGCAGCAGGCCGCCGCGGTGCTGGTCGATCCGCCGGACAACCGGTGGGGACGGGCCCCGGTGAAGATCGCCGACGGGGTGCTCGACCGGTTCCTGGTCGAGGCCGCGCTGACCCTGCAGCTGTGGGAGCTGGGCGAGGCCGAGAACGTGGCACCCGCCGGCACCGCCACCGCCTCCAGCGTCGAGCAGGACCTCGACCGGCTCGACGTCCGCTTCGTCAACGACGGCGACCTCAACACCCGCTGGGCCTCGGGCTACACCGACACCGAGTGGGTGCAGGTGGAGCTCGCCGAGCCGACCGTGGTCAGCGCCGTCACGCTGCACTGGGAGGCCGCCTGCGCCGAGGCGTACGCGTTGCAGACCTCCACCGACGGGCAGACCTGGACCACGGTCCGCGAGGTCAGCGACAGCACCTGCGCGCTGGACGTGCTCGAGCTCGACGGCAGCGAGCCCGTGCGGTTCGTGCGGATGCAGGGCGTGCAGCGGGTCGGCGACTGGGGCTACTCGCTGTACGAGCTGGGCGTCTACACCGCCCGCTGAGGCGGACCGGCCGGCCGCTCAGCGGTGCGTTCCAGCGGGAACCACAGCTCGTAGCGGTCGGCCGGCAGCACGGCCTCGGCGTACTCCACCGGACGCCCACCGGCCCGGCCGCGGCGGGTCAGCCGGACCACGGGACGGGTGGGTGAGATGTCGAGCAGCCGCGCCTCCTCGGCGTCCGGCAGGTCGGCCACCACGCTCTCCTCGCCCTCGTCCGGACGCAGCGAACGCTCCTCCAGCAGCCCGTAGAGGCTGCCCCGCAGCTGCTCCTGGGTGAGGTCGGGCAGCAGCGCCACCGGCAGCCAGGTGCGCTCCAGGGCCAGCGGGACGTCGTTGCCGAGCCGCAGCCGGCGCAACCGCCAGGCCGGCTCGTCGCCCAGCTCGAGGAAGGCCGCCACCGCCGCCAGCGGCTCGGGCTCCCGGGTCCACTCCAGCAGCCGGGTGACCGGGTCGAGGTGCTGCTCGCGCAGCGCGTCGGCGAAGGAGCCCAGCCGGACCCGCAGCTGCACGTGCTCGGCCGCCCGCAGGTTCCCCCGCCCCTGCACCGAGCGGATCAGCCCCTCCCGGGCCAGTGCGGCGATGGCCTGGCGCACCGTCATCCGGGCCACCCCCCAGCGCTCGGCCAGCTCCCGTTCGGCGGGCAGCGCGGTGCCCGGGGTCATCGCGAGGACCATCTGGCGCAGGGAGTCGCGGATGGCCTCGTGCTTGGACAGGCCGGGGGGTCGGCTGGTCATGATCGTCATCGTGCCCCATCGCCGCGGACGGCGGGGTCGCACCCGCCGGTCACGTGAGCACCAGGGCGACCGCGCTGAGCGCCGCCGCGCCGAGCACCGCCAGCTCGAAGGCCTGCTGGCGGATGCGGTTGATCACGCTGATCCCCAGCCAGGCGCCCAGCCCGACCGCGGGCGCCAGCACCAGCGCCAGCAGCAGGTGCCGCGGCTCCATCAGCCCCAGCCCGATGCTGAACGGCACCTTGCACAGGTTGAGCCCGAAGAAGAACCAGGCGTTGGTGCCGACGAAGCGGTGCTTGGGCACGCCCTGGCCGAGCAGGTACAGCGTCATCACCGGCCCGCCGGCGTTGGCCACCATGGTGGTGGTGCCGGCGGCGGTGCCGACCCCGAGCCGGGCCGGCCAGGACCAGGGCCGTGGCTCGGCGGGTGCGGCTCCCCGGCGGCGCAGCCACAGCTGCAGCCCCACCAGCAGCAGCACGATGATGCCGATCCCGCGCTGCATGACGTCGTCGCTGAGCAGGGCCAGCAGCCCGGTGCCGACCAGCAACCCCGGCAGCAGACCGGGCAGCAGCCCGCGGATCAGCGCCCAGTCGACGTGCTTGCGGTAGCGGGTGACGGCGATGACGTCGCCGACCAGCAGCACCAGCAGCAGCGCCGCGGTGGACTCCCGGGCCGGCAGCACGAAGGCGAACAGCGCCACCGCCACGGTGCCCAGCCCACCGATCGCGGTCTTGGCGAAGCCGACGCCGAAGGCCGCCAGCAGCAGCACGGCGGCGGCCAGGACGGCGTCGGTGCCGGTGAGGTCGCGACCCAGCAGGTCGCCCAGCAGCTGCTCCACGGGCATCAGCGCACGGCGAGGGGGCGGACCATGGCGGGCACGCTACACAGTGCCGGACCGCCCGGCCGACGGCGTCCACGACCGTGCCGGGCGCGCGTCCCAGCCGGTAGATTGACCGGGCCCGCGCCCGACGGGTCCGCGCCCACGACCAGGAGATCCGGTGACCGATCCGCAGACCCCCGCCGTCAACGACGCCTACCGCGCCACCCTGCAGGTGGTGGAGTCGGTCGAGCCCCGCATCGCCGGCGCGATCCGCAGCGAGCTCACCGACCAGCGCGCCTCGCTCAAGCTCATCGCCTCGGAGAACTACGCCTCCCCCGCGGTGCTGCTGACGATGGGGAACTGGCTGAGCGACAAGTACGCCGAGGGCACCGTCGGGCACCGCTTCTACGCCGGCTGCCAGAACGTCGACACCGTGGAGTCGGTGGCCGCCGAGCACGCCCGCGAGCTGTTCGGCGCCGAGTACGCCTACGCCCAGCCGCACTCCGGTATCGACGCCAACCTCGTCGCCTTCTGGGCGATCCTGGCCCACCGCATCGAGCAGCCCGAGCTGGCCGAGGCCGGCGTCCGGCAGGTCAACGAGCTGTCCGAGGACGCCTGGGAGGTGCTGCGGAAGAAGTTCGGCGAGCAGCGGATGCTCGGCATGTCGCTGGACGCCGGCGGCCACCTCACCCACGGCTTCCGGCCCAACATCTCGGGCAAGATGTTCCACCAGCGCTCCTACGGCACCGACCCCACCACCGGCCGGGTCGACTACGACCAGGTGGCCGCGGCGGCCCGGGAGTTCAAGCCGCTCATCCTCATCGCCGGCTACTCCGCCTACCCGCGCCGGATCGACTTCGCCCGGATGCGTGAGATCGCCGACGAGGTGGGCGCCACCTTCATGGTCGACATGGCCCACTTCGCCGGTCTGGTGGCCGGCAAGGTGTTCACCGGCGACGAGGACCCGGTGCCGCACGCCCACGTCGTCACCACCACCACCCACAAGTCGCTGCGCGGCCCGCGCGGCGGTCTGGTGCTGGCCACCGAGGAGTACGCCCCCAGCGTCGACCGCGGCTGCCCGATGGTGCTCGGCGGCCCGCTGTCGCACATGATGGCGGCCAAGGCCGTCGCGCTGGCCGAGGCCCGTCAGCCCGCCTTCCGCACCTACGCCGCCCAGGTCGCCGACAACGCCAAGGCGCTGGCCGAGGGGCTGATGCGCCGCGGGGCCAAGCTCGTCACCGACGGCACCGACAACCACCTGGTGCTCATCGACGTCTCCAGCTACGGCCTCACCGGCCGCCAGGCCGAGTCGGCCCTGCTCGAGGCGGGGGTGGTCACCAACCGCAACGCCGTCCCGGCCGACCCGAACGGGGCCTGGTACACCTCCGGGGTCCGCCTCGGCACCCCCGCGCTCACCTCGCGCGGGTTCGACGCCGCCGACTTCGACGTGGTGGCCGACCTCATCACCGGCGTGCTGTCGGCCACCACCCCGGCGACCGCCAGCACCGGCCAGCCCGGCAAGGCCAAGTACGTGCTGGCCGACGGGGTCGGCGAGCGCACCCGGGCCCGGATCGCGGAGCTGCTGGAGGCCAACCCGCTCTACCCCGGTCTGGAGCTCTGAGCCGGCCTCAGCCGATCGTCGACACCTGGAGCAGCCGCCGGGCCACCGGCAGCAGCCCGTGCTCGCGGACCGGCCCGTAGGGGTCGGGACGCGGATCGGTGCGGCGGAACCGCCCGGGCGGCATCCCGTAGACGTGGCGGAACCGGTGGGAGAAGTGGAACGGCGTCGCGTAGCCGCAGCTGCGGGCCACCTCCTCCACGGTGGCGTTGCTGCGGTGCAGCGCGACCGCGGCGTGCGCCAGCCGGACCAGCTCGACCAGCTGGGCCGGCCCACAGCCGAACTGCCGTGACACCAGGGCGGTGAGGTAGCCCCGGGACACCCCGACCGCCTCGGCGAGCTGCTCGGTGGTGATCCGGGAGACCCCGGCGTCGGCCCAGCGGACGGCGACGGTGTCGACCAGGCCCTCGAGCCAGGCCGGGGCGCCCTCCCCCGTCCCCGGACCCGGCCGGACGAAGATGTCGAGCAGCAGGGCCAGGGCGTGCCCGGTGGCCTCCTGCGCGGCCGCGTCCTCGGTGCTGCCCAGGTCGAGCAGGTGCTGGCACAGCCCGCCGAGCACCGGGCTGACGGTGAGGTCGCGCACCGCGGGCCAGTCCGCGGGCGGAGGAAGCGCGCCGGGGTCGGCCAGGTCGAAGTGCAGGTAGGCATGCGTGGACGGGGTCTGCTCGTCCCACAGGTAGCAGTCGACCGTGCCCTCCCGGGACAGGTTGAGCAGCCCCGGACGCAGCGGCACCGTCCGCAGCGGCTCGTCGCGGGGCTGGTAGCGCAGCCGTGCCGAGCCGGTGAGCAGCCAGGTCAGCTCGAAGTCGGCCAGCCGTCGCGGGCCGAACACCGCACCCGGGCGGTAGCGAGCCACCCGCGTCCCGGTGGCGACCCGCACCTGTGGCAGCCGGACCGTCGCGGCAGACGACATCCTGACATGTTCGTCCGGCACCGCGGCATGGTCAAGCACCGCCCCGAGCGACCACGATGGCAGCCACCCGATCTCGACGAGGAGAACCGATGACCGCCACCGTCCCGTCCGCCCCCACCGTCCCCGCAGCTGTCAGCGCCGACGCCCTGCGCCGGTTCGACGCCGCCGGCGAGGACTTCGTCCGCCACTTCGACCAGCACGGCTTCGGCATCCTCGCCGAGGCCCTCACCGCCGCGCAGGTCGAGTCCCTGACCACCGAGGCGGTCGAGCTGTGCGCGGGTGGGCGCGGGCAGATCGGGGGGTCGGAGCCGCGGCGCCCGGGTGAGAGCGATGCGGACCTGCTGCGCCGCTTCCTCTGCATCCACCAGCCGCACAAGGTCTCGGAGGTGGCGATGGCCGCGCTCACCGAGCCACGGATCGTGGACTTCCTGACCGCCGTGATCGGGCCCAACGTCAAGGCGATGCAGTCGATGCTGTTCATCAAGTCCGAGGGCAAGCCGGGCCAGGCCTGGCACCAGGACGAGTTCTTCATCCCGACCCGGGACCGCTCCCTCACCGCGGTGTGGATCGCGCTGGACGACGCCACGGTGGAGAACGGCTGCCTGTGGGTGCTGCCCGGCTCGCACCGGCGCGGCGTCATCTACCCCGACCGCGAGCACGACGACCCCGACTTCGACTGCTCGGTCGAGCTCTACGACTTCCCCTACGACGAGGCCGACGCCGTGCCGGTGGAGCTGGCCGCGGGCGAGGCGGTCGTCTTCAACGGCTACCTGCTGCACCGCTCGCTGCGCAACTCCGGCCGGCACGGATACCGCCGGGCGCTGACCAACCACTACATGAGCGCGGAGTCGCTGCTGCCCTGGCAGGCGCCGCCGCAGGGGGTGCACATCGCCAAGCACGACTGGCGCGACATCGTCCTGGTGGCCGGTGAGGACCCCTACGCCTGGAAGGGCACCGTCGACCTCACCCGTCCCCACACCCGGCCCGACCGCGACGGCGGGTGCGACCGCTGACCCGGCGACCCCCGTGCCACTCGCCCACGACTCCCGTGGTGGACTGGGGTGATCTGCTCGTACGACCCTGCCGAGGGAGGGACATGGAGCTCCAGATCTGCACGGCCCGCTGGGAGGTCGAGTGCTACCGCCGCACCGTGCGGCCCGGCACCCGGCTGCAGGCCAGCCTCACCGCCTGGCACGAACCCGCGCTCGCCGAGCTCGTCGGACGCACCGGCGTCCCCGACACCGACCTGATCCGCTGGGACGAGCCGGCCCCGGCCGAGCGGGCCGACTGGGTCGTCTACGGCGGGCTGCACGGCCCGCACCACAGCCGTCTGGTGGCCGTGGAGGTGCTGAGCACCGCCGAGGTGCGCGGCCCCGACGACGACCTGCGGCTGCAGCGCACCGACGCCGCCGGGACGGACGGCTCGGAGCCGCCCGCGCCCGCGACGACGGAGGAGGACGAGCTCTTCGGCTACGTGCTCGAGGTGCGGGTGCTCACCGGTGACCCGGCCCGGCCACCAGCTGGTTGACGCTGCGCAGCACCCCGGGCGCGGTCAGCCGCTCCAGGTCGGGCTCGGCGGCCGAGCGGACGACGAAGGTCGCGCTCTCCCCCGGCAGCAGGGTCACCAGGCCGTCGTCGACCACGGCGGCCGGGTCGACCTTGTCGACCAGCAGCGTCAGGTCCTTGACCAGGACGCGGGCGGTCACCTCCAGCCGGTAGCCGTCCCCGGTGCGTTCCAGCCGGGCGTCCAGCTCGGGCGGACGCAGGGCGCTGTCACGGTCCTCGACCAGCAGGCTGGTGGTGCGCACCCCGCCGACGTCGGCCAGCACCAGCTCCTCGCGCGCCTCCCCGGCCGTGGCCACCGCCGCCGGCACGGCCACCACCAGCGTCTGCCGCGGGGCGACCCGCACCGGCTCGCGGTGCTCGGCCAGCACGTCGCCGTCCAGCCGTCGCCGGCTGAGCACCAGCTCGTCCTCCCACGGCTCGTCGGTGTCGTTGACCAGCCGCACCTCGGGTCCGTCGTCGGTGCCGGCCGGGTCGAGGGCGAGCACCACCAGCCGGTCGGCGTGGGCGTGGCGGAGGGCGAAGAAGGCGGGCTTGCGGCGGTTCTCCCCGTCCACCACCGCCCACGACGTCACCGGCCAGCAGTCGTTGAGCTGCCAGTACACGCTGCCGGCGCACCGCGGCCACAGCGAGCGGAAGTGCTCCAGCCCCGCCCGCAGCGCGAAGGCCTGGTTGAGCTGCATCGCCCAGTGCCAGTCCTCCATGTCGTCGGGCACCCGCAGGTGCGGCACCAGGCCGCGGGTGAGCTTGCGGTCGCCCTCGGCCGCCTTCTGGTGCACCTGCATGCCCGGCGAGGCCGGGGTCAGCGGGTCGTCGTGCACGCTGCCGGTCAAGGTGGCCCAGGTCGGTGGGGCCTGCCAGCCCCACTCGGCCACGAACCGCGGCCGGTAGCCGCGGTAGGCGGTCCAGTCACGGGCGTTCCAGACGTCCCAGACGTGCACGGTGCCGTGGGCCGGGTCATTGGGGTGGCCGGTGGTCGAGGTCGAGCCGTGCGGGGTGAACGGGCTGCCGGGGGTGTAGGGCCGGTGCGGGTCGAGCTCGGCCAGCAGCGCGGGCAGCAGCTCGTGGTAGTAGCCGGCACCCCAGGTGCGCCCGTCCAGCCGCTCCTGCCACTCCCAGTCCTCGTGACCCCAGAGGTTCTCGTTGTTGCCGTTCCACAGCACCAGGCTGGGGTGGCCCACCAGCCGGGTGACGTTGTCGCGGACCTCGGCCTCCACCTCCCCGCGCAGCGGCTCCTCCTCGGCGTAGGCGGCGCAGGCGAAGAGGAAGTCCTGCCACACCATCAGCCCGCGGCGGTCGCACTCGGCGTAGAAGTCGTCGGACTCGTACAGCCCGCCGCCCCACACCCGCAGCAGGTTCACCCCGGCGTCCTCGGCGGCGTCGAGGATGGTGGTCAGCCGGGCCCGGTCCACCCGGTGCGGGAAGGCGTCGTCGGGGATCCAGTTGACGCCCTTGACGAACACCGGACGCCCGTTGACGACCAGCGTAAACGGGGTGCCGTCGGCGTCAGGGGTGGTCTCGGTCTCGACGGTGCGGAAGCCGACCTCGCCGTCCCAGCGGTCCAGCACCGCACCGGCGGCGTCCAGCAGCTCGACCGCGACGTCGTAGCGGGCCTGCTCGCCGTGCCCGCGCGGCCACCACCGCCGCACCGTGCCGGCGTCGAGCTCGAGGGTGGCGGCACCGTCGGCGGGGACGTCCACGGTCTCGGTGCGGTCGTCCAGCCGGGCCCGCAGCCGCAGCCCGTCCCGCTCGCCGGCGACGTCGGCGCTCACCTGCAGGGTGCCGTGGTCGGCGTCGTCGACCAGCGCGTGCGGGCGGACGCCGTCCAGCCGGGCGGTGCTCCAGCCGTGCAGCTCGAGCGGGCGCCAGATGCCGCAGGAGGCGAAGTCGGGGCCCCAGTCCCAGCCGAACCCGCAGGCCATCTTGCGCAGCGCGTTGTAGGGGTGGTGGTTGGTGTGCGGGCGGGCTCCCAGCTCCAGGCTGGCCCGGTCGGCCTCGCGGACCGCGGAGGCGAAAATGACCTCGAGCGTGCTGCCGGCGCGGACCCGTCCGGTGAGGTCGACGCGGAAGGTGCGGTGCATGTCGCGCGACTCGAGCACCACCTCCCCGTCCACCTCGACCCGGGCGACGGTGTCCAGGCCGTGCGCGACCAGGGTGATCCGGTCGCCGGGCGGCAGCTGCTCAACCGTGGTGCGGTAGCGCCAGGTGCACAGCCCGACCCAGCCGAGCAGGCGCTCGTTCGCGTCCTCGAACGGCTCGGGCACCAGTCCGGCGGCCAGCAGGTCGGTGTGCACGCTGCCGGGGACGGTGGCCGGCACCGGGCCGGCCGCGGCCACCTCGGCCGGTACCGGGCCGGCGACGGTCTGCACGCTCCAGCCGGTGCTCAGTGGGACGACGGTCAGACGCGACATCGGGTCCTCCGGGGGCAGGGCCCGGCCGGCGTGGGCGCCGGCCGGGGCGGGTGGCTCAGCGGGCGAAGAGGTTGCCCGAGGTGGTCGAGATGAAGTTCTTCAGCGACTCGGGCAGGTGCTGCAGGTGCCAGCGGTCGGGGCCGTGGTACCAGGCCAGGTCGGTCGAGTCGGCCTGGTCGTCGTCGTCGGCGGTGACGATGGCGTCGATCCACCGGTCCCGCCCACCCAGCACGATGGTGTAGGGCAGCACCTCCGACAGCTCGTGCAGCTCCCGCCCCGGCGGCATCTCCTCGGTGGGGTGGGTCTGCAGCTCGGCACGCAGCGCGTCCAGCCCGGCCAGCAGGCTGGAACCGGCGGTGGTCCGCGCGGGCATCTCCTGGCCGACGAAGACCAGGCCGAGGGCGACGGCGAGCAGGGCCAGCCCGAGCAGGCCGAAGGTGGTCAGCGCGACCAGCAGCCCGGTGGCCACCACGGCCACGACCAGCGCCACGGTGCCGATGGTGCCCCAGCGGTTGCGGGTGCTGTCGGGGCGGCGCTCGAACCAGCCGTTGCGGACCACGTCGTCGTAGAGCGCGGACTGCACGTCGGCGATGTGGGCGGCGATGGTCGGGCCGATCTCGGAGACCAGGATGCCGTCACGGCCCTCGGGCGGGGTGAGCGCCTCGAGGAGGCGCTGCTCCCAGCCGGCCAGCTGGGACGGGTCGCCGTCGGAGCGGCGGACCAGCTTCCAGTCGGTGCGGGCGAACTCGTCGGCCCGGGGCAGCTCGATGATGCGCAGGTGCCCGCGGACGGCCAGGTCGATCAGGCTGGCGGTGATGTCGATCGGGTCGACCCGCTCGTCCACCACGGTGCCGACCTGGCCGGGTCGGACGGCGGCCAGCACCGAGAACTCCGAGCGGCCCGCGGCCACCGGACGGAACTCGGCCACCCGGGTGGGCTGGCCCGGGGCGGCGTCGCGGCCGGCGCGGCGGTGCAGCAGGAAGATCGCCAGACCGCCGAGCACCAGCACGCCGAGGGCCAGGCCGAGCGGCAGCGGGTCGACCGAGAAGGCGCCGCCCAGGGTCCAGCGGCGGTTCTCCACCGAGGTCACCTCGACCACCCCGGCGGGGACGGTGACCAGCAGCTCGACCATCTCGCCCTCACCGCGGGCGCCGTCGCCGAAGACCGGCACCGGGTTGTCGTCGGTGCCGGCCGCGGAGAACCGGCACACCCCGGGGTTGGCGGCGTCCGGGGCGCCCGAACGGCACTGGAAGTCGGTGGGCAGCCCGGGCAGCGCGACCTGGCCGGTGACCTCCGAGACGCTGACCGACAGCCCCTGCAGCACCCGCCAGCGGAACTGGGTGCCCTCCGGCGACTCGAAGGTGGCCCCGCTCACGGTGTAGCTGATGCTCACCGGCCCGCTGACGCCGGCGGTGGGGACGGTGACGGTGACCGCGTCGCCGCCCTGCTCCACCTCCGGGGTGAGCGGCTGGCCCGCCTCGACCTGGACGTCGGTGACCGCGTAGACGTGCTCGCGGTCGCCCAGGATGTTCTCGCGCACCGCGATCCGCTGGGTGATCTCCTCCGGCACCTCGCCGTCGAAGGTGAGCGTCTCGGTCACCCGGGCCACCCCGGAGCTCTCCACCTGCACCTGGATGTCGAGCAGGGAGGCGTTCCCCTCGGCCCGTGCCGGCACGGCGACGGCCGCGAGCACCAGGGCCAGCAGACCCATCAGGACCGCTCGGGACAGGGGTCGGGTCACGGGTGCCTCCACGGACGGGTCGGGGCCGACGGGTGCACCAGGTGGCGGTGCAGGCCACACGATAGTGGGTCGCGGTCCGGGCCGGGCGGGCTCGACACCGGGACGGATACGCTGTCGCCCGTGACGCAGCAGCCCTGGGGTCCGCCCCGCCAGCAGCAGCCGTGGGGCCAGGCCCCGTCCGGGTGGCAGCAGCCCCAGTGGCCGCAGCCCGGCGGCTGGCCGGCAGCACCGCAGCGCCACACCCGCCCGGTGCCCGCCGGTGGCTACTTCGCCCCGCCGCCGCCACGCCGGGGCAACCCGCTGCGCACCCTGTTCCTGGTGCTGTCGGGGCTGGCCGCCGCCGCGGTGCTCGCGCTGGTGGTGGTCGGGCTGTCCACCTCGGCCGGGGACTCGGCCTATGAGAACGAGGACTACCAGGTGCCGCCGGAGTCCTCCAGCCCGCCGCCCCTGCCGGAGTACCCGACCACGGTCGAGGAGGCCCTCGACGCGCTGGAGAACAACCCGCTCTACACCTCGACGATGCCGGTACCGATCCGCTGCGAGCTGCCCGAGGGCAACACCTGGGAGATGAGCGACGACGAGCTGGACGCCTTCCTCACCGAGCAGATGGCCTGCCTCACCCGAGCCTGGCAGCCGCCGCTGACCGAGGCCGGCTGGACCGAGGTGCGCCCGCCGGTCACCGTCTACCGCGACCAGGTCACCTCGGCCTGCGGCAACCTCGAGGGCGAGGAGGCGGTCAACGCCTTCTACTGCCCCGCCGACCAGGCCGTCTACTTCTCCACGCTGATGTTCGACTACATCCCCGACCTCAGCCAGCCGCGGGTGACCGAGCTGGTGATGGCCCACGAGTACGGCCACAACGTGCAGGCGCGGGCGAACATCCTGGTGCCGGGCTCGCTGCTGCAGGCCAACACCGACGACGAGGAGGTGGCGCTGGAGATCTCCCGCCGCACCGAGGTGCAGGCCGACTGCCTGGCCGGGCTGTTCCTGCACTCCACCGCCCAGTCGCTGGAGCTGACCGAGGCCGAGCTCGCCAGCGTCGACCAGGCGCTGTTCAACATCGGCGACGACGTGCTGAGCGGCGACCCGGACGTGGTCGGCAACCACGGCCGCGGCGCCAGCCGCCAGCTGTGGGGCGGACGCGGCTACGAGAGCTCCGACGTCGGCGTGTGCAACACCTTCGTGGCCCCGGCCTCGGAGGTCGAGTAGCTCAGCCGCGCACCAGGGCGGTCGCGATCGCGGCCAGCCCCTCCCCGCGCCCCGTCAGCCCGAGCCCGTCGGTGGTGGTGGCCGAGAGGCTGACCGGCGCCCCGAGCGCCGCGCCCATCACCGCCTCCGCCTCGGCCCGGCGGGCGGCGAAGCGGGGCCGCTGACCGACCAGCTGGACCGACACGTTGACCGGGTGGAACCCGGCCGCGGCCAGCCGTCGCGTGGTCTCGACCAGGAACGCCCGACCGGACGCCCCCGCCCAGGCCGGGTCGGAGGTGCCGTAGTTGCTGCCCAGGTCGCCCAGTCCCGCCGCGGCGAGCAGCGCGTCGCAGGCGGCGTGGGCGACGACGTCGCCGTCGGAGTGCCCGACGGGTCCGGTCGCCTCCTCGGGGAAGTCCAGGCAGGCCACCCGCATCGGGCGGCCGGGGGCCAGCCGGTGCACGTCGATCCCGGTGCCGGTGCGCAGCGTCGTACCGGACGCCCCGAGCAGACCCTCGGCCAGCTGCAGGTCGTGCTCGGTGGTGACCTTGAGCGAGCGGGGTGAGCCCTCGACCAGCACGGCCCGGTGCCCGGCCAGCTCGCAGGCGCCGGCGTCGTCGGTGACGGTGCTGCCGTCGGCGCGCAGCCGGTCGTGGCCCTCGCGCAGCACATCGGGCCGGAAGCCCTGCGGGGTCTGCACCGCCCGCAGCCGGGAGCGGTCCACCCCGGTGGAGCCCCGCTCGTCCAGACGCCGGACGGTGTCGACCACCGGCACCACCGGGATCACCACCGGGTCGCCGGCGAGCACCCGGTCGGCCACCCGTCGCACCACCTCGGCCGGCACCAGCGGCCGGGCGGCGTCATGCACCAGCACCACCGCGGGCGGACCGCTGGTGCGGTGGTCGGTGGTGAGGGCGTCCAGGGCGGCGTCCACCGACTCCTGCCGCTCCCGGCCGCCGGGGACGAAACGGATCGGCACCCGCTCGGCGAGGTCGGACAGGGCGGCGGCGAACTGCTCGGCCAGCTCGGGGCGGATGGCGACCACGACCTCGCCGGCACCGCCCTCGACCAGGGCGGCGACGCTGTGCCAGACCAGCGGACGGCCGGCCAGCAGCCGCAGCGCCTTCGCCGGGGTGCCGGCACCCATCCGGACGCCAGAACCGGCCGCCACCACGATGGCGGCGACCGGTTCGGCAGCTGGTGCTGGGGTGGTGCTCAGGAGGCGAGCACCTCGTCGAGCAGCACCTCAGCCCGGTCCTCCTCGACGCGCTCGGCGAGGGCGAGCTCGGAGACCAGGATCTGACGGGCCTTGGCGAGCATCCGCTTCTCACCGGCCGACAGCCCGCGGCCCTTCTCGCGGCGCCACAGGTCGCGGACGACCTCGGCCACCTTCATCACGTTGCCGCTGTGCAGCTTCTCGAGGTTGGCCTTGTAGCGGCGCGACCAGTTGGTCGGCTCCTCGGTGTGCGGCGCCCGCAGGACACCGAACACCTTCTCCAGCCCCTCGGCGTCCACCACGTTGCGCACACCGACGAGGTCGAGGTTCGACGCCGGCACCTGGATCACGAGGTCGTTCTGGCCGAGGATCTTCAGCTTGAGGTACTGGGTGTCCTCACCCTTGATCTTGCGGGTCTGGATGTCTTCGATGACGGCCGCCCCGTGATTCGGGTAGACCACCGTTTCTCCGACCGTGAAAGTCATCTGTTGTGCCCCTTTCGCCTTGACGAGTCTACCACGGCCGGTTCCACCGCCCCGGGCCGTTTGGCCTAGCCAGAGGCCGGTGCGGGCCAGTCAAGGGACTTGACACGGGCGACCGGGTGTGCCTCGCGGAGGCTCCGGCGGGCTCGGGTGGCGGGCGCGGCGGCAGATGTCGGTAGGCTGCTCGCAGCCGAGCAGGAGGAGCAGGTCAGCCGTGCCCAACACCGTCCCCACCCGAGTCCCGTCGGGTCCCCGCCCCGCCTCCGCACCGCGTCGGGGCCCGCGCCGCTGGTCGCGCGCCGTCGCGGCGGGTGTGCTGGCCGTGGGGCTGGCGACCGGGGTGTCCGCGTGCGGGTTCGGCGCCCAGACGCTGCAGCCGTACACCCCGGCGGCCGGGGTGAACGTGGACGTCCCGGAGGACGCGCGGATGCCGCTGGTGAATGTCCGCGACCTGCGGATCATCTCCCAGGCGGAGGGCTCAGGCTTCCTCTCGGCCACCCTGGTGTCCAGCGACGTCGACCAGCTGGTCTCGGTCACCGGCCAGGCGTTCGGGCCCGACGGCCAGCCGACCGGCCCGCTCGAGATCGAGCTGGAGCAGCCGGTGGAGCTCGGCCCGGCGCAGAACCCGCTGGTGCTGGTCGACCAGCGGCCGCGGCTCGCGGTCACCGGTGACGGGGTGGTGCCGGGTCTGACCGCCGAGGTGACGCTGACCTTCGCCTGGGCCGGCGAGGCCACGCTGATCATCCCGATCACCAACGCCGAGGACCTGGTGGGCTGACCCGTCCGGGTCCGGCGTCACGCCGGACCCAGCCCGCGGCGAGCTCTCAGCCCTCGGTGAGCTCCGGCGGGAACAGGCTGCTGACCGACTCCCCGAGGTGGATCCGCCGGACCGCCTCGGCGAAGAGCGGCGCCACCGAGCGGACTTCGAGGTTCGCCACCCGGCGCTCGGGCGGCAGCGGCACGGTGTTGGTGCAGACCACCTCGCTGATACCGGCCTCCGCCCCCAGCCGCTGCACCGCCGGGCCGGTGAACAGCCCGTGCGTGCAGGCCAGCGCCACCCGCTGCACCCCTTCGCGGCGCAGGCACGCGAGCAGCTCCACCATCGAGCCGGCGGTGGCGATCTCGTCGTCGAGCACGATCACGTCGCGGCCGCGGACGTCACCGACGATGGCGTCGATCACGACGGTGTCGTCGGCCTGGCGGCGCTTGGACCCGGCCGCCACCGGGACCCCGAGCAACCGGCCCAGCTTGCCCGCCGACTTCACCCCGCCGAAGTCGGGCGAGACCACCACGGTGTTCGACAGGTCGCGCCCGGCGAAGTGGTCGGCCAGCTCCTGCAGCGCGGTGAGGTGGTCGACCGGCACGGAGAAGAACCCGTGCACCTGCTCCGAGTGCAGCGCCATGGTCACCACCCGGTCCGCGCCGGCGGCGACCAGCTGGTCGGCCACCAGCCGCGCGCCGATGGAGATCCGCGGGGCGTCCTTCTTGTCGGAGCGGGCGTAGGCGAAGTGCGGGATGACGGCGGTGATGGAGGCCGCCGAGGCGCCGCGGGCGGCGTCCATCATCAGCAGCAGCTCCATCAGGTGCTCCTGCACCGGCGGGACGAGCGGCTGCACCACGAAGACGTCGCGGCGCCGGCAGTTGGCCCGCAGCTGGACCTGCAGGCAGTCGTTGCTGAAGCGGGTGGTCACCGAGGGCGACAGCTCCACGCCGAGGATGTCGCACATCTCCTGCGCGAACCCCTGGTGGGCGGAGCCGGAGAAGACGGTGATCTGCGACATCAGGCCTCGAACTTGTAGCCGAGACCGCGGACGGTGATGAGGTGGACGGGGTTGGCCGGGTCCTGCTCGACCTTGGAGCGCAACCGCTTGACGTGCACGTCGAGGGTCTTGGTGTCGCCCACGTAGTCCGCGCCCCAGATCCGGTCGATCAGCTGGCCGCGGGTCATCACCCGTCCGGAGTTGCGCAGCAGCATCTCCAGCAGCTCGAACTCCTTGAGCGCGAGCTTCACCCGCTGGCCCTGCACCGACACCTCGTGGCGCTCCACGTCCATCCGCACGCCGCCGGCCTCGACCACGTCGGGCAGCAGCTCGACGTCCTGGCCGCGCCGCAGCACCGCCCGGATCCGGGCCACCAGCTCGCGGTGGCTGAACGGCTTGGTGACGTAGTCGTCGGCGCCCAGCTCGAGCCCGACCACCTTGTCCACCTCGGTGTCGCGGGCGGTCACCATGATCACCGGGACCGGGCCGCGGGCCCGCAGCTGACGGCACACCTCGGTGCCGGGCAGCCCCGGCATCATCAGGTCGAGCAGCACGATGTCGGCGCCGACCCGGTCGTACTCGGCCAGCCCCGCGGTGCCGTCGGCGGCCTCGACCACCTCGAAGCCCTCCTTGCGGAGCATGAAGGCCAACGCCTCGCGGTAGGAGTCCTCGTCCTCCACCACCAGTACTCGGGTCATCGTTCCAGCTCCTTCTCGCTGTCGGGATCGGCAGGGTCCCGGCGCGCGCTGGTCGCAGCGGCTGGCGCCGGGGGCGGGGGCTCGGGGTCGGCGAAGGCCGGCGCGGAGGTCGACGCGGGGGCCGACGCGTCGACGCTGTGCTCGGGCAGGCTGATGGTGAAGGTGGAGCCCTGGCCGACCTTGCTCCACACGTCCACCACGCCGCGGTGGGCGGCGGCGATGTGCTTGACGATGGACAGCCCGAGGCCGTTGCCGCCGTTGGCGCGGCTGCGGGCGTAGTCGACGCGGTAGAAGCGTTCGAAGATCCGTTTGAGGTCGGCCTGGCCGATGCCGATGCCGTTGTCGGTGACCCGGATCTCCACCACGGAGTCGTCCTCCTCCTGGCGCCGGCGGGCCGAGACGACCACCCGGCCTCCCGGCTCGGAGTACAGCACGGCATTGCGGACGAGGTTGCTCACCGCCATCGCCAGCTGGGTCTCGTCGCCCATCACGGCCAGGCTCTCCCCCGGGACCACGGTCAGGGCGATGTCGCGGTCGTCGGCGTCCACCCGGCAGACGTCGACCGCCTCGGCCAGCACCTCCGCGACGTCGACCCGGCGCGGGGAGAGCAGCGGGTCGTCGGCCTGCACCCCGGAGAGCTGGATGATCTGGGCCACCAGACCGGTCAGCCGCGCGGACTCGTGCTGCATCCGGCCGGCGAAGCTGCGCACGGTGTCGGGGTCGTCGGCCGCCTCGACCACCGCCTCCGACAGCAGCGAGATCGCCCCGATCGGCGTCTTCAGCTCGTGGCTGACGTTGGTGACGAAGTCGCGCCGGATGGCCTCGAGCCGGACGGCGGTGGTGCGGTCCTCGGCGAGGATCACGCACAGCTCCTCGGTCAGCGGGGCGACCCGGACCGCGAAGTGGCCCTCCTGGTCCTGCCCGCGGGGCAGCGTCAGGTCGAGGGAGTGGACCCGGCGCTCGGCGCGCACCTGGCGGACCAGCTCGAGCAGCTCGCGGTGGGCCACCCGGCTGCCGCGCACCAGCCCGAGCACCCGGGCCTCCTCGGTGGACTGGAGCACCTCGTCCAGCGGCCCCACCACCACACCGGCGGAGCGCAGCACGCCCAGCATCTGCGACACCCCGTCGGGCACTGCTACCTGGGGCATCTCCAACCGTTCATCCGCAGTAGGTCGCCGCCCGAACCTGGTGCCGAGGACGATCCAGGTCGCGAGTGTGGCACCCAGCAGGAAGCCGAGTCCAGCCGCGAGAAGGAGGTCCACGGACGTTCACTCTAGGGGCACCGCGCATTCGCCCCGACTCCGCTGGACGGCCACCCCGGGCGGAGTTCGGCCGTCGTTCACGTGACGTTCACCCCTGTGGGCGCGACGGGCACCGGGTGGCCCTAGGCTCGACCTGGCCCGTGCGCCAGACGACTACTCCCTGCTGAGGATGTGCCCCATGCGTGAGACCTACCGCGAACAGCTCGACTCGGTGACGATCGACCTGGTGACCATGGCCCAGATCGTGCGGAGCGCCGTCCGCGACAGCACCCGCGCCCTGCTGCAGGCCGACGACGCGATCGCCGAACGCGTGATCAGCGGCGACGAGGAGCTCGACCGGATGAGCGAGGAGGTCGAGCACCGCTGCTTCTCCCTGCTGTCGCTGCAGGCCCCGGTCGCCGGCGAGCTGCGCATCGTCGTGTCGGCCCTGCGGATGGCCGCCGAGCTGGCCCGGATGGGCGACCTCGCCGTGCACGTGGCCAAGGTGGCCCGGCTGCGCTACCCCGACATCGCCGTCCCGGCGTCCCTGCGCGCCAACTTCGAGCGGATGGCCGCGATCTCGGAGCAGATGGTCGAGACCGCCGGGCGCACCCTGCAGTCCCGCGACGTGGAGATGGCCGAGCAGCTGCAGCACAACGACGAGGAGATGGACGACCTGCGCCGCAGCCAGTTCCGCCTCATGCTGGGCGACAGCTGGACCCACGGCGTGGAGGCCGCCGTCGACTGCGCGCTGCTGGGCCGCTACTACGAGCGGATCTCCGACCACGCCGTCTCGATGGGCGCCCGGGTGGTCTACCTGGTCACCGGCGAGGCCCCGGCCGGCGCCTCGCACTGGCCGTGACCGGCTGACCGCGACGACGGTCAGCGGGTCAGCAGCGACGGCGTCCCCGGCCCGACCACGTCGGGGGCGTAGCTGACCCGACCGCCGAAGCGGCGGCGGGTGTAGGGACGCCGGACCGCCACCGGCGGCGAGCCGAGGTGCTCGCACGTCACCTCGACGACGTCGGAGCCCAGGTCGGGCGCGTGCACGTCCAGCACCAGCGCGGCCGCCCGCAGCGGCTCACCCTCCCGCAGGGAGCGGCGCAGCGCCGCCAGCACCTCCCCCGGGCCCGGACGGTTGCGGTCGGGCTCGAAGCGCGCCAGCCGCTGTCCGCCGTCCAGGTCGACCACCACCGCGAAGGGCCAGAACTCCCCGTACGTGGCCAGCCCCTGGTGGGCCACCTTGAACGCCTCGGGGAGCATCCGCTCGAAGTCGTCCCGGGCCTGCCGGCTGGCCTCCTCCGGCCACTGCACCACACCGCCTCCTCGTCCTCGGACCAGTCAAGCAGATCCGGGACGCCCGCCGGCCCCGACCGCGCGGTTGCGGGCCCACAGCCGGCGCACCACGTCCTCGACATCGGGCTCGGCCACCGACAGGTCCCGCACCTCCGCGCGGGTCTGCACCGCCGCCAGCACGGCGGCCGCGGTGGTGGTGGCCGGGTCGAAGGCCAGCCGCTGGCGCACCCCCTCCCCCTCGCTGCCGAGGTGGCGGGTACCGGGCACCTGCAGGTCGGCGACCGGCTCGGCCAGGTCGACCACGAGGATCCGCTCGGCCGCCACCGTCGCGCCCAGCCCGCTCAGCGTGCCGTCGTAGGCCAGCCGTCCGTGGTCGACCACCAGCACCCGCTCGCACAGCCGTTCGACGTCGCCCATGTCGTGGGTGGTCAGCAGCAGCGTGGTCCCGCGGGTGCGCCGCTCGTGCACGAGGAACTCCCGCAGCCGCTGCTTGCTGAGCACGTCCAGGCCGATGGTGGGCTCGTCCAGCACCACCAGCTCGGGCCGGTGCAGCAGCGCGGCGGCCACCTCGGCCCGCATCCGCTGGCCCAGGGAGAGCTGGCGAACCGGGGTGGACCAGAACTCCACCAGCTCCAGCTCCTCCACCAGCTCCGCCCGCCGGGACGCCAGCGCGTCCGGCTCCAGGCGGTGGATGGCGCCGAGGATGGCGAAGGACTCCGACAGCGGCAGGTCCCACCACAGCTGGGAGCGCTGCCCGAAGACGACGCCGATCCGCCGCGACAGCGCCCGCCGGTCCCGGATCGGCTCCAGCCCGCAGGTGCGCACGCTGCCGGCGGTCGGCACCAGGATCCCGGCCAGCATCTTGATGGTGGTCGACTTGCCGGCGCCGTTGGCACCGATGTAGCCGACGGCCTCCCCCGGTCCGACTGCGAACGTCATCTCGTCCACCGCGCGGACCCGGCGGGCGCGCCGCCGCAGCCGGCGTCCGGGGACGGGTTCGCGCACCGTGAACTCGCGGACCAGCCGGTCCACCTCGACCACCGCACCCGATGGCACCGTCATCTGCCCGCTCCCCTCATCCGCCCGCTCCCTGGTAGTGACGCACCCCGGCCCGCCAGAGCAGCCCCGCCAGCAGGCAGGACCACAGCGCGGCCACCGGCAGGAACCAGGCCAGCCAGGCCGGCAGCAGCGCCGGGCCGGGCTGGCCGAGCACGACCAGCGTCGGGAGGTAGCCGACGAAGGCCGCCGGCACCACGAACCCGAAGGTGATCTTCAACCCGGTGCCGAACACCGAGGTCGGCTGGCTGGCGGCGTAGGAGCCGCCGTAGGTGAAGGCGTTGGTGAACTCCGCCCCGTTGACCAGCCAGAACTGGCAGCCGGCCGCGCTGACGAACAGCGCGCAGAAGATCAGCGTGCCGAACACCAGCGCGAGCCCGATCACGGCCGCGGCCCGCAGGGGCTCGGGGATCTCGTTGGCCAGCAGCCCGGCGACCAGCGCGGCCACCCCGACGCCGATCCGGGTGAGCCGGCGCAGGCTGATCTCGGAGGTCACCAGCTGGGCCAGCACCGGCTGCGGACGCAGGTAGAAGACGTCGATGGTGCCCTCGCGGATGTAGCGGGGCAGCCGGTCCACGTGCCCGACCAGCAGGTCGGCGATCGAGAAGCAGATGTTGGACAGCCCGAACACCAGCAGCACGCCGCCGAAGTCGAGCCCACCGAGGACGTCCACCTGGGAGAAGACCACCCAGGTCTCGGCCAGCTCGACCAGCCCGACCAGCAGCGCCCCGAGGAGGTCGAGACCGAAGGAGAGCCGGTAGGTGGTCTGCGCGCGCACCCGGGAGGCGAGGACCGCGCGGTAGGCGGTGAGGTCAGCCACCCTGCACCTCCAGGTGGCGGCGGCCGAGCCGCTCCAGCAGCAGCGCCAGCGCGAGCAGCCCCAGCCCCCAGGCCAGCTGCACGCCCAGGTGCTGCCAGGCCGCGGCGCCGAGGACGCGCCCGCTGAGGACGTCCACCGGGTACTGCAGGAAGGTCGGGAACGGGGTGAAGGCGGCGAGGGTGCGCAGCCACTCCGGGAACAGGTCGACCGGGACGAACAGACCGGCCAGGAAGGTGCCGAGGATGCCGTAGAAGGCCTTGATGCCGCGGGTGTCGACCACCCAGAAGCCGAGCAGCCCGATGCAGTGCACCCCGAGGTAGGAGGCCACCACGGCGACCGCCACGCTGAGCGCGCCCAGCAGGTAGGGGCCGGGGGTGGCAGGCAGGAACCATCCGGTCGTCAGCAGCCCGACCACCACCGCAGGGACGCCGCGCGGCAGCAGCGAGTAGGCCGCCCGGCCGACCGCGGGCAGGGCGAAGGCGGCCACCAGCGGCACCGGACGCAGGTAGTCCACCGCGATGTCGCCGTTCTTGATCCGCTCCTCCACCGGGGAGACCGGCACCATCAGCGTGACCGCGCCGAGCAGGGCCTGGGAGATCCAGACGTAGCCGCCCAGGGTGGCGCGGTCGTAGCCGGCGAAGGCGGTGGTGGAGGCGTCCAGGGCGGCGAAGAGCACCGCGGCGCGGATGAACCCGAAGACGACGTTGGTGAACAGCCCGGCCGCGACCGCCAGCCGGTAGTGGGCCTGCTCGGCGAACCCGGCCCGGACCAACGACCACAGCAGGCCCGCGCGCAGCCGCGACTCTGTGACCGGGGACACAAGCGCGAGAACCTACTCCTGCCCGCCGGGCCCGTCAACGGGTCAGGACGCGGAGACCCCGAACTCGCTGCGGTAGCGCCGCACGGCCTCCAGGTGCCCGCCCAGGCCGCCGGTCTCCTCGAGGTGGGCGACCACGTCGTCGAGGGTGACGATGGCCCGCACCGGGCAGCCGTGGTCGCGGCTGACCTGCTGGACCGCCGACAGCTCCCCGCTGCCGCGCTCCTGCCGGTCGATCGCCACGACGATCCCGGCCAGCTCGGCCCCGTGCGCGCGGACGATCTCGACGGCCTCCCCGATCGCGGTGCCGGCGGTGATGACGTCGTCGACGAGCACCACCCGGCCGGCCAGCGGGGAGCCGACGAGCGTCCCGCCCTCGCCGTGGTCCTTGGCCTCCTTGCGGTTGAAGCACCACGGCACGTCGCGCCCGTGCTGCTCGGCCAGCTGGACGGCCGTGGCCGCCACCAGCGGGATCCCCTTGTACGCCGGGCCGAAGAGCACGTCGAGCTCCCAGCCGGCCTCGACCACGGTGGCCGCGTAGTGGCGGGCCAGCGCGGCCAGCCGGGCCCCGGTGCCGAAGGCGCCGGCGTTGAAGAAGTACGGCGAGCGCCGGCCCGACTTGAGGGTGAAGTCGCCGAAGCGCAGCACCCCGTGCTCGATGGCGTAGGAGAGGAACTCCCGCTGGTGCGGCTGCAGCGGCACTACTTCTTCTTCCCCTGGTTCTTGACCGCCTCGATGGAGGCCCGCGCCGCCTCGGGGTCGAGGTAGCGCCCGCCCTCGGTGGTGGGACGCAGGTCCTCGTCGAGCTCGTAGAGCAGCGGGATGCCGGTGGGGATGTTGAGCCCGACCACGGCCTCGTCGCTCATCCCGTCGAGGTGCTTGACCAGGGCGCGCAGCGAGTTGCCGTGCGCGGCGACCAGCACGGTCTTGCCGGCGCGCAGGTCGGGGACGATGGCGTCGTACCAGTAGGGCAGCATCCGCACCACCACGTCGGCCAGGCACTCGGTGCGCGGACGCGCCTCGGTGGGCAGCGCGATGTAGCGCGGGTCGTCGAACTGGGAGTACTCGTCGTCGGGCTCGATCGGCGGCGGCGGGGTGTCGTAGGAGCGGCGCCAGATCATGAACTGCTCCTCGCCGAACTGCTCCAGCGTGGCCGCCTTGTCCTTGCCCTGCAGGGCGCCGTAGTGGCGCTCGTTGAGCCGCCAGGACCGCTTGGTCTCGATCCAGGAGCGACCGCACTCGGCCAGCGCGAGGTTGGCGGTGTGGATGGCGCGCAGCAGCACCGAGGTGTGCACCACGTCGGGGAGCAGGTCCTGCTCGGCCAGCAGCCGGCCACCGCGGACGGCCTCGCCGCGGCCCTTCTCGTTGATGTCGACGTCCACCCAGCCGGTGAACAGGTTCTTGGCGTTCCACTCGCTCTCGCCGTGACGGAGCAGGATCAGGGTGCCTCGTTCGCTCATGGGCGCGAGCCTATCGGCCGCGACGTCGCCGCCCCGGAGCCGTTCAGGCGCGGCCGGCGGCCTCGGTCAGCGCCCGCAGCCGGGCAGCGTGCGCGGACGTCAGCGCCCCCGGCTCCAGCTGCCAGGACCACCCGCCGGCCACCCCGGGCAGGTTCATCCGGGCCTCGGTGCCGAGGCCGAGGACGTCCTGGGCCTGGGTCATCGCCAGCCGGCACGGGGCCGCCAGCGCGAGCTCGACCATCGCCCAGGACGGCTCGGTCTCGCCGTCGCTGGTGACCGCGGCCGCCCGCCAGGCCTTCCGCACCTCGGCGCGGCGCACCTCGGGCAGGGTCTCCCACCAGCCGACCACGGTGTCGTTGTCGTGGGTGCCGGTGTAGACGACCTGGTCGACCTCGAGGTTCTCCGGCTCGTGCGACTTGTCGGGGTCGCCGGGGTTGAAGGCGAACTGCAGCACCGCCATCCCCGGCAGACCGAGCTCGCGGCGCAGCGCGTCGGTGGCGGCATCGATGTCGCCGAGGTCCTCGGCCACCACCGGCAGCGGGCCCAGCTCGCGGGCGGCGGCGTCGAAGACGGCACGGCCCGGTCCGGGCACCCAGCGCCCGTTCTCGGCGGTGGTGTCGCCGACCGGCACCGCCCAGTAGGCGGAGAACCCGCGGAAGTGGTCGATCCGCACCAGGTCGAACAGGTCGAAGGTGCGGCGCAGCCGCTCCACCCACCAGCGCATGCCGTCGGCGGCCAGGGCGTCCCAGTCGTAGAGCGGGTTGCCCCACAGCTGTCCGGTCTCGGAGAAGGCGTCCGGCGGGACGCCCGCCACGGCGTCGGCGCGGAAGATCTCCGGCCAGGCCCGGTGGTCGGCCCCGCCGGCGGCGATGTAGATGGGGACGTCGCCCATCACCTGCACACCATGCTCGGCGGCGTAGCGCCGCAGCTCGCCCCACTCGCGGTCGAAGCGGACCTGGTCGGCCAGGTCGCCGCCGACGGCCGTCCAGGAGTCGACCCAGTAGGCGTGCTCGGCGGCGAAGGCGGCCACCTCGTCCTCGCCCACCGGGGCGTCCGGGTGCTCCAGCAGGGTCGGCGAGGCGGCGAAGGCCGACGGCGAGGAGTAGGGCGAGCCGAACTCCCCCGGTACCGAGACCGGCAGCACCTGCCACACCGTCTGCCCGGCCTCGACCAGCCAGTCGACGAACTCACGGGCCGAGGGCCCCATCCGCCCGTCGGGCAGGGAGGTCAGGTGGAGCTGGACGCCGGCGGCGCGGGTGGGGAGCACGTTCTGAGCCTGTCACACGGGGTCCGCGGCCCTTCGCCAGGCTCAGGGCGTCGGGGTGGGGTCGCTGCGCTCAGCAGGCCTGGACGCTCGCGGCCTCGCGGGTGGTGGTGTTCTCGTACTCACCGATCGCGGCGACCTTGGCCGCCGAGGCGCTGCTCTCGTCGAAGGTGTAGGTCAGCCACTCCTTCGCCAGCCGACGGGCCAGCTCGAGCCCGACCACCCGCTGGCCGAAGCACAGCACCTGGGCGTTGTTGCTCAGCACCGCCCGCTCCACCGAGAACGGGTCGTGCGCGGTGACCGCGCGCACACCCGGCACCTTGTTGGCCGCGATCGCCACCCCGAGCCCGGTGCCGCAGACGAGCAGGGCCCGGTCGGCCTTGCCCTCGGCGATCATCCGGGCGGCGGCCACGGCGATGTGCGGGTAGGCGGTGTCACCGTCGGCGTCCACGCCCACGTCGGTGACCTCGCTCACCTGGTCCGAGGCCTCGAGGTCGCTCTTGAGCTTCTCCTTGTAGTCGAAACCCGCCTCGTCGCTGCCGACCACCACACGCAAAGCCATGTCCGTCTCCTCCGTCGTCCGCGCGACCCTCCGGCCACGCGCTCTCTCCCAGTTGTACCCGCCCGGTCGAACCGGTCTCAGCCCGCGCCGGCCTCCGCCGGCGTCTGGTGCCGGTGGCCCCGCTCGTCCTGGGGCACCTTGAGGAAGCCGACCATGACGAACGCCGCGGCGTAGAGCAGCACGAAGGCCCACACCACCCCGACGTTGCCCAGCCCCAGCGTGAGCACCAGCGAGACCACCCCGGAGCCGAGGAAGGCCGCACCGCCCGCGGCGGTGGTGTACATCGCCATCGCGGCACCCTTGTGGTCGGGGGTGAGCGCCGGCATGATCGCGCCCATCGGCACGAACCCGGCCAGCAGGCAGCCGAACAGGCAGCCGGCGGCCACGCTGAGCCAGTAGCCCCAGTCCGAGCCGGCCGGCACCCACTGCGGCACGTACCACCACAGCAGCAGCCCGACCGCCGAGCCGAACACCCCGAACCAGCGGACGGTGTTCCGCCATCCCCACCGGTCGCCGATCGCACCGAAGACGGCGTTGACGAGGATGTTGGTGGCGTAGACCAGCGTGGTCATCGTCAGGTAGCGGGCCTGCCCCCAGCCGCGGTCGTCGGCGATCACCGCCGGCAGCACCAGGAACATCCCGTACTGCGGGGCGGTGTTGATCAGCCGCACCAGGAAACCCATCGCGATCTTCGGCCGGGTGAAGGTGAGCCGCAGCCCCGACAGCAGCACCTGACCGGTGCTCTCGCCGGCGGGGGCGATCCGACCCCGGCCGTTGTCGGCGCGGACGCCCAACCAGCTGATCGCAAAACCGGCCACCACCAGCGCGATCGAGACCACCATCGCCCCGGTCTCGCCGGCCGTCCCGCCGCCGAAGGCCGGGATCGCCCCGACCGCCACCAGCGAGCCGAGGGTCGGCAGGCCGCCGGTGAACATCACGTAGAACCAGCCCACGGCCACGCCGTTGCGCTGCACCGGCGTGGTGATGTTGATCCAGACCAGCATCGCGAAGGCGAACAGCGGGTAGCCGAAGCCGCGCAGGAAGTAGGTGACGGCCACCAGCGGCAGGCTGCCCAGCTGCAGGCTGAGCAGGAACAGCACCTCGAAGACCACCCAGACGCCGAAGCCGATGGCCATCACCCGACGCGGTCCCCACAGGTCCGACAGCGCCCCGGCCAGGTAGCTGCCGATGAGCACGGCCAGGCTGTAGCCGGTGACCACCGTCGCCACCACGGCCTCGGGGCGGCCGAGGACGGCCTCCATGTGCGGCTGGATGAAGTTCGACTCGGTGCCGTTGCCGGTCATGAACACCAGCAGCCCGAGGAACCCCCAGCGCAGGCTGTGCGGGATGCCGATGCGGTCGAGGAAACGCTCCTCGCGCCCGGTGCCGACCTCGCTCTGCAGCGACGTCACGGGCTCAGCCCCGGCGTCCCGGCAGCAGCGACACCTTCACCGACGCACCGCTGGTGTCGCCGACCAGGTCGAGGGCCTGCTGGAAGTCGGCCAGCGCGAACTGGTGGGTGCAGATCTGCTCCACCGGCACCTTGCCGTCCTCCAGCATCTTGATCGCCGCCGGCCAGCAGTGCGGGCCGAGGTGGGCGCCGAGGACGTCGAGCTCCTTGTCGTCGGAGATGATCGACCAGTCGACGGTGACGTCGGAGCCGAAGACGGAGTACTCGACGTAGGTGCCGAGCTTGCGCAGCAGGTTGAGCCCCTGCCCGACCGCCGACGGGTGCCCGGTGCCCTCGAGGTAGACGTCGGCGCCGTAGCCGTCGGTCAGCTCCTTGATCCGGGCGACGGCGTCCTCCTCGCGGATGTTGATGGTGAGGTCGGCCCCGCAGGCCTTGCCGAGGGCGAGCTTGTCGTCGTCGAGGTCGAGGGCGATGAGGTTCATCGGGTTCTTCTCCCGCGCACCGAGGATGAGCCCGAGCCCGATCGGGCCGCAGCCGGCCACCACCACGGTGTCCTCGAACTTGATGTTCGCCCGCTCGACCGCGTGCAGCGCACAGGACAGCGGCTCGGCGAAGGCGGCGTGGTGCGGCTCGAGCTGCTTGGACACCTGGTGCACCCGGGCCCGGATCGGCACCAGCACGTACTCGGCCATCGCGCCGTCGAAGTTCTTGAACCCGAACATGTCGTGCGGGCCGCACATCCAGTACTGCCCGCGCCGGCAGTAGCGGCACTCCTCGCACGGCACGATCTGCTCGCACGCGACCCGGTCGCCGATCGCGACGCGGTGGTGGGCGAAGGCCTCCTCGTCCCCGGCGACGACCTCGCCGACGAACTCGTGGCCTGGGCTGCGGCCGACCTGCACGTAGGGCTCGCGGTGCTCGTCGCCCCAGAACTTGGCGGCCCCGTGGTAGCACTTCAGGTCGCTGGCGCAGACGCCGACCGCCTCGACCCGCAGCAGCATCTCCCCCGGGCCGGGGCGCGGGACGTCCTTCTCCTCCAGCCGGTAGTCCTCCGGCCCGTGGACCACCACGGCCTGCATCCGGTCGGGAAGGGGCTCAGACATCCGTGGTACCTCCGTTGGTCGTGCGGCGGATGGGTCTCGCCCAGTCGAGCACGGCGTCGGAACCGATGTCAAGAACAGATGTTCACACCGGAACCGATGTGCGTTACGGTGCTGGGGCAGTGCCACCGAGCCACGGGAAGCAGGTGAGAGGCATGGACGCGCCGCCGCAGCGCCCGCGCTTCGACCCCGACCTGGTGCACCGTGCCGCGCGGATGTACTACCTGGACGAGGTGAACCAGGCCGAGATCGCCGCCGTCCTGCAGGTGTCGCGTCCCACCGTCAGCCGGCTGCTGGCCGAGGCCCGGCGCAGCGGCATGGTGCAGATCACCGTGCACCCGCCCCAGCACCCCGCCGAGACCGACCTGGCCGGACGGCTGGCCGCCGCACTCGGACTGCGCCGCGTCTGGGCGGTGCCCGCCGCCGGCGCCGACCTGGCCGGGCTGGTGCCCGCGGTGGCGGAGGCCCTGCGCTCCTGCGCCCTGCGGCCCGGCGACGTCCTGCTGGTCTCCTCGGGCCGGACGCTGCACCGGCTCAGCGAGCACCGGCTGCCGTCGCTGCCCGGGGTCGAGGTGGCTCCCACCTCCGGCGGGGTGGCCGAGCCGGAGGCCTGGCACCAGACCAACGAGGTCGTGCGCCGCTGGGCCGAGCGGGTGGGTGGACGTCCGCACTTCCTCTTCGCCCAGGCCCGGCCCAGCCCGGCGATGCGGGCCACCCTGGAGGCCGACCCGGACTTCCGGCGCACCACCGGGCTGTGGGACCGGGCCGCGGTGGCACTGGTGGGCGTGGGCGCCCCGCTCGTGGGCCGCCGCTCGGTGTCGGCCTCGGTGCCGGTCGACGACCCGCGGCTGCGGGCCACGGTCGGCGACATCAGCCTCAACTTCTACGGCCCCGACGGCACCGAGGCCGACTTCGAGGGCCGTGCGGACATGGTGCGGATCGGCACCGACCAGCTGCGGGCCGTTCCGTGCTCGATCGCGGTCGCGGTCGGCCCGGAGAAGGTGCACAGCATCGTCGGCGGCGCCCGCGCCGGCCTGTTCAACCACCTCGTCACCGACGCCGCCACCGCCCGCCTGGTGCTCGATGCGCTGCCCCCGCCCGACCTCCTCCCCGACGACAGGAGACCCGACGATGACTGACCAGACCGCAACGCACCCGGCCGTCCCGGCCGGCGTGGGGACGCCCCGGGTGACCGTCGTCACCGGGGCCGCCAGCGGCATCGGCCGCACCGTCGCCGAGACCTGCGCCGCCCGCGGCGACCGGGTGGTCGGGATCGACCTGGCCGAGTCCGTGGTCGAGGTGGTGGCCGGGCTGCCCGGCAGCGGCCACCTGCCGGTGGTGGCCGACCTCACCGTCGACGGACGGGCCGAGCAGGTCGTGGCCCGCGTCGTCGAGGAGGTCGGGACCCCGCTGGTGCTGGTCAACTCCGCCGGGGTGGTCCGGCTGGGCAAGGCGGTCGACCTGCCGGCCGGGCACTGGCACCAGACCCTGGACGTCAACCTCGGCGCCAGCTTCTTCATGGCCCAGGCGGTGGGTCGGCGGATGGTGGCCGCCGGCTACGGCCGCATCGTCAACCTCGCCTCCCAGGCCGCCGTCGTGGGGTTGGACGAGCACGTGGCCTACTGCGCCAGCAAGGCCGGCGTGCTGGGGATGACCCGGGCGCTGTCGCTGGAGTGGGCCCCGCACGGGGTGACGGTCAACGCGGTCTCCCCCACCGTGGTGGAGACGCCGCTGGGCCGGGAGGCCTGGGCCGGGGAGAAGGGTGAGGCCGCGCGGCGGGCGATCCCGGTGGGACGGTTCGCCCAGCCCTCTGAGGTGGCCGCGCTGGTCGTCTTCCTCGCCAGCGACGAGGCCGCCATGATCACCGGGGAGAACGTGGTGATGGACGGCGGCTACACCACCGTCTGAGCCGCGGCGCCCGATCAGTCCGCGGGGCGGAGGTGCTCGAAGGCGGCCAGGTTGGTTGTCGGCTCCCCGCGAGCCAGCCGCCAGCGCCACTCCCGCTCGATCGCGGTGCGGAACCCGGTGCCGACGATGGTGTCGAAGGACTCGTCGGCCACCCGGGCCACCTCGCCGAGCAGCCGGTCCAGCTCGGCGGCGGTGACCACCTCCAGCGACAGCCGGCCGGTGAGGTGGACGTCGCCGTGGGAGTCCAGGCTGAACGCCACGCCGTAGCCGGACAGGTTGCGCTGCAGCAGCCAGCGGTGCACCTCGTCGGCGTGCTCGTCGGGCCGCCGGGCCACGAAGGCGCGCACCTGCAGCGTGTGGTCGGCCACCACCAGCGCGCACTCGGTGCTGAGCTTGTGCTCCCCGGGCAGCGTGACGCCGAACGTGCCGGGCGAGGTCTCGGCCCAGCGCAGCCCGCTGCCCTCGAGGTGGCGGCGCACCAGCGCGATGACCCGTTCCCGCACGCGCCCAGCATAGGGACGACACGGTGGCATGATGCGGCGAGCACGTCCCCCTCGACCCCTCGGAAGGCCTGCCCGTGAGCGTCCTCACCCCCGTCCCCTCCGCCGACCCCGGACGCCCCGGCGGATTCCGGCGGGACGGGCAGCCGCACACGGTGGTGTCCGGGGCGCTGCACTACTTCCGCGTGCCCCACCCGCTGTGGGAGGACCGGCTGAGGCGGTTGCTGGCGCTGGGCTGCAACACGGTGGAGACCTACGTGGCGTGGAACTTCCACGTGCCGCACGCCGGCCGCGAGCCCGACTTCACCGGAGACCGCGACCTCGGCGCCTTCCTCGACCTCGCCGGCCGGCTGGGGCTGGACGTCCTGGTGCGGCCCGGTCCCTACATCTGCGCGGAGTGGGAGCTCGGTGGGTTGCCCGCCTGGCTGCTGGCCGACCCGCGGCTGCGCACCGGCGCCCGGGGCACCAACCTGCGCAGCTCCGACCCGGCCTGGCTGGAGCACGTGGACGCCTGGTTCGACGTCCTCATCCCGGTGGTGGCCGAGCGCCAGGCCGAGCACGGCGGACCCGTGGTGGGCGTCCAGGTGGAGAACGAGTACGGCAGCTTCGGCGACGACCGCGGCTACCTGCAGCACCTCGCCGAAGGCCTGCGCCGGCGCGGGATCACCGAGCTGCTGTTCACCTCCGACGGCCCGACCGCGCTGATGCTGCAGGGGGGCACGCTGCCCGACGTGCTCGCCACCGCGAACTTCGGCTCGCGCACCGAGGAGGCCTTCGCCACCCTGCTGGAGCACCGCCCCGGCACGCCGACGATGTGCATGGAGTTCTGGAACGGCTGGTTCGACCACTGGGGTGCCGAGCACCACACCCGGCCGGCGGAGGACGCCGCCGCCGAGCTGCGCACCATGCTGGAGGGAGGGCACTCGGTCAACCTCTACATGGCCCACGGCGGCACCAGCTTCGGGGTGTGGGCCGGCGCCAACGCCGGCCCCGAGGGGCGGCTGCAGCCGACCGTGACCAGCTACGACTACGACTCCGCGATCGCCGAGGACGGCACCTGCACCCCGAAGTTCTGGGCGTTCCGCGAGGTGGTCGCCGCCGCGCTGGGCACCGAGCCGCCGCAGCCCCCGCCGCCGGCGCCCCGGCTGCCGGCGCAGACGGTCGAGGTGGAGCCGTCCGGGCTGACCCTGGACACCGTGCTCGACGCGGTCGACCCGGTGCGCAGCGTCGCGCCGTCCTCGCTGGAGGACCTCGGCCTGCTGCACGGCGCCGTCCGCTACCAGACCACCGTCCGCGGCCCGGTCCGGGCGCCGTTGCGGCTGCCCGGGGTGGGCGACCTGGCCCGCGTCCGGCTGCACAGCCCCGACGGCGACCAGACCGGGCTGGTCTCCGAGCTGGACGTCGACCCCGCCTTCGGCATCGAGCTCGAGCTGGACGTCCCCGCCGGTGAGCACCGGCTGGACGTGGTGGTGAGCAGCCTCGGCCGGGTGAACTTCGGCCCGTTCCTGGGTGACCGCAAGGGCCTGCGCAGCGCCCGCCTGGACCACCAGCACCTGTTCGGCTGGGTGCAGCAGGGTGTGGACCTCACCGAGCTGCCGGAGCTGGACTGGTCCGCCGCCGCGGGCGCGTCCGGTCCCGGGTTCTTCCGGGCGGAGCTGACGGTGGACGAGCCGGCCGACGGTTTCCTCGCCCTCCCGGGGTGGCACCACGGCTACCTGTACCTCAACGGCTTCAACCTGGGCCGCTACTGGAACCCGGCCGGTCCCCAGCAGACCCTCTACGCCCCCGCGCCGCTGTGGCGCGCCGGCGCCAACGAGGTCGTCGTCTGCGAGCTGGTCGCCCCCGGCACGCGGGTCGAGCTGGTCGAGGAGCCCGTGCTCGGTTGAGTGCGCGCGTCTCGGGGTCTCGCCCTTCGACAGGCTCAGGGCGTTGGGGTCCGGCTGGGCGCCGACGTGCAGCCGGGCAGCACCAACACCCACAGCGGGCTGAGCTGTCGAAGCCCCCAGTGATCCCCCTTCGACAGGCTCAGGGCGTTGGGATCGGGCCGGGCGCCGAGGTGCAGCCGGGTCGGAACCCTCCCGGAGCGGGCTGAGCCTGTCGAAGTCCGGGGAACCGTCCCTCGACGAGCTCAAGGGGTTCGGCGGGTCGGGGCGCGATGACTGGTCCGGTGTCGCAGGGTCTTCCCAGCAGCGTGGCGCACGGCTGCGCGACCGAGGGAGGGAGACGGACGTGAACTGGACGCTCGAGGTGGTGGTGGTGCCGGTCGGCGACCTGGACCGGGCCGTGGGGTTCTACGCCGAGCAGCTGGGCTTCGTGCTCGACCACGACGTCGAGATCGGCCCCGGGCAGCGGATGGTGCAGCTGACCCCGCCCGGGTCCGGGTGCTCGATCGTGCTGAGCAGCCCGGAGGCCTCGCAGATGCCGGCCGGCTCGCTCAAGGGGTTGCAGCTGGTGGTCCCCGACATCCGCGCCGCCCGTGAGGAGCTGCTGGGTCGCGGGGTGGAGGTCGGCGACGTCCAGGTGCTCGGGGAGAACCCGTCGCCGCAGCCCGACCCGCTCGACAACGTCGGCTTCCTCTTCTTCTCCGACCCCGACGGCAACGGCTGGGCGGTGCAGCAGATCTCCAGCCGCGGCTGAGCCGGGAGGCGGCCTCAGCGCCAGTCGCGGAGGAACTCCTCGAGCAGCGGCCCGGCCGAGCCGCTGCCGCTCTCGCCGTCCTCGACCAGGACGGCCACCGCCAGGTCGCCCTGCACCGCCACCATCCAGCCGTGGGTGCCCGGCTCCTCGTCCGGGCCGCCGCCGTGCTCGGCGGTGCCGGTCTTCGACAGCACCGGGTCGCCCTCGAGGTCGCGCAGGAACCGCCCGCTGCCCTCGGTCGTGACCGCGCGCATCAGCTGCTGCAGGTCGGCCTGCTCCTGCTCGGTGAGCGGCTGCTCGACCTCCTCGGGGTTCTCCCCGCCGTCGACCACCAGCATCGGCGTCACCCGGTGCCCGGCCGACACCGAGGCGGCGACCGTGGCCACCCCGAGGGCGTTGGTGGTGACCGTGCCCTGGCCGATCATCATCGCGGCCTGCTCGACGGGGTCGTCGCTGTCGGGGACGGTGCCGAGGGTGAACGGGTAGCCCAGGTCGGCGTCGGTGTTGATGCCGAGCGCCTTCGCCGCGGTCTGCAGACCTTCCGCACCGACCTGCTCCCACAGCCGGATGAAGGCGGTGTTGCAGGAGTTGGCGAACGCCTCCTCGAAGCTGATCTCGCCCAGCGCCGAGGACGGGTAGTCGTCGTAGTTCTCGAAGGTGCGCCCGTTCACGGTCACCGTCCGCGAGCAGTTCACGGTGTCGTCGGGCCGCACCCCGCTGCGCAGCAGGGCCAGCGCGGAGACGATCTTGAACGTCGAGCCCGGCGGGTAGAGCCCCTCGGTGGCGTTGGAGAAGCCGCCGCCGGCCGGGCCGGAGGCCGCCGCCAGCACCTCGCCGGTGGACGGCTTGAGCGCCACCAGGGCGGCCGGTGTCTTGACCTCGGTGAGCAGGCTGTCGGCCACCGACTGGGCGCGCTCGTCCAGGGTCAGCCGGAGCGGTGTCCCGTCGGTGGCGGGGACGGTGTGCAGCACCTCGTCCTCGCTGTCGGCGTCGGGGGCACCGTCGGCGGGGTCGACGGGTTCGATGACGACCGCCGTCCCCGGCGTGCCGCGGAGCTGGTCGTCGTAGCGGGCCTGCAGGCCGGTCAGCCCGGCGAAGTCGCCCGCGACCAGGTCGCCCTCGGAGGCCTGGACGACCTCCTCGGTCGCCGGGCCGGCCACCCCGAGCACCGGTCCGGCGAACTCCCGGCTGGGCGCCAGCGGACGCTCGTCGGGCACCAGCCGGGCGCCGTCGATCTCCCCGGCCCCGGAGCGGATCTCCTCGATGGTCTCGGTCTCCGAGCCGCGCACCACCAGGCCCTCGACGAAGGCCTGGTCGCCGGCCGCCTCCACCCGCTCGACGAAGGCGTCGGCGTCGATGTCGAGCAGCTCGGCCAGCTCACGGGCGGAGTCCTCCTGGCGTTCGGGGCGCACCTGGGTCTTGTCCAGACCGACCCGCTCCACCTCGCGCATCCGCACCAGCGGCTCGTCCCCGGCGCCCAGCACGTCGGCCCGGCGGGCGGGGACGCGGCGGGTGTCCAGCACCTCACCGGGGTCGAGACCGGGGGCCAGCACCGACGGCGTCCACACCACCTGCCAGTCGGTCTCGGCGTCCTTGACCAGCTCGACGTCGCGGGAGTAGGTCCACGGCTCGGCCTCGGGGACGGGGTGCCAGGTGTACTCCACCACCGCCCGGGTGCGGGTGCGGCCGCGGTCGACCTGCTCGCTGGGGGTGGCGCGCACCGTCGGGCGCAGCCCGTCCAGCTGCTCCAGCACCTGCGGCAGCCGCCCGGCCTCGGCACGGGTCTCCGGCGTCACCGGCACCGCGGTCAGGTCGCCGCGCTGCAGCCCGTCGGCCAGCAGCGCGAGGGTCTCCTCCGGCGGCGTCCGGTCGGCCAGCAGCGAGCACCCGCTGAGCGACAGCCCGAGCGCCAGCGCACCGGCCAGCGCGACCCGTCCCGGGCGTGCCCGGCTCACCGGCGCTCCCGGATCTTCGGCAGGTGCTTGGTGAACTCCTCGCGGAACAGCGCCTGCAGCGCCTCGGACTGGATCGCCCCGTCCACCACCGGCAGCCTTCCGGCCGCGGCCCGCTGGCAGACCACCAGCCACGCCTCGCCCATGGCGAGGGTGAACCCGCTCGCGACCCCCGCGCCGACCACGCCCCCGACCAGGCTGCCGGCCCCGGGCACGAACTTCAGCAGGTTGGTCGCCAGCGCCCGTCCCCCGGCGGTCGCGGCAGCCGACGAGGCCAGCGCGAGCATCGCCGCCCGCTCGACCCGGATGCCGTAGATCTGGCTGATCCGCGCCATCATGCCGAGCTGGATCGGCACCAGCACGGCCGCGTCGCTGAACGGGATCGGGATGGCCGCCGCACCGGCGGCGGCGCTCACCGCCGCGCCCACGTGGGCCTGGGCCAGCCGCGCCTTGCGGGCCGAGTCGATCTGCTGCGCCGCGGTGAGCGCTCCCTCGACACCTTCGGGAGCAGCTTGAAAGGTCGCCTCCAAGAGCTCCATCAAGCCGTGGGACGGCTGACCGGTGAACTGGTCCCTCAGGGCTTGGACGAGAAAGGGGTGGCCGGCCACGATGGGCAGCTCGCGGTCGGCGATCTGGTGCGCCAGCTCGACGGCGTCCGGGTGGTACTGCCCGTCGCGCATCGGCACCTGGGTGAGCACCACCACGACGGGCAGCCCGACCGAGTGCAGGTGCTGGATGAACTCGGCCTCGGAGTCCTCGAAGCGGCGGTCGAGCCCGCGCAGGCAGTACCAGGCGACGTGCACCTGCTCCGAGAGCTCCTGCTTGCGGCCGGCCTTCATCATCTGGTCGACGTCGCGGAGCAGCGCCTTGTCGTCGCGGCCCAGCTCGAGACCCTTGGTGTCGACCAGGCCGAGGAAGCCCTCGGTGTGCAGGTACAGGTGGGAGCCCTGGGTGACCGGGCGGCCGATCCCGGTCTCGGCGACCTCCGAGCCGAAGATCGCGTTGATCAGCGTGGACTTGCCCACCCCGGTCTTGCCGAACAGCGCCAGGTTGAACCGGCCGAGCGCGAGCGCCTCCTCGGCGTACCGGGTGCGGAAGGACTCGGTGAAGAAGTCGCTGGCGGGCACGGTCGAGGAGTCTATGCGGGCTGCTGCCCCGCGGTGGCTGCCGCGCCGTAGAGGCTGAGCAGCCGGGCCACCTCGTCGGCGACGGCCTGGCGGGCCGGGGCCATCCACTTCCGCGGGTCGACCGGCGGGTTGTCGCCCTCCAGCACCCGGCGGACCGCCCCGGTCATCACCTGGTTGAGGTGGGTGGAGACGTTGATCTTGGTCATCCCGGCCGCGATCGCCGCCTGCATACCGGCGTCGCTCACCCCCGAGGAGCCGTGCAGCACCAGCGGGACGTCCAGCCGGTCGGCCAGCGCGCCGATCAGCTCGACGTCGAGGACGGCGTCGCGGGTGGTCATGGCGTGGGAGGAGCCGACGGCCACCGCGAGCAGGTCGACCCCGGTGGCCGCGACGAAGGCGGCCGCCTCCTCGGGGTCGGTGCGGGCGCCCGGTGCGTGCACGCCGTCCTTGCCGCCCACCTCGCCGAGCTCGGCCTCGACCACCACCCCGGCGTCGTGGCAGAACCGCACCATCTCCGCGGTGGTGGCGACGTTCGCGTCGTAGTCCAGGTGCGAGCCGTCGTACATCACCGAGTGCACACCGAGCTCGACCGCGCGGCGGATCAGGTCGGTGTCCTCGGCGTGGTCGAGGTGGACCACCACCGGCACCGACGCGCCGCGGGCGACGGCGAGGGTGGCGGCCAGCACCGGCTCGAGCGCGCCGTGGTACTTGACCGCGTTCTGGCTGATCTGCAGCACCACCGGCCGCGCGGCCCGCTCCGCGCCCTGCACCAGCGCGGTGGCGTGCTCGAGCTGGATGACGTTGAAGGCGCCGAGACCGACGCGGTCGGCGGCGGCCTCGCGGGCCAGGGTGCGCAGGTCGGTCACGGGGTCTCCTCCGGTTCGGTGGGTGCGTGGGCGGGCTCGGGGGCGGTGGGGCCGGAGCCGCTGACGGCGACCGAGCTGGCGCCGTGGCGGGCCAGCGCGGCGTCGGCGCTGCCCATCGCGCCGGCCCAGGAGCCGAGCTGGGCCACCCGCAGCGGCGGCGGCC
>NZ_QPKK01000080.1 GCF_003344635.1 Desertihabitans aurantiacus
CCGCCGCCTGCTGCTCCGCCGCCGCGGCGGCCTGCGCGGCCGCGGCCTCCTCCGCGGCGCGCTGCTGCTGCTCGACCGCGCGCTGCTGGTCCTCCGCCGCCTGCTCGGCGGCCTCCTGCAGCGACTCCGCCACGTCCTCGGCCGCCTCCTGCAGCTCCTCGGGGCTGGCGTCGGCGAGGTCGCTGGGCAGGCTGCTGGGCAGGTCCTCGGGCAGAGCACCACCGGGGAGCCCCGCGCCCGGCAGCCCGGTACCGGGGAGCCCGGCGCCGGGTGCGCCACCGGCACCGCCGGGCAGACCGGCCGACGGGGCCGGCGCGTTGCGGGCCTCCTCCAGCTGGTCGTTCAGCTCGGCCAGCTGGTCGGTCAGCTCGCTGCGCTGCTCGGCCAGCGCCTCGGCCTGCTCGTCGAGCTGGGCCTCGGCCTCGGCCTGCTGCTCCTCGGCGTTCTCCTCCTGGATCTCGGTGACCTCGTCGGACTCGCGCTCCTGGACGTCGGCGGTCTGCCGCTGGGTCACCGGCAGCTCCAGCGCCTCCAGCGCGGCCTTGTCCTCGACCGGGGCGCGGGAGCGCAGCACCACCTGCTCGGTGCGGTCGTCCAGCACGACCTCACCCAGCGGCTGGCCGTCCAGGGCCTGGGCGACAGCCTGGCCGATGGTGGCCTGGTTCATCCCCAGCTCCGCGGCGCGGACCTGGTCGACCTCGACGGAGAAGACGGTCTGCTGCTCGGCGAGGTCGCTGCCCACGTCGGTCAGCCCGGGCACGCCGGCGAGGGCCTGCTCGACCTGCTCCGCGCCGGAGGCGATCGCGTCGTCGTCGGTCGCCACCACCCGGACCGCCATCTCGCTGGTGCCGCCGGCGCCGCCGTCGGCCAGACCCACCTCGGTCTCGCCGATGTCGGTCATCGGGTCCAGCTGCGCACGCAGACGGTCGGCCACCACCGATCCGTCGCTGTCGGGCAGCAGGGTGATCGAGATCGTCGCGGTGTTCGACCCGCCACCGGCGCCGGTGAGGACGTCCGCGCCCTGGCCGCCGACCGTGGTCTGGTAGGTCTCCACCGCCGGGTCCGCGGCGAGCACCGCCTCCACCTTCTGCGCGGCGGCGTCGGTGTCGGCCAGCGTGGTGCCGCTGGGCATCTCCTGGGAGACCAGCAGCGTGTTCTGACCGGCCTCGCCCAGGAAGTCGGTCTTGAGCAGCGTGGTCGAGCCCAGCGTCAGCACGAACACCACGGCGGCCACCACGAGGGTGATCACGGGGTGCCGCAGCGCCGTGCGCAGCACCGGCAGGTAGCCCTTCTGCAGCGGGGTCTCCCGCTCCTCGTGGGCGGCCCGGGCCGAGACGTCGGCCGCGGCGACGGCCTCCTGCTGCTTGCGGCTGGGCCGCATGAACCACATCGCCAGCACCGGGACGATGGTCAGCGAGACCACCAGCGAGGCCAGCAGGGCCACCGTCACGGTGACCGCGAAGGGCCGGAACAGCTCACCGACCTGCCCACCGACCAGCGCGATCGGCAGGAACACCGCGACGGTGGTGATGGTGGAGGCGGTCACCGCGCCGGCCACCTCGCGCACCGCGCCGAGGATCGTCGACGTGCCGAACGGCTCACCCAGGCCGAGGTGGCGCTTGATGTTCTCGATCACGACGATCGAGTCGTCCACCACGCGTCCGACGGCGACGGTGAGCGCACCCAGGGTGAGGATGTTGAGGCTGAACCCACCGACGTAGAGCCCGACCATCGCGATGAGCAGCGACATCGGGATGGAGATCGCGGTGATGATGGTGGAGCGCACCGAGAGCAGGAAGACGAGGATGACGATGATCGCCATCGCCAGCCCGAGCCCGCCCTCGACGGCGAGGTCGTGGATGGACTGCTCGATGAACGGCGACTGGTCGAACACCGTCTGGAAGCGGGTGCCCGAGCCGATCTCCTGCTCCAGCTCCGGCAGCAGCGCGCGCAGGTCGTGGGCCACCGTCACGGTGTTGGCCTCGGTGGTCTTGGTGACGTTGAGGCTGATCGCGGGCTCGCCGTTGACCCGCGAGATGGCGGTGGCGTCGACCGGGTCGTTGGTGACGTCGGCGACGTCACCCAGCCGGACGGGGCCGTCGGTGCCCTGCAGCTGGATCGCCTCGACGTCCTCGACCGAGCCGAGGGTCCGGCCGACCTGGACGTTGACGCGCTGGCTGCCGGTGTCGAGGTCGCCCGCGGGCACCTGCGTCCCGTGCACCTGGAGCAGCTGCTGCAGCTCGGTGGGCTGGACGCCGAGACGGTCCAGGTCGTCCTGGCGGGTGGTGATGACGACCTGGCGGACCTCCTCACCGGAGACCGTGGCCTCCCCCACCCCGTCCAGGGCGTTGATCCGCGGCACGGCGACGGTGCGCAGCCGCTCGGAGAGGTCGGCCGGGGAGAGGTCGGAGGAGACGGCGAGGGAGACGACCGGGAGGGCGTCGAAGTCGAAGGCGGCGATCTCGGGCTCGACGTCGGTGGGCAGCCCCGGGACGGCGTCCACGGCGGCCCGGATCTTGTTCTCCATCTCGGTGGCGTCCTCGCCGTAGTCCCACTCCGCCGAGATCTGGGAGACGTTGGCCGAGGAGGTGGAGCTGACGCCGGTGACCCCGGCCACGCCCTTCACCGCGTCCTCGATCGGGCGGGTGACATCACGCTCGACCGAGGCCGGCGCCGCACCCTGCCAGACCGAGAGGACGGTCACCTGGGGCAGGGTCAGCGAGGGCATCAGCTCCTGCTTGAGCGCCCCGGTGGAGAACAGCCCGGCGCCGATGATGACCAGGCTGAGCAGGGCGACCACCGCCCGGTTGGCCAGGCTGAGGCGGGCCAGCCCCGTCATCGCGCGGCCACCCCTCCCGAGGTGGTGGCGGCAGGGGCAGGGCGGACGGACACGCTGCTGGGCACGCCGTCACAGTACGGACCGCACCCGCCCCGGAGACACCCGATCAGGGTCCCCCGACGCGATCCCCGGGGTCGAGCCCGGGGTGCCCCCGGGGCCGGGTCCGGCACCGGGACGGCTCCCCCCGAGCCGTCCCGGGGAGCCCTGCACCCCGGGGTCGTCCGATCAGGCCTTGACGGCCTGGATGGTCAGCGTGATGTCGACCTTGTCGCCGATGAGCACCTTGTCGCCCTGGAGCGCGACGTTGAAGTCGATGCCGAAGTCCTTGCGGGAGATCGAGGTGCTGGCCTCCACGCCCAGGCGGGTGGCGCCGTAGGCGTCCACGTCGACCCCGAGGAACTCTGCCTGCAGCACGACCGGACGGGTGGTGCCGTTGATGGTGAGGTCGCCGGCGATCTCGTACTCCCCGTCGGCACCGGTGATGCCGGTCGAGACGAAGGTCATCAGCGCGTCCTTCTCGGCGTTGAAGATGTCGGCCGAGCGCAGGTGGCCGTCCCGCTGCTCGTTGCGGGTGTTCACCGAGGCGAGCTTGACCTCGGCGGTGACGCTCGCGGCGGTCGGGTCGTCGGAGGTGGTGGTCACGGTGGCGACGTAGTCGTCGAAGGTGCCGCGCACCTTGCTCATCAGGTGCCGGACGGTGAAGCCGACCTCGGAGTGGGCGGGGTCGACGTTCCAGGTGCCGGTGGTGAGGGTGAGGGTCTGGGTGTCCATGAGGGGTTCTCCAACTGATTGAAGTTTCAACAACACCATCAGAGTAGCCCAAGAAGTTGAACTGTCAACTTCCTTGGTTACGATGTGGACATGACCGAGACCGTGGAGAGCCCGACGCGCTGGCTCGACGCCGAGCAGCAGCGCATCTGGCGCACCTACCTGCTCGGGGCCGCGCGCATCAGCGAGGTGCTGGACGCCGACCTGCGAACCCACGGCCTCGACCTCGCCGAGTACGAGATCCTCGTCACCCTGTCCGAGGCCGAGGACCGGCGGCTGCGGATGGCCGAGCTGGCCGAGGCGGTGCACCAGTCGCGCTCGCGGCTGACCCACACGGTGACCCGGATGGAGCGCCGCGGGCTGGTCGAGCGGGAGAGCTGTCCCGACGACCGGCGCGGGGTGTGGGCGCACCTCACCGAGGCGGGCATGGGTCTGCTGCGCCGATCGGCGCCCAGCCACGTGGAGTCGGTGCGCCGGGTGTTCGTCGAGGCCGTCGGCCCCGAGGACTTCCGCGCCGTCGGTCGCGCATTTGAACGCGTCCTCGCCGCCGGGCGGGAGTCGGCAGACTGACCCCCATGACCTCTGGGTGCCCGCGATGACCGATCGTGCCCTGCTCGACCGCGAGCTCGGCCGGCTCAGCTGGCGGCTGGACCGGGCCGGCTCGTCCGGTCTGGTCGACACCTCCAGCCTGGCGAGGGCCCTCTACTCCAGCGACGCCTCCCTCTACCGGGTGGTGCCGCGCGGCGTCGCCCACCCGCGCACCGTCGAGGAGCTGACCCGGCTGCTGGACGAGGCCCGCGCCGACGCGGTGCCCATCACGCTGCGTGGCGCCGGGACGTCCTGCGCCGGCAACGCGGTCGGGCCCGGTCTGGTCGTCGACGTCAGCCGCCACCTGAACCGGATCGTCGAGGTGGACCCCGAGCAGCGCACCGCGGTGGTGGAGCCCGGCGTCGTCCAGGCGGCGTTGCAGAAGGTGGCGGCCCCGCACGGGCTGCGCTTCGGGCCCGACCCCTCCACCCACAACCGCTGCACCCTCGGCGGGATGATCGGCAACAACGCCTGCGGCCCCCGCGCGCTCGGCTACGGCAAGACCGCCGACAACGTGCTCGGCCTGGAGGTCGTCACCGGCTCGGGTGAGCGGCTGGTGCTGGGCGGCCCAGAGGCCACCGCCGTGGAGGACTCCCCCACGCTGACCGCGCTGCGCGAGCTGGTGGGGCGCAACCTCGCGGTGATCCGCACCGAGTTCGGCCGCTTCGGACGCCAGGTGTCGGGCTACAGCCTGGAGCACCTGCTGCCCGAGAACGGCTTCGACGTGGCCCGCTTCCTCACCGGCACCGAGGGCACCCTGGCCACCATCACCCGGGCCACCCTGCGGCTGGTCAGCGACCCGCCGCACCGGGTCATGGTCGCCCTGGGCTACCCGTCGATGGCCGAGGCCGCCGACGACGCCCCCACCGTGCTGGCGCACCGGCCGACCGCCTGCGAGGGCCTGGACGCCCGGATCGTCGACGTCGTGCGCGACCGGCTCGGCCCGTCCGCGGTACCCGAGATGCCCGCCGGGCAGGGCTGGATGCTGGTCGAGCTGGCCGACGACGACCCGGTGCGGCTGGGCGAGCGCGCCCGCGCGCTGCTCGCGGCCAGCGGCTGCGGCGACGGGTTCGTGGTCGAGGACGCGGCCCGCGCGACCGCGCTGTGGAAGATCCGCGAGGACGGCGCCGGGCTGGCCGGGGTCAGCCTGGGCCGTCCGGCCTACCCGGGCTGGGAGGACGCCGCGGTGCCGCCGGAGCACCTCGGGGCCTACCTGCGCGCCTTCGACGAGCTGCTCACCCGGCACGGGCTGCGCGGGCTGCCCTACGGCCACTTCGGCGACGGCTGCGTGCACGTGCGGATCGACTTCCCGCTGACCGAGGAGGGCGGCGCGGCGGGCTACGAGTCGTTCGTCACCGAGGCCGCCGAGCTGGTCGCCTCCTTCGGCGGCTCGATGTCGGGCGAGCACGGCGACGGCCGGGCCCGTTCGGCGCTGCTGCCGACGATGTACTCCGCCGAGGCGATCGCGCTGTTCGGTGCGGTCAAGCAGGTCTTCGACCCCGACAACCTGCTCAACCCCGGCGTGCTGGTCGACCCGCGCCCGGTGGCCGCCGACGTCCGCGCCGACCTGGTGCGCCACGCACCGATGCGGGGCCGGGAGCTCGAGCTGGCCGCCGACGTCCACCGCTGCAGCGGGGTCGGCAAGTGCCTGGCCGACACCACCGGCTCGCTGGGGGTGATGTGCCCCTCGTTCCAGGCCACCCGCCAGGAGAAGGACTCCACCCGCGGCCGGGCCCGGGTGCTGCAGGAGATGATCAACGGCAGCACCGTGAAGCGGGGGTTCCGCTCCCCGGAGGTGCACGAGGCCCTCGACCTCTGCCTGTCCTGCAAGGGCTGCCGGCGCGACTGCCCGACCGGCATCGACATGGCCGCCTACAAGGCCCGGGTGCTGGACGAGACCTACCGCGGCGGGATCCGGCCGCGCAGCCACTACGCGCTGGGCTGGCTGCCCCGCTGGGGCCGGCTGATCACCCGGGTGCCCGGGCTGTCCGCGCTGGTCAACGCGGTGATGGCCGCGCCGCTGCTGCGCAACGCGCTGAAGTGGGGCGCCGGCGTCGACCAGCGCCGCCAGCTCCCCCGCTTCGCCCGCCGCTCGGCGACCGCCACCGGCCGGCGGGAGGCGACGGGGCAGACCGCGCCGAACGGACCGGTCGTCATCTGGGTCGACTCGTTCTCCGACGCCTTCGCCGGCGCCGGCGCCCGCCCGATGGTCGAGCTGCTGCGCAGCGCCGGCTACGAGCCGCGGTTCCTCGAGCGGGACGCCTGCTGCGGGCTGACCTGGATCAGCACCGGCCAGCTCGACGGCGCCCGCCGCCAGCTGCGCCGGGCGCTCGACGTGCTGCACCCGGTGGTCAGCGCCGGGACGCCGGTGGTGGGGATGGAGCCGTCCTGCCTGGCGGTCTGGCGCAGCGACGCCCCCGAGCTGCTGCCCGACGACCCGCGGGTGCCCGAGGTGGCCGCCGGGGTGCTGACCCTGGCCGAGCTGCTGACCCGCACCCCCGGCTGGAGCGCACCCGACCTCAGCGGCACCACGGTGGTCGCCCAGCCGCACTGCCACCACGCCTCGGTCACCGGCTGGAAGACCGACGCCGCGCTGCTCGCGGCCACCGGGGCCAGCGTCACCACGGTCGGCGGCTGCTGCGGGCTGGCGGGCAACTTCGGGGTCGAGCAGGGCCACTACGAGGTGTCGGTGCAGGTCGCCGAGCACGACCTGCTGCCCGCGGTGCGGGCGGCCGGGGACGACGCGGTGGTGCTGGCCGACGGCTTCTCCTGCCGCACCCAGCTGGCCGAGCTGGCCGACCGGGGTGCGCTCACCCTGCCCGAGCTGCTGCTGCGCGGTCGCTGACCCGGCGGCCCGGGCGTCCCCCGTCGCCGCTCAGTCCCACCAGAACGCCCAGATCCCGCGGTCGGGCTGCTGGGCGGCGAGGTGGGCCCGGTACTCCTCGACCGGCAGGCCCTGGTCGATGCCGTCGGGGCAGAAGGCGTGGTGCTCGGCCACCAGGACGTCGAGCTCGGCCGGGTCGGTCGGCGCCCGACCGGCCTGCAGCAGCAGGGTGTCGAAGCCGATCCCGACCACGACGGCGCCGAAGCGGTCCTCCCAGCTGCGCAGCACCGCGCTCACCTCGCCGGGGCCGAGGTCGTGGTTGACCGGGCCCTGCCAGCCCAGCCGGGCCGGGACGTCGGCCGGTCGCAGCACCGGCACCAGCATCAGCGCCGAGCCCGCCGGGTCGAGGGAGGCCGGCAGCTGCAGGGGCGGCTGCGCCTGCCCGGGCGCGGGTGCGGCGAGGCGGGTGAGGACGAGGCGGGGGTCCGGGGCCGCCTCGGGGTCGAAGGAGCCGTCGTCGGTGTGCCGGGCCAGGACGTCGGCGGCGTCGTAGCCGGTCGGGTCCTCCCGCACACCCAGCTCACCGACCAGCCACGGCCGGTCCGGCTCGCCGGCGAGCCCGGTGGCGGCCACCGGCCACAGCCCGGTCTCGGCGAAGCGCGCGACCAGCCTCCGCCACAGGCCGTCCAGCACCGGGTCGGGCACCGGTCCGGTGGTGATCCAGGCATACGGCTCGGCCCCGCCGCTCGGCGCGAAGGCGGGATCGGCGCGGACGTGGACGCCGGGTGGCAGGTCGACGCCGGCCACCCGGGCCGGTCCGGGATCGGGCAGCCGGCCGCGTCCAGGAGAGGTCATGGCCGGAGCCTAGGACGCTGCCGGGACGGCTGGACCGGGTCGGGCTCAGGCGGTCTCGCGGGTGTGCACCTCGCGTCCCTCCACCCAGACGCGGTCGGCGTGCTGCATGACGTCGAGCGGGTCCCCGCTCCACAGCACCACGTCGCCCAGCTTGCCGACCTCGAGCGAGCCGACCCGGTCCTCCAGCCCGAGGGCGCGGGCCGGGTGGATGGTGATCGACCGGAGCGCGGTGTCGCGGTCGAGCCCGGCCTTGACCGCGAACGTGGCCTGGTGGACGAGGAAGTGGATCGGCACCACCGGGTGGTCGGTGATGATGGAGATCTCCACGCCGGCGCGGGCGAGCCTCCCGGGGTTGGCGGTGGAGCGGTTGCGCAGCTCGACCTTGGAGCGGCTGGTCAGCAGCGGCCCGATGAGCACCGGGATGCCCCGCTCGGCCAGCACGTCGGCGACCAGGTGCGCCTCGGTGCCGTGGTCGATGACCAGCTGGTAGCCGAACTCGTCGGCGATCCGGACGGCGGTGGCGATGTCGTCGGCGCGGTGGGAGTGCTGGCGCCACGGGATCTCCCGCTCCAGCACCGACACCAGCGCCTCCAGCTTGAGGTCGCGGGCGTCGAAGGTGGTGCCCGCGGTCTCGGCGTTGCGCTGCCGGCGGCGGTAGTTGTCGGCGGCGACGAAGGCCTCCCGCAGCACCGCGGCCACCCCGAGCCGGGTGGAGGGCATCTTCTTCTGCTCGCCGTAGACCCGCTTCGGGTTCTCCCCGGTGGCGGCCTTCACCCCGACCGGGTGGCGCAGCACCATCTCGTCCACGGTGCGGCCGACGGTGTGGACCGCCACGCAGAGCCCGCCGATGACGTTGCCCGAGCCGGGGTTGACCCCGACCGTGGTGACGCCGCCCTCCAGCGCGTCGGCGAAACCGGTGTCGCCGGGGTAGATGGCGTCCAGCGCGCGCACCTGCGCGGTGACCGGGTCGGTCATCTCGTTGGTGTCGTCGCCCGACCAGCCCTCGCCCTCCTCGTGCACGCCGAGGTGGGTGTGGGCGTCGACGAACCCGGGCAGCAGCCAGCGGCCACCGGCGTCCACCACCTCGGCGTCGGCCGGCACCTCGACGTCCGGGCCGAGGGCGGAGATCCTGCCGTCGGTGACGACGAGCGTCCCCTCGAACGGGTCGGCGGTGATCGGGACGACGGAGGCGTGGGTGATCGCGAGGGTGCTCATCCCCGCCACCCTAGGACGACCCCGGAGCGCCGGCGGACCTGCCCTCCTCCGGCCCGTCGGCTCAGGCGGGGGTGACGACCCGGCGCATCACGCAGTTGCCCTGGCCCTTGGGCCGGTCGTAGACGAAGCCGACCCGCTCGTACATGGTGCGGGTGCCGTTGTAGAGGAAGGAGGAGGAGACCTTCCGGCCCTGCCGCTTCTTCTCCGCGAGGTCGTGCGGGTAGCCCTCCACCGTCCCGCCGCCGGCGGCGGCGATGAGCTGGAGCGCCCCGCGCAGCGCGACCTCGGCCCAGCCCTGGCGGCGGTGCGTCTTCTCCACCTGGATGCAGGTGACGCGCCAGTCGGTCGGCTCGGTCAGGGTGGCCTCGTACTCCTTGCGGTGGTGGATGCGGGGCAGCTCCTCGGGCGTGCCGTACTCGGCCCAGGCGATGGCGCGGTCGTCCAGCACCACCAGGGCCGCGTGCGCGATGCCCTCCTCGACCATCTGCCGCTTGAACTCGCGGGAGCCCTCGGCTCCGGGCGCCCGGTCGTCGCGGTCGGGGTGGAACCAGGAGCACCAGCAGCCGCCGAACAGCCCGCCCTGGCGCTGCACCAGGTCGGCGAACAGGTTCCAGGTGGACGGCTCCAGCGCGACGATAGAGTGCTCGGCCATGAGCGGCACGCTAGCCCTCGTGGTGCCGCCGGGGCCAGGGTTGCCGGACGGTCTGGTCGTCCCCGGCGAGGAGCTGGTGGAGCGGTTCAGCCGGGCCTCCGGACCGGGCGGGCAGGGCGTCAACACCACCGACAGCCGGGTCGAGCTGGTCTTCGACGCCACCGCCAGCAGCGTGCTGCCCCCACGCGCGGCCCAGCGGCTCGGCGTCGTCAGGGTCGTCGCCACCGAGCAGCGCAGCCAGCGGCAGAACCGGGCGGCCGCCCGGGACCGGCTGGCCGAGCGGATCCGGGAGGCCTGCGCACCACCACCGCCCAAGCGGGTGCCGACCAAGCCGTCGAAGGCCTCGCGCCGGCGCCGGCTGGAGGCGAAGGTCCGCCGCGGACGCACCAAGGCGCTGCGCGGACGCGTCCAGCCCGACTGACCTGTCCGCGGTCCGGCGAGCCCGGACGGCCGTTCGGTGGGCCCCGGGGCTGGTTCAATGCCGCGGGTGCGTACCGAACGGGCCCCCGACCACCAGGGCACCCCGCCGCCAGCACCGGCGCGAGGCGGGCTGCTGACCGAGACCGAGCGGCAGCACCTCGCGCAGGAGGACCGGCGCGACCTCCGGCGGCTGCTGGTGGTCCTCGTCCTGGCGGTGCTGGCAGGGGCGTTCCCCGCCGCGGCCTACCTGCCCTCTCCCGGCCGGGTCGACCACCTGCTCGGGCGCGACGTCGCGACCCACGCCGAGGTGGTCGCCGTCCACCCGGACGGGCGGTGCGGCCGCAGCAGCCGCTCCCGGGTGGAGGTGCGCTACGACCTGGGATCCGGCCCGCGGCTCGGCAGCTACCGCGAGTGCGGCGCCGTCCCCGGGCGGGGCGCGGTGATCACCGTCTGGGTCGGACCCGGCGGGACGATCGAGGACCGCTCACCCGCCTACGACCGCGTCGGGCTGGCCGCCAGCTCGCTGGTCATCGCCGGGCTCGCGCTGGCGGTGGGGTGGCTGGTGGTGGCGCGGCCGCGGCGGCTGCGCCAGCTGCTGCGCGAGGCCGACCGGAACGGTGTCGGCTTCGCCGCCGAGGACGTGGTCACGGTCCGGGGCCCGCGGGTGGTGCCCGTCCGCCCGCCCCAGCATCCGCCGGCGCCGGCGTACGGGCTCGAGGCGATCACCGGTCGGGACGTGGTGCGGGCCGAGCTGGCAGCCATCCTCGACCCGGCGGCCCGGCGCTGGCGGATGCGGCTGCTCCCGCCGCACCGGCCACTGCGTCGTCTGGTGCTGCTCGAGCACGAGGGCACGCGGATCTGGGCTGCGGTCGACCTCCGGGCGCGGCCGACGCTGACCGCGCGGATGCGCCCCGGACGTCCCTGACCGGCGAGCCGCGGGTCAGCCGCGGGTGAGACGGCGGTGGGTCGCCCGGTGCGGGCGGGCCGCCTCCGGCCCGAGACGGTCGAGCTTGTTGGCCTCGTAGTCGGCGAAGTTGCCCTCGAACCAGAACCACTGGGCCTGGTTCTCCGCGTCGCCCTCCCACGCGAGGATGTGGGTCGCCACCCGGTCGAGGAACCAGCGGTCGTGGGAGATCACCACGGCACAGCCCGGGAACTCCAGCAGCGCGTCCTCCAGCGACTGCAGGGTCTCGACGTCGAGGTCGTTGGTCGGCTCGTCGAGCAGCAGCAGGTTGCCGCCCATCTTCAGCGTGAGCGCGAGGTTGAGCCGGTTCCGCTCGCCACCGGAGAGGACGCCGGTCGGCTTCTGCTGGTCGGGGCCCTTGAAGCCGAAGGAGGCGACGTAGGCCCGCGAGGGCATCTCGAAGGTGCCGACCTTGAGGAAGTCCAGGCCGTCGGAGACGACCTCCCAGACGTTCTTCGCCGGGTCGAGCCCGCCACGGCCCTGGTCGACGTAGGAGATCGAGACCGTCTTGCCGACGTCCAGGCTGCCGGCGTCCGGCTGCTCCTCACCGACGATCATCTTGAACAGCGTGGACTTGCCGACGCCGTTGGGGCCGATGATGCCCACGATGCCCGAGCGCGGCAGGTCGAAGGTCAGCCCGTCGAACAGCGTGCGGTCGCCGAAGCCCTTGACCAGGTCGGCCACCTGCAGCACGTCGGTGCCCAGGCGCGGACCCGGCGGGATGTTGATCTCCGACGTGTCGATCTTGCGGTTGCGCTCGGCCTCGGCCGCCATCTCCTCGTAGCGGGCCAGCCGGGCCCGGTTCTTGGCCTGGCGCGCCTTCGGGCTGGAGCGCACCCACTCCAGCTCCTTCTCCAGGATCTTGGCGCGCTTGGCGTCCTTCTTGCCCTCCACCTGCAGCCGGGAGCGCTTGGTGTCGAGGTACTTGGAGTAGTTGCCCTCGTAACCGTGCAGCCGGCCGCGGTCGACCTCGCAGATCCACTCGGCGACGTTGTCCAGGAAGTACCGGTCGTGGGTGACGGCCAGGACGGCACCCGGGTACGCCTTGAGATGGCCCTCGAGCCAGTGCACCGACTCGGCGTCGAGGTGGTTGGTGGGCTCGTCGAGGAGCAGCAGGTCGGGCTGCTGCAGCAACAGCTTGCACAGCGCGACCCGGCGGCGCTCACCACCGGAGAGGACGTCGACCGAGACGTCCGGCGGCGGGCAGCGCAGGGCGTCCATCGCCTGCTCGAGCTGGGCGTCGATGTCCCAGGCGTTGCGCCGGTCGAGCTCGGTCTGCACCTCACCCATCTCGGCCATCAGCGCGTCGAAGTCGGCGTCGGGCTCGCTCATCGCCATGCCGAGCTCGTCCATCCGGCGCTGCATGCCCTTGATGTCGGCGACCGCCTCCTCGACGTTCTCCAGCACCGTCTTGCCCTCGGTCAGCGGGGGCTCCTGCTGCAGGATGCCGACGGTGGCGTCCTTGGCCAGCAGCCCGTCGCCGTTGTCGGGCTGGACCAGCCCGGCCATCAGCTTGAGCAGCGTCGACTTGCCGGCCCCGTTGGGACCGACCACGCCGATCTTGGCCCCCGGCAGGAAGGCCTGGGTGACGTTGTCGAGGACGACCTTCTCACCGAGCTTCTTGCGGACGTTGTGCAGCGTGTAGATGAACTCAGCCATCGAGGTGCGTCAACCTTCTCGTGGAGCGGGGACAGGAGGCGCACCCAGGGCGCGCCGGTCGGGGACGAGTATGCCAGCGCCGCCCGACACCTCCCAGCCCGACGACCGGGCCCGGGTTGTCCCCAGCCCCGGCCCCCCGGTGGGGGTTGTCCACAGCCAGCAGCCGCGTCCCGGCACCCCCGCGTCCGGACGCCCATGGTCGAACCGGCGCCGTGGCACCCGGCCGCGGCCGCAGAGAGGACAGAGCAGTGGACGCATTCGTCACCATGAACGGCTGGGTCGGCACCGACGTGCAGGCCTACGACGGGCCGTCGGCCTTCGCCACCTTCCGGCTGGGCGCCACCCCGCGGTTCCGGCGCAACGGCGACTGGGTGGACGGCCCGACCAACTGGATCAGCGTGCGCTGCTACCGCAGCCTCGCCGAGAACGTCGCGGGTTCGGTGCGCAAGGGCGAGCCGGTGGTCGTCACCGGCCGGCTGCGCACCTCCTCGTGGACCGACCAGTCCGGGGAGACCCGCGACCGGCTGGTGCTGGAGGCCTCCGTGGTCGGCCACGACCTGAGCCTGGGCACCACCACCTTCCGCCGCACCGAGAAGAGCGTGCCGGAGGAGGTCAGCGAGGACGAGCGGGAGGCGATGATCTCCTCGGTCGAGCAGCGCCAGGCCGCGGAGGTGACGGCCGTCGCGGGCTGAGCGCGCGGCGTACGCGGCCCCAGGGCTTCGCGACCGACAGCACGACCGCGAGCGACAGCGCGGTCAGCGAGACCACCGGCGGATACACGAGGAAGGAGACGTCACCGGCCGGCGGCCGGGCCTGCAGCAGTGCGCGTCCGTGGTCGGCCACCGCCGGCATCCCCGGTCGCAGCAGCACCAGGATCAGGGTGGACAGCACGAGGGTGATGGCGAGCTTCACCGCGACCCACCAGTAGCGGACCAGCCCCCACCGGGTGCCGAGGCCGAGCAGCAGACCGCTGGCCAGGCAGACCAGGGCGGAGGCGAGCATCGGCGGCACCACCGCCGTGCCGAGCACCAGCAGGGCCGCACCGCCCAGCTCGGGGTCGGGGGCGAGCAAGCCGAGCCCGACCAGGACGGCGACGAGCACGTCGATGCCGATCCAGGTGGCGGCGGCGAGCACGTGCACGGTCAGCACGGCCTTGCGGGCGGGTCCGCGCAGCTCGGGCAGGCGGGGACGGGTGCGCTCCTGGTCGCGGGCGGCGACGGCGGTCGAGGTCATGGCTGCAGTCTTCGCGCGGTGGCACCCGGGTCGCGTCGGCCCGTCGGCGACACCTCCACTACGTCAGCCGGCGTAGCGGCGGCGGTCGCGCGTCAGCAGGGGCGGGGGGCGGCGAGGTCGGGTCAGCGGCCGGCGCGGTCGAGCGCCGCGACCGCCCGGCCGCGGCGGGACAGCTCGTCCTGGACCGGTCCGAGCACGGCATCCTCGGCCAC